>JBDGSL010000009.1:0-4538 GCA_042217555.1 Candidatus Nanohalobium sp. | reverse complement strand
AGTAATCTGTTTCTTGTTTAAAAGGGGTTGTCCGAACTCTGTTCCATTCTATACCTAATTCAGACCCAATTTCGCCCCATTTTCCCCCTACAGTATTTAACTGTGGTGATTTTGATTAGCTAATTGTGATAATATGTTAGACGAACTTTCAGATAAGGGAAGGTATGGTCTGGCAGGATTATTTGCCGTTTCTATCGTAGCCGCTTTCGGTGCTGGAACAGTAGCTTCTGGAGGCAATAGTGTGACAGGAGCCTCTACAGGAAATACTGGGGGCGATGCGTCTACGCAACAGATTCGGCAGACAGTTCAGTCTCTGGTAAGTCAACAGACGGCACAGCAGAGACAACAGTTACAGCAGGTAGCGAACAGAAGTGAGAACCTGACGATGGAAGACCTGTCGATTAACTCTCAAGTTGAGAGTGTTTCACAGTCACAGTTCGACTCACTCTACAAAGTAACCGTTTCCACGACAGGAGAAGTACCGAGAAGACTTGGTAGCGGTACAAGAAGTATCGATCAGACAAGGACGCTCTACATTTCAAGTGATGGACGCTACCTGTTCCAAGAACCAACAGACCTACAACAACCTCAACGTCAACAGCCACCTACAGGAGGACAATAAGAAAACCTCCTGTCTTCCCCACACCTTTTTTCCTTTCTTCTCTCTATTTGTAGCTCTCCCAGAGTATCGCAACTGTAGCGGCTGTCACAAACAGGTCGGGCATATAGGTGAACGGCCCTAAAGGAATAAATTCATAGCCGAATAATAGGTGGACTAATGGGTTGGAGGATATGGCGTAGAACATTAGTGCCGAGCTGAAGATCAGGAAGATCCTTGAAGTCGGTGTCGGCATATCCCTGTAAATCTGGATATAGTTGAACACCAGTCCGCCGAGAAGTACTGCGTTGATGGAGGAGAAGAATACCTTGAATATTATAGCTGATTCGACATATGCCTCTGGTGCAAAGATCGCTTGATGTGTAAGGTAGGCTGACAATATTCCTACGAGTATGCTGAATCCGATTACGCCTTTAAGTTCAGTATCTGTTTTCATATTTCTACACCTGCTTCTTCCTGTATCTGGTCAAGTTTGTCAAGGTTTTCTTCCATTTGATCTGTGAGGAAGAAGTTTTTACCGTATCCTTCTCCCACAGTGGTGATTACGTTATGTTCTTTCATTAAATCAAGGTGATGTTCGACCGTCTTGTAGTCCAAGTCAAGCTCTTCGGAAAGTTTGTTGGTATTCATAGGCTTATCCTCCAGTTTCCTGATTATTCGCAGTCGGTTTTCTCCTCCTCTGGTGCCGCCGATCAACCACCAGAGCATTTTCTCAAAATTTTCCATATCTTGATCAATTTAGTTCAGGATTTTATGTTCAGATTTTCCCTAATTCCAAATTCTCCAAGCAAGAATAAAATGATCAGGTCAAGAAATGAAGTAAAACAGTCTTAAGTTAAATCCTACGATTTCTGCCAAGAACCGAAGACATACATATATGTATAAAACTGGGGTAAGATGGTCTCCAGTACAGAAAATCGAAAGAAAAGGTCACGCCACTAATGGGCAGAGACTCCTGCCACCCGAACTCAAAAAGGGGCTTTCTATTTTGAATCCAGAATCAGTTCGTCTTTGCTCTTCAAACGCCACTCAATGGAGTCCTCTTTCTCCAAGCCAAGTATCGAGGCCAGGGTTTTCGGTAGTTCAACCAAGTAGTTTGGACCGTTCTCCTCCACAACCTTGTTCTCCGAAGTTTCTCCTTTCCTGTCCTGGAAGGTGTATGCGGAGATGTTTTCCGTGTCAAGTTTTTCCTCTACTTTTTCTCCTTTCGTAAACCAGATCTCTGCGTTTATACCGGAGAAGTCGCGCAGCCATTTCAACTGTGACGCCCTGATGCCGTCTTCTCCGCTCTTCACCTCTACAAAAACGTATTCTCCGGTGTCGTTGAATGCGAGGAAGTCCGGTACGCCGGGTCGAAAAACGGTCTGGCCGCTGCCTGTATCCTGCTTGATGTTCTCGCTGACTTTTTCAGAAAGCTCGGGGAAACGGCCTTCCAAGTCTTCCCGGACTCCGGAGGTCGCCCAGACGACATGACTCCAGTTCGACTGCAAAACACTCTGCGCATATTTCTCGGAGGCGGTCAGGCTTCTCTCTTCTTCAAATGGGATCATGGAAAAAGAAGGGTTGTCAAAATGATTTATTCTTCGCGGGCCTCTTTTTCTTTCTCGAACATCTCCGGCAGCTTCTCAACGATATGATCCACCGCTTTCTCATCGGTCGGTACCGTGAATCTCTTGTTGTACTGTGGTTCTTCGTCGTTGTAGTAGCCGGTGGCGATCTGAAGGAAACTGTTCTCCGATCCGTCGTCCTGAATCGCCTTGTTCCTGCTTACCTCGATAAACTTTTCCCCTGGAAAGTTTCCATAGTCACGTCGGTCCTTCTCAATAGTCTCAAATTCTACCATGTTATCACACAGAGTTTTCTGGTAGAATTTGATTTAAGCATTTTTATGAAGGTTCTCGGGTTGCTTTGCTGTAACCATACTGGTTTAAAGAGATAAGTTGGGAAGCCCTGTATTATGTTTACAGGTATTGTTGAGGGAACGGTCAGTGTTGAGGATGTGAAGCATGCAGGTGAGGGAAAACGTATCCGTGTCACGCGTCCGAAAAGTCTTGAAGAGGTTTCAATAGGTGAAAGTATCTCTCTCAGTGGCGCCTGTCTCACCGTGGAGGAGTTTGATTCGGAAAGTATTTCTTTCTTCCTGGCTGAGGAAACACTGGAAAAGACGTGGTTCTCCAAGGTTTCGAAAGGTGACAGACTGAACTTTGAAACATCACTCACTCCCAGGGATAAGATGGGAGGCCACATAGTCCAGGGCCACGTAGAAACCACAGCAGAACTCATTGAAGTAAAAAAGTTAGATGAAGGATGGAACTTCAAGTTTGAGAAACCTGAAGACCTGGAAAACCTTGTTATAGAAAAAGGATTTATCGCCATAGAGGGAATCAGCCTGACAGTCACAGAAACACTGAAGGACTCATTCTCCATCACGATCATACCGGAGACATGGAAACGCACCAACCTTTCAGGAAAGAAAGAAGGTGAAGAAGTAAACCTGGAACCGGACATGATGGCGAAATACATCCAGAAAAACCTGGAGAAAAGAAGATAACACACAACCCTCCCTCTCCCTTCTCTTCTTACAGGGAAGACCTCTTTCACCCTAAGTGTATTTTAAGGTTAGCCCTCCAAACCCGTTATACCTCGCACCACCTCCACAGAAAAGACAAAGCAGTGTAACGAACTAACCGGTTACTCCAATCGCCGAAAAAACTGGCGGGATGGTGTAGTGAATCGAACTCCACAACCTTTGGTTGCTAGTTACAGAAGACCAAAGGTCTTCGGATTCCGAAAGTTCCATCATCAGAGAAAACCTGATTAAGGTTTTCGAACCATCGAAAGCTTAAGGCGGGATGGTGTAGTGGACTATCATTGGCCGTTTGGGAACCTCAAGTCCTGTTTTGCAGGACGGGGACTGAGGAGAGCCTTGCTCTCCGACTCAAAATACGGCCAGACCCCGGTTCAAATCCGGGTCCTGCCAAAATTCTTCTCGAATTTTGTAGGTCAAGAAATCTTCTCCGAAGTTTTCGGACTGCCAATTGCATATCTCCACATTTGATAGAGAGGTGGAAACTGCCGAGAAACTTTTCAAGTGTTTGAATTATATTACCGCGTTATTTTTGCAAATTGTGGGCCGGATAAAAAGAAGAAAGAGTAAGTGTTGATGTTAGCCAAAGAAACTGCTCAAGAGGTTTGAGACGAATCCAGGTCTTCTTTCCTGTGCCTGTTGATTTCCTGGTGTTCCGTTAACCGCTTCTTCAGAGTTTTGAGATGGTTCTTCTCGTTCAACTTCAGCTTCAGTCTCAGTTCTGTTCTCATTTCTTTCACGTTCGACCTCTGCTTCAGTTTCTTGTCTATTAGATTCCTGTTCGGCTTCTACTTCTGTTCCGTTTCCATTCCTTTCGCGTTCCATATCTGCCTTAGTCTCCTGATCTCTAGATCCTTGTTCGGCTTCTAGTTCTGTTTCACCGTTTTTCTTTTCTAACTCTCGCCTCAATTCTACTACCATTCCTCGAAGCTCCTCAATTCTTTCTCTGGCTTGTTTGAGGTTCTGAACTTCTACTCGTTCCAAGTTTGCTGTTTGCTCCGCTTCTGATCTATTGATGGAAAGAGCTGTGCTGTTGTCAGTTCCGTCCATCTCTGAATCGTCTTCTGTCTCATTCTCCAGTTCAGCTTCTTCCTCCCCGGTTTCATTTTCTTCATCTGAGTCATCTTTTGGAACATCTGAATCGTCTATTTCTTCTTCATCCGAGTTGTCTTCTGGAACACCTGAATCCAAGTTGTCTTCTGGAACATCTGAATCGTCTATTTCTTCTTCATCCGAGTTGTCTTCTGGAACACCTGAATCCAAGTTGTCTTCTGGAACATCTGAATCGTCTTCATCCGTCTCATTCAGGTGGTCGTCAGCCATTACAGGAGC
>JBDGSL010000088.1:0-14513 GCA_042217555.1 Candidatus Nanohalobium sp. | reverse complement strand
TCATATCCCCACTTGGAGTCGAAGCTTATCAAAACCCATGTCCGTCAGTATATGACGTTCTTGATGAAGAGGAGGTACGGAAGCTGGTTCTGGCTTCTGGCCTGTCTCGAAGTGAGGTATTGCAGGAAGTTGCTTCCCGAGTAGTTGCAGCGAGAGCAGTTGAGAACTCAGAGTATCCTTTTGCATCGAGATCCTTCACGGGAGGGATTACGCTGGGAGACACCTTCGATGGCCGGTGCTTCCGGTTTTCTGAGAGCGATCTAACGAGGCATTTGTTGGCTGTAGGTCAGTCGGGCTCGGGGAAGACGACTCTGTTTTTCAATCTGCTTGATCAGGTTGGTGTTCCGTGCTGGGTTTTTGATTTGAAGCGGGATTACAGGCCTTTGGCTCGTGAAGATGATTTGCTGGTGTTGCCGTGGTCGGAGTTGAAGTTGAATCCGTTGAGGCCTCCGAGTGGTGTGTCTCCTCGTAGGTGGGCTCAGGTTTTCTCCGAAATTTTCGGTCACGCTACTTCGCTACTTTCGGGGTCCAAGAATTACTTGTTGAAGAAGATCATTGAGCTCTACGACTTGTACGGTTTGTTTGAGGAGGTTTCTGGGCCGTATCCAGGCCTTCACGAACTACAAGTACTGGTTGAGAATGATTCGATGAGCTATGTTCGTACTGCTGCGGATTACAGGGATCGTTTGTTGAATCGGTTGGAGGCGATGAACCTTACAGCAGGTACAGTCTTCGAATGCAGTCAGGGTCCTACGATAGAGGAGCTGCTAGATAGGAGGGTGGTTTTCGAGTTTGACGGTCTCAGCAGGGATGTTCAGAACTTTTTGATGGAGATTTTGTTTGCTGGTGTCTACGAGTACCGTTTGTCTCAGGGAATGCGTGGTGACGAGTTACGGCACTTGTTTCTCTTGGATGAAGGGAAGCAGGTTTTCTCAGTGTACAAGGAGCGTCAGGATGCGGCTGGTATTCCGGAGATTGATCAGTTGACGGCGAAGATGCGGAAGTTCGGTGAGGGCCTGGTGGTTGGTGATCAGGAGGCAAGCAAGTTGACGGATTCTATCAAGGCGAACACGTACACCAAAGTTTTGCTGCCTACAGGCGACCGGAAGCAGTTCCAAGCAATCACAGACTCAATGAACCTGTCTGAGAGACAGATGGAGTTTGCCTCTGAGCTTGAGGTAGGAGAGGCGGTAGTCCAAACAGGAAACCATGACCCGGTACCGGTCAAACTCGATAACCACGAAGCAGACAAGCAGATCTCTGATAGCGAACTTCAGAAACTCCAGGCCGAGAACTGGAACAACATGTCTCACGAACCAAGAGATACGACGCCTGAGTTCGAAGTTGAGATATTGGAAGGTCGTTCTGGTGAGGTACCTGAGCCTGATACTCCGGAAGATCCTTCAAGAGAAGTCAACGTTTCAAGCGAAGCAGACCGCCTACTGAAGGACGTGGTCGAGAATCCGTTTAGGCCCTTGACTGAACGATACGGGGAATTTCCTAGCCGGTACAAGGGAAACAAGGCCAAGGACGAGCTCGTTGACGAAGGAGTACTGATCGAGAGGCAGGTCCGTACAAAGAGTGGACGTCGAAAGTTGCTGGAATTGACGAAGAAAGGCCGCCAGTACGTCGAAGAGGAGCTAGATCTGGAAGCGAAACACAGGGGGCGAGGCGGAGTCGTTCACAGGTACTGGCAAACTCGAATCAAGGAAGCATTCGAACAAGCAGGCTGGTACGCTGAGACAGAGGTATTCGATGCCGACGTCTACGTGAATATGGACACTGCCGAGCTTGTGGTCGAGGTAGCGATGGGCGACAACCCAAGAGAAATAGAGCACATCGAGAAGCATCTGGAGAAAGACTTCATCGTCTGGGTCGCAGCCCGCAACCAGGAAATCCTCCAGGGATTGCAGCAAAGGATGGAGGAGAAAGGCCTACAGACAGATAACGTAGTATTTCGACCAGTTCGGGACTTCAACGAGATCGAAAACCTTCCCGAATAGGCTGTTCTGACTCTTCGAGACATCGGAATATTAAGCAACTCAGATGTACAGGTTGGGAAAACCTTTTTCCAACCACTAAACCAAGCAACACATGAGGACAATGGGAACGTTACTCCATGGCTGGCCACCGTTTGACCAAGACGGAAATAGCGGTAGGTACACCACTGGCTTAAACGCAGTCTGGTTAGACAGAAGACAGATGTCCATGGACCACCAATATTCAAGTTCCCAGAAGAAACCCTAAAAACTCATATGACAACCAAGAAACGTCGACAGCGCGGCTCCCGTACTCACGGTGGCGGTAGTCATAAGAACAGGCGGGGTGCAGGCCATCGAGGAGGTAGAGGACGAGCCGGGAGAGACAAACATGAACAGCAGAATTACGAGCCTTTAGGTAAAGACGGATTTACTCAACCGAACCCGGTTGAGTTTGATGAGATCACAGTTCGAGAATTAGATGAGAATGTAGCTTTATGGGTTGAGGAGGGTGTTGCTGAACAAACAGAATTTGGATATCGGATAGATGCACGTGACGTCGTTGAGGAGTCTCCAGATTCTGCTGGCGTGAAAGTGTTGGGTAATGGCCGGGTTAGACAGGAGTTGGTTGTTATTGCTGATGAGTTCACTGATCCTGCTGTGCAGCAAATTGAGGAAGCTGGGGGTAGGGCGCTAACGTCTGACCAATCATCAATAAAAAAATCAACTAGTATAGGTGAACATATGGGAAACATTCAGGGGTACTTGGAGGAGAAAAAGTCGATAGTTGAGCAGGGAAAGAAGCTTCAGTACGATGAAGTGGATCAACTGCTGGAGATTGGTCAGAAAGAGGGCGAGCTAGAGGCTGTACGAGATATTATTCTAGAGCAGTACTCATCATCGGATACAATATCGGCAGGGGATGCTGTCAGCTTATACCATCTAAGAGAGCTGGCTGAGGACTATGGAATTGAGGCGCAAATAGCTGATGATCTGTTAGATAGCTATTTTAGCGACGTAGATCTATCCGAATCTTATTTGGAAGATGTATCAAAGGGTCTTCCGGAACGGATTTCTTATTCAGAAATTCGGGGGATTTTGGAGGAGAGAGAGGAGCGAATTCGACGGACAGATAATAACGTATTTGGTGGTGACAAAGAGACCCAAGATCAGATCGTCTCAACTAATCAAAAACGGTATCTGTTCCTTGTGCAGGATCGACTGGAGGCTAGAGGCTGAATTAGTGGTCGCCGTTTTCCATAGCACACTTTCCAAAATAGATATACGCTAGTTTCTTCTGACCATCTTTAATAGACTCGTCCAGCACATTAGGCATCAGGTCAGTTCGCTGGGAGATCATGTACCCTATCACGCCAGCAGTTTCTCCGGGGGAGCTGCCTGAGGGGATCTCGTATTCGTTCTCTCCATTTTGGTCGCAGAAGTCTTTAGCTGCTTTGTGAGCTAGTGGCTCTCCATCCGGGCCGGTTTCAGATTTATACACCTCCTCTAGTTTTCCTTTTTCTCTATCACCAAATATCTGCTCTGCTGCCTCTGCGTCTGGAATTTTTTCTGGTTGATCTCCAAACATGGATTGATCAAATTAGGCCGCCATCTAGGGTGCTGTGGCTTACCCAGATGACACTTAGCACAAGAACGACAGCTTCCATTGCTAATAAAACCCAGGCAAACAGGATAGTCCAATGATTACCAATCCCAAGCGAGTGTATCCCGATAGAGCACAGTGATAATATTGCTGGTGCTAACGCTAAGTTCATAAGTCGGATTGACTTTGCGTATCGCTCAGCGGGGATATCATACTTATTTTCTTCATATTGTCCAATAAAGAACGTAACTGCAACAAAGATAATCGATACAGATGATATTAGCGATGGGAGCAAAATGTTGAGTGTGCCTTGAATAGACATACTTGGACACAGATGTCTCGATATTTATTTGCTTGGTCGGCGAAGTTATAGCTCCCTTCTGTGTTTTAGCCAGTCCCGGATGAGTGAGTCAACTAAGGCCTTCGCGTCTGAGTAAGTCATTGGGTTGTCTGGTGCGGGTATTCTTTCTTGGCCGTGACGGGCATTGTCGCCGATTGCGTCCCGGCTGTTAGCGGTCTGTTTGAACCGGTCTTTTTCGTTGCTGGACCACCAGCCTCTGTCAACGATGTTCTCGTCTCCGTCGATGTTTGCCTGGATGAATTCGTAGAGTCGGTAGAGGTTCACCCAGTCGTCTCCTTTATCGATCAAGGCCACCAATTCTCGTACCTTATCGTCTTCAGCAGCCAGCTGAGTCAATTCGTAGGTTCGATCAGCAGGCCTGTGAACACTCTTGTTCCCATCCTCATCTGTTGTGGTCACCCGGACAGGACCTGCTCTCATCTTGACCGTAGAGCTCTCTGCACGAACAGTGACGTGCTCAGTACCGTCCTCGTTGATTTCGTGTACGTGAGAGGCCTGCAGGTCCTCGGTTCTTAGCGAGTCTTTGGCTCCTAGGTTTCGGATGGTTCGGACGATCTCCTCTGCGGTATCTCGTACTTCATCGGCGTCTTCGAGGTCCTCGAATTGAGAGCTCCGGAGAAAGAAGTTGTCGTCATCCTTGAATACTTCGGGGTCGTCGGTGAAGCTCTCGGCTAGTGTTTCCAGCCCTCTTTCGTTTCCGTCGAGTCGGACCTTTCATTTCATTTGAGTTGTGGTGTGTGAGGTGCTGTAGTTATTTAAAAACTTGACGGCAATGTTCACTTGAAAAGCCAACAGAAGGAAGGAGTATGGCAAGACACGACAAGCAGAGAGTTTGTACGGCTAATATCTAGCTCTCTCGGGGCTTGGCAATTATTGTTACAATTCTGGGGATTATTCTTGCTCTTCCTGAAACATGTCTAAGTCCATATTGTTCAAAGTTGCTAATAGAAAACCAATTTCTTCTTGGGAATACCAATTTTCCTCATCGTATAGTTTACTTGAGTAAATTTCCTTATGACTTATCATAAGGCTTGTAGAAACCTGGATAACCTCGCCTCGTATTTCCTTTAAGTCTTCCTTTGTTAGATAAGGCTGATTTTTATCTACTCCTTTTCCAGTAAGGTCTTCTGGATTTAGAAATTCTATTCTCTCCTCATGGAAATCAGTATCTGGATGGCTTGTAGAGTTCTTAACCTCTAAGGCCTTCCATAGTAAGATCTCAGAGAAGTCATGAGAATCATCCTCTAATTCAGACATCAATCCTCCTACCGTCTGATTTCCTCCAATCCGTCCCTTTCCAGAGGCAGGTTCCAAAAGCATTCTGATGAACTTGAGGTTTGGCTTGTAAAGGCCTTCTACCACTGATTTAATTGAATCTCTCAGTTCTATTACACTTTCTTCCTTACTCGGGTTTGAGTAAATAAAGAACTCCTGAAATCCAGAAAATAGTTTTGTTAACTCCTTGTAAGAGGATCTATGATATATTGCAGTGACAGTATCCTCTGATTCATTTTTAATTCCATCTTCTATAATTTCAGTGATTAAATCAGTATAATCAGTGTATTCTGCTCTATCCATCTCCATTGTTAGCCTGAAAGTATCAATCCAGGTGATTCCTTGTTTTATGGAGTTCATCACTCTTTCTGATTTCTCATCTTCCATCTCTGAGAATTTCTGTAAGTCCATGTAGTTCCCCAATACTTCAGTTCCAGTATCTTGAAAATCTGATATGGCTTCAGTAATCTTGGTTTCTTCTTCCGTCATTCCAGATATTACATCGTTTAAAGAACTCATTATCTTATCTTCATCTTCCTCTGGCAAGATACTTTCTTCATCTCCCATAATAGATATTTGCTACCTACTTTTTTCTCATTAATCCAATTTTCCTTATTATTCCAGATTTACTTAATTTTTGAGAACATAATTTTTTCTGTGAGGGTTCAAAAAGAGGTTGAGGAGGTCACATATAATCTTCTATCAGGTATAGTTGGTGGTCTGTTAGTAGCATTATTTTTAGGGAAAATTTCATTTCTCAGATTTTCTGGACTATTAATCTTTCTTTTTGCTATAATGATCTTTATTCGAGAAGTATTCAGGAGATTGGTTTAGGGATTTTCAGCAATTTTCCAATCTGTCTTTAGAGAGTATATTGAGGCCTTTGTTCTCAGGCCTTTCAGATACCTCTCTAAAATCTTGTTTGATTGGGATGCTAAGGAGACAAGATGTGGTGATAAACCTGTTTTGGTTCTGTTTCTGCAGTTTCTCTAGGTAATTTTAAAGCAAATCAAAGGTAATTAATTCTATATGAACATACCTCAGAAACTCAAAGGCTCAAAGGAAGAAGAAAGAGTGAAACATGCAGTAGATCTCCTGGTAAACAGGATGAATTTCGATCCTGGAAAAAGATACAACCTGTTGAAAAGAGAAAAGCATGACTGGGATGGAAAAAGACCTGCAGGAGATGGCCTTCTCAGAATGGATGAACACTGGAAAAAGGTAGAACCATTGAAGAAGATCAAGTTCCCAAGGAAGAAAGATTCTACCAGGAACCAAACAGCTATAGAAGACATCAGATGCAGGAAGGACTTTGAGGAATGGTTCCAGGGGAACCTTGGTGACTTAGAGCCTGGAGTTTATGGGATCTTGCAGAGGCAAGGAGATACACATGGAACTACTCCCATGTTCGTACTGAGATGGAATGGAGCAGAAGTAACTGATTGGAAAAGAAGATCCAACTCCCAGAAAGGAGCAGGAGTAGGAGAAGCAAGCAAATACTTAGGACTACCATACTACTTCATGCACCTGGAGAGACTAGGAGTAACTGAGAGAGAAAACTGATTCACAGTATAACTTTCTCAATTTCATCTTTCAGGATACTTCTATCCCATAATTTGATAGGAGAGTCCTTTCCTTGTTCTATGGCAGGATTTGTGAATGATGAACTTGTAACTATGAGAGCCTCATCTGCATTGTACTTGTGTAGAGAACCTAATGATTCTCTTACAGTCTTGGAACCTACCTTATTGCCTGGTTTCTTTCTCTTAACCTGGATAGCTATCTTTGACTCTTCATCCTCTGCAATCACATCAACACCATAATCATTTGATTGCTGAGTAACCTCTACATCAAATCCTTTCTCCTGGAAAAGATACCCTATGAAATACTCGAACTCAGTAGGCGTAAAATGCCTGAAACCTTCATTTATGGACTTAAGAGCTTGCTGATACTCTTTCACATTCTCCTTACTAATCCATCTCCCTTGTATCTCCTCCAAGTCCATCTCTTGGATAAACTCCAGAATCTTATCCTTTGCCTCATTAACTTCATCAGAATCTCTCAGGAGCAGTTCTATCTCCTTTCTTTCTCCTTCAAGACCATTTTCAACAAAAAGATTATTACCTCTCTTTCTAACTTCTAGGCCTTCATAAGGAACCTCTGCAGTAGAGTGCAAGGATTTATCCTCTGAATTAATACCTAACAGTCTAATTTCTCCCCTAGAAACTAATAGAATAGCGTTTATCTGTAAACTGCCTTCAAAGACTCTGCAAAGCCAATATTCTCCCTCACTGTATTTATCCTGGAGTTCCTCAGATAGTTTTTCCACATCTTCCTTGCTCCACTTTTCTGAGGCTTTACTGCCGTTAAACAAGTAGGCTAGAGGCTTCTGAAAAAATGCTCTTTTATCAGAAAAGGGATAGTTCTCCCAGAGATACCTATCAACTAATCTGTAAATATCCTCTTTATCTTCCGTCACAATAATTTCTTACCCAATTTCCTTTGTATATCCAAGGGAAGTATGTGGTTTTACCCCTTTCTCCCATCTAATCTTGGGCAAACTAGAGGCGATTTTTGACATCCTATTATTGGAAACAATGAGTAGTATCGAGATTAATATTCCAATAATTTCAGCCAATTCTTGCTATTTACAGAAATATCTGACATTTTTAGTGTAAAAACTCCGATATAGCTCATTTTCCGATTGTATTTATTCGGTTTTTACCCCTAACTTCCAAAGTCATTTATAAAATAAGACATAATCAAAACTTATGACTGATGATATTGAAGCCCGAGCAATTCTGAAGAGTGAGTTAAGGAAGAATCAGTTTGAAGATCTCAGAATATACCTAGATGAGGAAGTTCCTGACTCTGTAACTGAGAAAACAGGAAACTCGGCAGTTACCAGATTTGCAATTAAATTAGCTCACAGAAAAATGAACGAACTCCAAGAAGAAAGAGAACTTAAGGCAAAAGAATTTCAGAAACTACAGAAAGAAATGAAAGAACTGGCAGAAAATGTCTAGTGCAAAATCATGCTCAATCCATCTCTTTCAATTTGATGTGATTTCTAACCTTACTTTCAGATTCACTTAATACTCTGACCATTCTACGGAAGTCTTTGAAGGTTTCTGGATCGTAATCCATTGAATCTTCTTGGTGGTCATTATGCTCTACAAACTGTTTTTCATGCATTACCTTATTTCTTAGATCCGTTAGATTGCTCTGGTCAATTTTTAGACTGAATTCACTTCTATCATGCAGAAAGTTCACTAATTCCGAAAGATTAGAATTTTGGAAAGGCCTGTGACTCTTGATATTCTCTGGATCATGTCTTTTACTGGATTTTTCAAAAATAGGATGCTGTTCAATAAATTCGACCATATCAGAAGAGTCAAGATTTTCCTTTCTTAGAAGTTCTCTTATGTCTGTTTCTAGCTCATAAATTCTCTGATATAAATGCTCATAGATTACGCCACTGTTATAGTCGCAAAAGTAGGCAATGCCCATTAGTTCATTGTTTCTATAAACAAATATGAATTCTTCTTCGGAAAATTTTTCCATAACTTGGCTGTCTAAAGATCCTTTAGAAGCTTTTAGCGTTTCCTTTTCTTTTATTTCCTTTTTTTGAAACTTATCTTCTCTCTTAATGTACTTATATTTTCCATTATAGCTTGGAAGTCTATCGATATTGTGGTCATCACAAAAATTGAGAAGTTTCTCTTCTTTAGATTCTTCGTAGTACAAAATGTCTTTAGTAGCTATCTGCACTATATTAGGCATGTTTTTCATTTCTTTCACTCTCTATTTTTAGACTGAGCTTGTTATTCTAGTTTTAGCTCCTTTACTCTTCCTTTGAAGGTGTTGTAAAAGGAGTATAGGTTTTCTTCCAGCCAGTTGAATTGGGCTTCCCATTGTTCTCTGTCTTCTACATCTGAAGATCTGTCGTATAATGCTATTCTACAAGCATTTTTACCTTCTAGTCTTTCCCACTCTAACTCTGAGCCTATTTCTGCTTCAATCTCTTCTTTATCCTCCTTTAGCATGTCGAAGTATTTCTCTGCGTGTTCAGGATCAAAGTAAAGTTCTACGGCTAATCTGTTCTTCTGTTTGCTTATTTTGCAATTTATTCCGAAATGAGAACGGCCTATGCTTACTCTGTACCAAGCTTTCTCCCAGGGGTTTCTCAAGGAGAATGGTGGTTCTGATTCCTCTAGATGTGCTCTAAATTCTGTCCAGTAAGACTGTCTTAGTTTTTCTACAGGACTTAGTGATTCAGTTTCAGTCTTTACTCTTCTTGACCATTCATTTGGTTCGCTCGCTACATCAAATTTAGGTGCTGGATTGGAGTTTCCTATTTTATAGAGTTCAATTTCCAGGGCGAAGAAGTTGGTGTCTTTTCTGGTTGATTCGTTTAGCCAGTCTATGGCCTTTCTATGTTCATCTTTTAGGTTTCTGCATATCCAGACTACTGTAAAGGCTTCAATACCTGAACCATAAGTTATTAGCTGGCCAAGGTGTTTGTGGTCTGACTTTCCTAGTTGGTTTTCTATTACAATTTCTTTTTCTGTATTAGGTTCCTCTGCAAGTATGTCTGCTTTGAAAGATCCCGCTGATTTTTCGGTGTCTTTTACTTCTAATTCCATTCCTAGTACTTCTTCTATTTTTTCTATGTTATCTGCTATCCATGGGGTGAAATCTGCTTCTTCATCTTCCCATTCTTCTCTCAGATCTACTTTCTCAAGTTCGTCTAAGGCCATAATAGCTCATGAACCATCAACTGTTACATATTTTTCTTTAATTGTTGTTCGTAGTGTAAAAATGAGATCAGGATGTTCTAAATTTTGATAAGGCTTCAAGTTCATTTCATAGTTAATGAGTTACAGTACTGAGAGTATTTCTGAAGCTGTGGATAAGATTAACTCTAAGTATTATCTGCCTGCTATACAGAGGGAGTTTGTTTGGGATGAAGATCAGATAGTCAGGCTTTTCGATTCCCTAATGAGAGAGTACCCTATTGGATCATTTCTCCTATGGAAAGTTGAAAAGGAAAATAAGGAAGAATATGTGAAATACAAGTTTATACAGAACTATACTACGAATAAGAAATACATAAACCATGCTGCCTTGAATAGGAATCAGACAACTGAAGCTAACGGTCAATCAGATATAAGACTGGTTTTAGATGGTCAGCAAAGACTATCCTCGCTCTATATAGGCTTAAAAGGAAGTTATACATCGAAAGAGAAATGGAAGCAGTATAATAACCCTGATGCCTGGAAAAAGAAAAAGCTTTATCTCAATCTCCTCTCTGATCCTGAAGAAACAACTGATGGAGATATCAGGCTGCAATATGAGTTTGAGTTCAAACACAATCCTGAGAATAATGAAGATGAATACTGGTATAGAGTAGGAGAGATTCTAAACTTCGATAACAGCAGAGAATTGCACGAGCACATAAATGAAATTCGAGAAAAATGTGGCTTAGAGTCAGGATCAGAGCAAGAATACCACATTAAACATAATCTGACGCAACTCCACCAAGTTATTGAGAAAGATGAGATAGTCAATTACTACACCGAAAAAGAACAAGATATGGAAAAGGTACTAGACATATTCATAAGAACTAATGATGGGGGAACACAATTAACTAAGTCAGATCTTCTTCTTTCTATGGCAGTAGGTAACTGGGCTAAAAACAGTTCAGGAGATGAAATAAACGCAAGAGAAGAGATAACTAACTTCGTAGACCATATCAATCAAAACCTCAACGAAGATAACGACTTCGATAAAGATTTTGTTCTAAAAAGTTCGTTGGTGCTATCTGAGCTCCCAGTAAGGTATAAGGTTGATAATTTCACTGCAAGCAACTTAGAAAAGATCAAAGAGAACTGGGAAGATATAAAGAAAGCAATTGAAAAAGCAGTTAAGTTAGTTAACAGCTTCGGAGTAGACTCAAATAATCTTACAAGCCAAAATGCTCTCATACCGATAGCCTACTTCTATATGAAAAACCCTAAAGCCGACCTTTACGGTGAAAATCAGGCAAGTGCTGAAACGAGAAGAAGGATCCAAAAATGGTTCTTCAGTTCTTTACTTAATGGAACATTTGGAGGCCAGTCTGATACGGTCCTTCGTGATGCTAGAGAAGCAATTGAGGCCGATGAAGAGTTCCCTGTCGAAAAAATTAATTCTAAACTAAAAAGCAGAGGTAAGACTGTAGGGTTTAACGAAGAAATTATAGATAATATCTTAGGGTTTGAATATGGCAAGAAAAGAACCTTCCTAGCTTTAACCCTCCTATATGACCGATCTGACTGGGGCCACATAAAGTACCATGTGGATCACATATTCCCTGATTCAAAGTTTGATGAAGAAAAACTGCGAGAAAGAGGTTATTCCGAAGAGAAAATCAGCAGGTATATGGAATCTTACAATGATTTAGGTAATCTTCAATTATTGACTGGTAGTGAGAATAGAACCAAAAATGACGAGGACTTTAAACAGTGGATCAAGCAACAGTCTGAGAAATCCCCTGAGAAGCATTTAATCCCTCAAGAGGAAAGAATGCATGACTTCGGAAATTTCTTAGAATTTAAAGAAAGAAGAGAGAGTTTGATTGAGGATAAGCTGATGGAGATATTTGGAAAAAATTACTAATATCTCTACAAGTAGTGTAGAATATAAGAGTGAAGGAAGGCGTTAGATACTTAATACTCTCCTTATAACCTTCCTATACCCAGACAGTTGATGCTTAGATCCTTTCACTCTCGGGGCTTCTAGCATATTACTACATATCCCGAAGGTTTTCTCTGAAAAATTATAGGTCATCAAACTTCAAGTAGCTTTTTCATTATGTGTGCGAAAAGCTGGATTTTTGGCTCTAAATCTGAATAAAGTTCATAAGAATGGATTAAAGAAAAATCAATATGGATGGAATCCCTGATGATGACTTCAAGTTAGCTTCTGTGTTTAATCAATCTCTCTTCGTGATCCCGAAATATCAGAGAGAATATTCTTGGAAATCTTCACATGTTAATGACTTGTTAGATGACATAAAGTTTGTAATGGATAGGAGAGCAGATGACTCTGATGTAGAACATTATTTTGGAACTCTTGTTTTGGAGGATAGAGGTGAAGAAGATGAAGTCCACGAATTCGTTAATTTCGAGAAGTATTCTATAGTAGATGGTCAACAACGGGCTACAACAATAACAATTCTAGTAAAGTGCCTAATCGAAGAACTAGAATGGATTAAACACCAAGATATCCCGGGGGAGGGCGAAAAAAACATTGATGATACAATAGAGAGCTGGGAAAATACCTATTTGGAGAGAGGTGGAGAACCAAAGCTAGAGTTGGGTGAGGTTTCTCAGGAGGCTTACAATAGATTGATCATAAAGGGGGATGAAGCAAGTGATGTTAGAACTTCTGTAAGCCATTCTGCCGGGGATAGGATAATCAACGCTAAACAAACTATTAGAGAGCGGATTAAAACATGGAGAGAGGAGTATAGGGAGGAAGATGCAGATTGGTTAAGCGAATATAATAGTTTTATCAATTCTGTATTTAAGACTGCTACTCAAAGGCTGAAAGTTACTGTAAAGTCTGTTGAGGATATGGATGAAGCTGCAAGAATGTTTAAAGTAATCAATAACCGAGGAAAGGACCTAACATTGCTAGATAAGGTAAAGAGCCATATCGTATATGCTGCCTCGAGAAGCGACCTTGATGTTCAAGATGTATACCGAGACTTTGGTCAGATCGTAAGAAATGTAACAAAATATCAGGGGTGTGGAGATAATGAGTTAGATAAGCTGATTAAAGCACACTGGATTGCTTTTGCCGGAGAACCCTCTCATACAAGATCAAAGCGTAAAGGACCAATGGATATTGATCGGAGAGTGGCAGAGGTAGAAAACTATGGTCATGTAGATAATGATAATCTCGAGAAGTGGATAAGAGCATATGTAGATTCGCTGAAAACTGCTTCAGAGTATTATGTAGAGCTTACCAATCCTGATGTATTTTTGGATAAGCATTCTAGTGATGAAAGCGAGTTTATAGAGGTTGCTCGGAATAGAATCCAAGGTCTGAATACCTATGGAGGTGCTGAAACCACATTCGCTCCGTTGCTCATATCGGTTGCCCATAGATTTGATATTGATTCTGAGGAGTTTGTGGATATTCTACACCTATGTGAGTGCTTAACTTTCAGATATAATTTAGTTGTCGCTCAAGGCTCTAATGCTTATAATAATCTCATTTCAAGTCTAGCAAATGACTTGTTCTGGTCGAGGGCGAAACCAGAACTGATTGAGGAGGTTTTCAATTCTGAGAATGATAGGTATAAGGGGTACAGTTCTGCCTCTAAAGGCGTAATGACAATAAAAAAGAGGCTTAAACAAAAGCTAGATGACTTGTGCTCTACTGAAAGACTAGAAGACTACTTAGAGAAGCAAGATGTCATTGACGGCGAGTTTACTAATGGATGGGGAGGAATAAGGAACAAAACCTCCATAAAATACTTGCTTTATGAGTATGAGAGAGAACTTAGAAATGGTTCTGACTCTGATATGAATACATTCTCGCCTTTCACTGAATGGGATGAGGCATACGAGATTGAGCACTTAGTTCCTAAGAACGCAGAAGCTGGACATAAGCTTAATCCTCATCACAAAAACAGGAATAGGTTAGGAAATCTTGCCTTAATAGGGAAAGGAGACAATAAGAAGGAAGGTAACTCTCCTTATGAGGAGAAATATAGAAACCTATACAAAAATTCTTCTATTAAAATGCTAAATGAGTTAGAGAAGTCTGAATGGCAGGTTAGTGATGTAAAGGAAAGAGGCAAAAGGATCTCCCAATTCGCAAAAGAAAGATGGAGTGCAGATTGGAGGGAATTTGAAAGGAGTTGAATGTAATTTCCTTCTATCTTTGTTTTTGATTTACTTTAACTGTAAAATCAGGATTTAGCATGAATTTACCTAGCTTAGGGGGTGCTGAAGCCCATAGTTTCACTTTTCCAGAGTCTAACTCCTTTCTGTTTTTGATTTCTATATTCTGGAAACACTTTTCATTTTCCTCTATATACTGCATAACCGCATCTCCAGGTTTAGTTCTGTTTTCAGTCCATGAAAGAAATATTGGGTATGCTTCTTCTATCATTCTCTGAAGTTCTGTTTTGGCGGTCTCCTTTTGTTCATTGCTAGGTGCCCTCCAACTGTCTGAGACAGCCTCTCTGAAGAAATCCCTGAAGTGGCTGAAGAGCTTGTCGAAGTCATGATAGTCCCTG
>JBDGSL010000087.1:0-2878 GCA_042217555.1 Candidatus Nanohalobium sp. | reverse complement strand
CACAGAATAAGAACCCGAAGAACCTCCCGCAAGGTTCTTCTTACAACAAGAAGACGCTTACAGCGTCTTCGAACACCGGAACCCGAAGCCCGAGTACGTGCGCGACGGAGCGGTGTGCAGGGCCACGGACAACACCCCGGCGTCCGCACCACGGCCCCAGTGACCACCACGCAGAACGGCGTGGGTAGTTCCGGAAGGATACGCATTATCCCCATCAGGATGCATCCTTCCAATACCCTGCGACGCATTCCAGGACGGGTTTAAAGGACGGGCATGTCTCATACCCCTGTAATCAGTAATATTTGTATACTCGTGCCATGAGGAATCACCTGGTTGAGGCATCTCGTTTCCGCCAGCTCCGTCACTTATAATGTAATAGTCAGTCCATTCCCAGACATTGCCGGAAAGATCGTAGATCTCATTACCGTTTGATAAGTTGAGTGAAGCACTTTCCGGCCGACTAGTCCCCGAATCAGGGTTCGGGCCGTCGTAGCCGAGGTGGCTGTGGCTGCTTGGAGGAGCTACGTTGCCGATATACATGCCGCCGCCGTTACTGGCTTTACTACCGATATTGCTGTCAGCCCAGTTAGAAGGTTGACGCATAACATTCTCCGCAATCGTCATCCATTCTCTCTCCGAGATCAAATGATAGTTATCGCCGAGACTCCTGCATTCCTGCCGAGCCGTATATTGCTCAATATTAACCCAAGGATTACCAGAGGCCTGTGAAACAGGGTTTCCTGAGCCATCATTCTTCGCCTCCCACTTCATAACACAGAAATCCGAGGTACCGTACTTGTCCGAACCAGGAACGCGGACATACCCTGACGGACAACTACTCGAAGAAACCTGACTGTCAACATAACTTTTAGTCGCCGCATCCTGCGCCTCGGTCGGGTCAGCCACGTTATTGATCTGGTTAGAACCCATACCCAACGGGACACTGAAGTTCGCTGAACCAGCAGAGTTGTCAAACCTCAAGAAATCATTCCGAGTACCCGAAGAATCATCTAACTGGAAAACCATATCATCCCCATCACTGTTCTGCACAATATAAGCCGTAGACGAGAAAAACAAGTTGTTAACCGACTTTACTGACTTCCCAGTCAAGTTAAGCACAGACTCGACATCCAGACTGGTTGTCGGGGAAAAAATAGACTCGGTCTTAACATGATCACCACCGACCTTCGTGAGACCCGAAGCCGAAACCAGCATAAAACCGACAAGTGTAAGAGTTAAGACTGTTTTAACCAAAAAATCGTGTGTGTCGAGTCAATAGTTTGTCACCCTCAAGTTGCCAAAAAGCTAATCCACAGCCTTATAACGAACAAATAGCAGTTCCGAATTAAAAAACCTTCCGAGGTTAACAGAACAAAAACCGAAATTTATGGCGAAGAAAGGAAAAAAAGGGTTCTGAAAACTCCAGAAAAATTCTAGAAAGATTCATGGATCTACTCGGTCTAAAAGAGTCATAGAATCCCAAACAGAAAAATATCAAGGAAAAAACAGAAATTTGTTTTAAACCCTGCTAATTTAAACCAGCGGTAAAGCGTTATACCCTGAACACCTAAACAGATCTACTAAACCAGAATTTTGAGTTTATTTAACGGTGTTATGAGAAGTTTGGAGAACACATAGTTGTTTCTAGAGGTAACTATACCCTGATAAAGAGGATTTATTTTTGAAAGTTTGTTAAGAAAACTTTTTGCCCTGTCTCAAGTTTTCTCATATTACCGTTACACAACACCGCTACCAACAGGCAACAACACCTGAAAACAGGCATACATAATTCAGGAAGGCTAACCTATTTAGCCAAAACTCTCCGAGATACCAGGACCTATTTAAACGCAGACCTGTTTGGAAGGTGTTTCCAAGCCAGATAAAGGCAGTCTAGAGACAGGTAGAAAATTGAAATTAGGATCTATAGACCAGCGCCAGTAAGTTATTAAATATTGTTAACTATTGTTAAGACTATGACGAGTGCCAGCACATCATTCAGCATACCCGAAACCATGAAGGACGAAATAGACGTCCTAGTCGAATCGGGCGAATACACTTCTCGAAGCGATGTCATGAGAGACGCATTCCGAACCTTCCTGAGAAAGAACCCTGAGAAACGCATCCGGATAACCGTAGAACTCTACAAAAACGGAAAAGTCTCACTCATGAGAGCCGCAGAACTCGCAGAAATGGATCTGGAAAGCTACAAAAAAGAACTCCGGGAAAGAGGAATAACACTCAAGACCCACAAAGGAAGCGAAGAAGAGAAAGAAGAAGTACGCGACAAACTAAAAGACAAATAAACCGCAGAAAACTCTTATACTTGATTTAAACTCGATTATGCGGCTTTCTCCAGGAAGTTTTTTACTATAAACATTTGTTTATAGTAAAAAATCAACGCCGATCCGATATTTCAAGAGTTCCACGGAATGTAAACTACTGAGTTTTCTAGATCTTCTGGCTCAAAGTTTTCGAGAACTCTAGCTAATTCTTTAGTTAGATCGCCGATACCTACCGGCTCTGTCAGAAACACGATTCCGGAATGCTGTTCTTCATCTAGCTCTAGGAAGTCGGAATCCTGTGTTACAATAACTCTATCATCTTCAGCAAATTCTAAAATTTCAGAGTCTGGAGTGCCGTCAAGGTTGACATCGTAGACTGTTTTGACATCTACGCCTCTACCCTCTAATTCTTCGGCTACACTTGAAGGTAGATGTTCGTCAAGTAGAAAAGAAACCTCTGACATCAGTATCCCAATCTTACGCTTTTTCTCCTACTACTTTCTCATTTTCTAGAGAACTACCTCGGCTTTTCCTATCCCTGATAATACCTCTAATCTCCTGCGGATGCTTGTAGTAGTACTCTAACGCTTTCACAA
>JBDGSL010000086.1:0-9263 GCA_042217555.1 Candidatus Nanohalobium sp. | reverse complement strand
TTCCTTATCTAATTCACCTTGAGCAAATCTTTTCTTTAGAATATCAACAGCAGAACCCTCTTCTTTTTTCACCGAATCATTGCTGATTTCGTCTTTATCTACAGTTATCAGGTGTTCTGATGCGCTTTCAATCTCATTAGTCCTATCCATATCCAAGACGAGAGAAATTATCATCCCGTGTATCAGCTGTTCTTCAGTCATCTCAAAAGTTCTACCGTCCTTAATTTCATCCTTGAAATCGTCTACGACATCATTCCATTCATCTCTGTCCATCCAGCTATTCACCCATTATGTTCCGATTTAATGATCCGTTTTATACCCGACATTTATCACAGGTGTATTAAGTGCTAAGCGGAGTTGCTTATTTCCTTGAAATTTTTAGTATATTTTATAGAAAAAATATATGTTGACATTCTAACGGTTAAATTATAGAGTAAAATTCTATTAATATAATTGAATTATATAAGCCCTGGGTGATAATTGTGACTCAAACATGGGCGAAAAATCAGATGAAAGGGAAAGATTTGAACGATTAGCCGAGAAGAGGACTAATGCTGTGATCAAAAAACTTGATGTTCTCGGGCATTGTGCGAATAGGAACCAGTATGAATATGAGAAGGAAGAGGTAGAGGAAATGTTTAAGGCAATAAGGAGAAAAATGAAGAATGTGAAATCACAGTTTGAATTTCCAGAGGAGGACGAATTTAAGTTATGAATATACCCATTGAGTGGGAGTTTGCTGAAATTCCGAAAAATATGGAGGAAAGAGATCCTCATGAGGATGTATTTTTCAATAAAGGGAATAAAGCCGAGGCTCTAGTAAGAGAATTTATTCAAAATGCTTTAGATGCAAGGAGAGACGATAGTGACAAAGTGGAAATTGATATTACATTCGACGTAATTTCGGACAATATAACAAGACCATATCTCAAAGGTTTAGGACCTCACTTGGAAGAGTCAGGACTAAAATCAGACACCTTCGGAATGATTGAGCATAAAGTCTTGGTTCTAGAGGATTTTGGTACAACAGGTCTAGATGGAGAAACACAAAGAAATGAGGCAAAGTCTAGCGATCAAAAAAGTAATTTCTATGACTTCTGGTGGAGCGAAGGGAAGTCCGAGAAGGGAGGTGGGAATATAGGAAGCTGGGGTCTTGGTAAGACTACATACCATATGGCTTCAGATATAAAGACATTCTGGGGTCTGACGGTTCGACAGGACGATGGCAAAGAACTTTTGATGGGTAAAAGCCTCCTTAAATCACACGT
Organism: Candidatus Nanohalobium sp.; assembly: GCA_042217555.1. GTDB lineage: Archaea > Nanohalarchaeota > Nanosalinia > Nanosalinales > Nanosalinaceae > Nanohalobium. Next base: position 7,995 of record JBDGSL010000086.1, on the reverse strand, counting down.
TCTGAATGGAAACCTGTACCACTATAGTGGAAAGTATAAGGTAGGCGACAATGAGCCTATTTCGGATGAAGAAATAATTTCTAAATTCAAAGAAGACATGCCTATCCAAAGAAATACCGAGGAAGGTTTTAGTGTAGCCATACCTTTAGCAGATCGAAATATTGACTTAGAAGCGGCCACAAAATACGCAATCAAACACTATTTCTTTGCGATTTTAAATGAAGAATTAGAGTTAGAAATCAGAGACCTAACAGAAGACGATGACCCTATAGTCATCTCTGCAGAAACTATGCCCGATCTAGCAAATATGGTGGAATGGGACGGCACAGGATGGGAAGACAGGAATGTTAATGAGTTGATTGAATTCACTCAGGAGGCGATAGCCGAATTAAATTCTGATGAACTGGAAGAAATAGATCCTAACAACAAATTAGGAGGGCTAGAAAGTTTCGAAGATGAGGAAGAATTAGAGGAGAAGTTTAACAAAGGAGAATTTGTATCAATTAAGATTCCTGTTCGGCTCAACAAGAAAAAAGGAGGACGCATTGAATCCTCAGTATATCTCTTCATGAAAAAGTTCCCTGACCGATACGACATGATGCCAGATGAATTCTACATACGCTCAGGGATACACATAGCTGACGAATACAGTGATAAACTGGGAAGTAGGCCTGTTAGAGCAATGTTAGTTATAGAAGATGATGAAGTTTCCAGATTTCTTGCTGGTGCAGAAGAACCTGCTCATCTAGAATGGAACGCCTCTTTGGATGGGTATAAGGAAGATTATGAGAATGCCTGGAGCACATTACGGTTCATTAGAAACAGTTTAAACAGGATGGTTCAGACTTTAGACCAGAGTGAAGAGGAAAAGATCGAAGATTTGCTTGAGAATATTTTCTCTGTAGAACCATCGAGAGACGAGAGAGATGATAAAGAGCGTAAAAAGGAAAAAGATGGACAAAACCAAAAGGGAGGAGATAAGTCAAAAGACAAAAAGCCGGGCAAAATAGGACGGGGAAAGAAATATACTCAAGTAAACCCGACTGAGAACGGTTTCAAGGTCAAATTTGATCGAGAAGAAGATGACATACCTGTTAAGAGGAAAATTAAAGTTGCTTATGATACCTATGCTGGAGACCCAGTTAACAACTACGAAAAATTTGATTTTGATCTTTCTGATCCCAGAATGGTCGTTCACTCAGAGAATGTTAATATAACGAAAAGAGAGGAGAATATAATCGATTTAGAATTTATTTCAGAGGATTCTTGGATCAAGGTTGAAGGTTTTGATCCAAACAGAGATCTTGTAGTACGGGTGGTATCTCAATGAAGAGGACGCTGAATTATACAGGCAGAAGCGGGTTGCCCAAAAGCGAGATTGAGGTTTACCTTAATAGAGGTCAAGAGAAGGTAGAATCTTTCGAAATAACCATGAATTTGGATGAAGTTGATGAGAGTGAAGATGTAGATGTAATAGTGGAAGCGTATCGCAGGTCAGAAGTAGAGGAATTTAACTTGGGTAATGTTTCAAATGTTAAGAAGAAAACAAAGATAGAAAGATCTTTAGGTACAATAGGTCATCTCTTTGAAAATATTACCTTCCGAGTGCTGTTGGTTGACGAAGAAGGACGAATAATATCACTAGCGGAAAAGATTAAAGCTGAAAAAGAAGAATCAGAGCCTCTTTTGCCTGTTAACTTGAGAGATATCGGTAGAGAGGTTTGGGAATTAAGATATGAAGGTGACGAAGGTGCACCAGAGTTGTTGGTCAACAAAAAAATACCTTCGATTAAATCAACTGCGAAATCAGATTATAGGTTCATATTGGGTGTTTATCCGGAAGTTCTGAGATCAATATTGGCAAGAATAATATATTACGAAGATGTTGGTTCTATAGAGGATATAGACAGAAAGTGGATTAACCAGTGGCTGAGCTTTGCTGATGAGGTCTCGAATGTTGAGTTGCCTGATAACCTAGAGCCGAGAAACAATAATCACAAGACAAAGCTAGAAAAATGGCTAGACCAGACTGTTTCAGCTTTTGCGGAATCTAGAAACTCTGAATGGCAAAAAATGCGTGAGGGTTGGTAATAATGAGAGTTCGAGAATTTACTGATAGGGGGGTGGACGAATTTGGAAAATATCTAGATAGTTTAGAGGGAAGTAAAAATTTCTCTAAACCTGATCTGAATAAGCACCCATATTCCAACCCTGCTGATGTCGAGATAGATATTGATCCAGAAAAGTCCTTTGAAACTCGTGCAGAAATTGGAAAATATCTCGCGGACAAACTAGACAATAAAGATATCGATAGAGCCAATTTATTGAGTTCTACAGGCTTGTGGACTTGGTTAACCTACATTTGGCTTGACAATTTTATTTTTTGGAAAGACGGTAAGGTGGACTTAAGAGAAAGAGCGAGATATATTTGTAGCCGTGATTGGAAGAGATACTATAGGCACTATGTATCTATAAATTATCTATTAGTTTCTCTTCATGGAACCGAGAATACAAAGATATTCTTAGAATATGATGCCAGAAAGTACAAAGATACAATTGAGCAGTTAGTCTCCTATCAGAACATACTAAACAACCAAGATCTAGTGGCGATTGCAAACGATCTTTATTGGGATTCCAATAAAGAAAAAGTGAAGACTAATGCAGGTGGTAGAAAACCGGCGCCAGGAACGGCGAGGAGATTCAGCAAGGTAATGGAGCAGTTAAGAAAGACTTTCTATTTACCTCAAATGGAACAAGAACAAATTAGAGCGATAATGCCCGATGAATTTGACGAATGGAATGATTAGAATTTCACAAATTTTTATCAGCATCTAAATCTATCATGCTTAAGAAAAAAGCCCTCGCTATCTCTGAGTCTCTAGGCGTCAAAGCAGTTGTGAGTTCTCTGAAATATTGGCTTTTATGTGGTCTCTTGTCTAGATTTAATTCGAAGTTTTTATCGAAATGTCTTTTCACATTTGGATCTACTAATTCTATACTTTCACCTCTGGCGAAAAGCAAGGTAGCATTAGCAACATAATTTCCGATACCCCATGGGGCTTTGATATCTTTCTTCAGTTCAGGTACTTTATTTCCGTAATCGTCAGAGAAGACTTTTCCTGTGTTCTTTAATATTTTAGTTCTCCGATCAACAAAACCCAGATCAGCGATGAAGCCCTTTAATTCCTGTTTTTCTACGTTTTTCAGAGATTTTGGATCAGGGAATCTATGGAGGAAATCCTCATATACCCCTTCAACCTGTTCTCCCGGTGTCCTTTGTAGAAGGACCTCCGCAATGAAGACTTCCCAGTCATCAGTAGTTTGTCTCCAGGGAAATACTTTTCCATTTTCTTCCAACCATCCTAGCATCTGTGGAACATCTTGAATAAATGAATTAAGTTTGACTTCGGAATTCCTTACTTCTTTCTTTTTTAGTAATCTTATTGCTTTGTGAAATTCAATCTGACTTCTATATGTCTCAGGGGTTATTTGTGTTTTGCCGAATGGCAGGGTTTCTTCGTAGTCCATACGAGTTATCTTACTGTACAGATTTAAACAGCTATTTTTGGAATTTTTGAAATCGCCAAGTATAAAATATTCCTGGAACTCTTCCTAAACATGAGTGATAAACCCAAAGCAATTGATCTTTTCTGCGGTGCAGGAGGCATAACAGAAGGACTCAAACAGGCAGGTTTTGAAGTAATTTACGCGATTGACGCAAACGAAGAATGTAAAATAAATTACGATGCCAATCATAGTAACGCAAGTTCTGAAGGTCATGAAATGGAAGTTGGAGACATCAGGGAAGTAGATCCCAGTGATCTTGATATTGAGCCTGAAGATGTGGATGTTGTCGCAGGGGGACCTCCATGTCCAACTTTTTCGGTAGTAGGTAGAAGTAAGATTAATTCTATAGAGGGCAGGAAGAACAGTGATGACGAAAGACATCAGCTCTATATGGACTTCTTGAGATTTGTAGATTATTTCCAGCCGAAAGCATTCATAATGGAGAATGTGGAAGGCATGAAATCGGCGAAGAACGCAGAAGGGGAAAATGTTGTGGAGGTAATCAAAAGTCAGATGGAGGGTGACAGAGAGGTAGATGATTTGGATCTGGATTTAGACTATAGTGCACGATATCAAGTCGTGAACGCGGCTAATTACGGTGTCCCACAGAAAAGAAAGAGAATTATATTCATAGGTAACAGAGATGGAGAAGAAGTACTTGATCTAGATGAATGGCAAAGCCACAGACCCCCAGAAAGTGATAGGGAGAAGAATATTAAGCCTAAAGATCGACCTGATTCAGCTATCGGCAAAGATCAGAGAGATCTTAAAGAATACTCGGATAAAGAATCCTTTGAAATTGGGAAATTTACGAAAAATAGGGAAGTTAAAATGCCCTGGAACACAGTTGCGGATGCAATCATTGATCTTCCTCCTGTATATCCTAAAAGAACACAGGGCGGCCCAAAACTTGATGAAAAATACAGAACTGCTACCCGCTATAAAGCACCTTCAATATCTCAGTTCCAAGAGTGGATTCGAGATATACCTAAAAATGAAGATCCCTCAAGCGTAGAGCTGAGAAATCATGAGTCTCGAGGACATAATCTACGCGATCTAACGCTGTATAAAATGTTAGGAGAGGGCACAGCATACACCATTGGCGATTTACCTGATGAAGTACAACCCTATAGAAACGATATATTCAACGACAACTACAAGAAACAAGACCCAAAAAAACCGTCAAGCACCATCGTAGCACATATCCACAAGGACGGTCACATGTTCATCCACCCAACAGAAGCTAGATCACTGACACCTAGAGAAGTAGCTAGGCTTCAATCTTTTAGAGACAGCTATATTTTCCAGACTTCGAGAACAGAAACTTATAGGCAGATAGGAAATGCTGTCCCTCCTCTACTGGCAAAAGCAATAGGGGTTGCTGTAAGAGAAGAAATTTTGGATATTTAATCCAAGCTCTTAAGTCTAGAAAGTTGGCCGCTTATAGTAGACTTCTCCTTATTGAGTAAATCCGCAATCTGTTGATTGGATAGGCCCGAGTCTTTTAGATACCTAGCTTTTTTCTTCTCCTTTTCAGGAGATTCCAATTTTTTATCTAATTCTAATTTAACTAGGACGCCTACAAGATTAGTTAATTCTTCCATCTGTTCCTCATTAGTCATGTAATGCTGTATGTCATAATCTGTTAAATTGGTTTTGTTGCGAGACTTACCTGCTTCTGTAGTTTGTTCCCCAGAATCCTCTTTATTTTGATTATTTTCGTTAGAGGTTTCTTGAATGGATTCATCATTTAAATCAAATCTATCCTCAATTTTCTGTTTTGTATTTCTTAGAGATACTTCACTCACGTCTTCTTCATCTGCAATTTCTTTCTGTGTTTTATCTTCAGTAAGGTATCTTATAGCTGCCACGATCGACTTAGGGCTCGGGCCAGAGCCACTCATCTCCATATACCATTCTTCTTTGTCATCAGGTATTTTCTTGAGAAATTTTCTGTGATAATCTTTCATTGTGTCTGCTTCAGGCCCTTCAATATAGTACTTTGAAGCGCCGCTACCGCTCAATATGCTGAACCGAAAGCCTTGATTTTCAAGATATTCCTTCAGAGCAGTTACATCTATAGGATTATATTCGTATCCAGTCTTAGACAATTTTTGTTTTAGTTCTTCCACTGAAAATCTACCACGAAGTTCCTTCAATTCATTTTTCCAAGCCTCAAGAGCTTCTTTAGAAGGGTTGCCAGGCTCAGGGGCTTCAAGTCCGATTTTATCCCTAAACTCTGCAAAGGTATAATCTCGTAAATTAAACAGGCCTGAACTGAATTTACCATGTTTGTCATACATAGAGATGGTAAGCGGCCTTCCAATCTCTTTCTGAACTCTTTTCATGTCTTCTTCAAGTTCATCATCACTTACTTTCCTAGCATCTCGCCTGAGGCCAGCTTCCTGTTTTGCGTTACCCCAAGAACCGAAATTATCTCTTATATCTCTTAAAGCGTATTTACCTGATTCTTCTCGATATTTATTCCAACTAAGATTGCCTGTAACCCTCTCCGCAGTTTCTTGAATGTCTTTGACTATCTTGTCTCTTACCGATAATCCTAATTTCTCAAGAGCGTTATCCCAGCTACCAAATTGCTTCTTTACATCTTCTACAGAAAAATTCCCGGCCAGTTTATACCTAATGGGAGAGAGTTCTCCATCAGTATCTGCATCGACACGCCTTATATCTTTGAGAATACTTTCTCTAGATTCCATTTTCCGTTTAGCCTATTTACTGATTTTATATTAAAGATTAAAAATTTCTAATTGGGTTTTTCTCGATGGATTTTGTTAACTCGGCAAAAAGCTCTGATGAAATCCCGAGTCAACTTTCTTACTTGGTTCTGTCTAGATCTAACCTAGCTCCTTAGCAATCATGCTGCGGGTTCGGCACAGTCTTTCCCGCGAACCCTGCCTATACGACCAAGATCCTACCATCGACGGTATAAGAGATGTCCGAATATAGTCTAATAGCTTAATATAGGTATAAAAACTTCTTTTACTGTCTGAAAAAGGATTATTATCGCTAAAATTTGGAGTTTTTAGAGATGCTTCAAACAGAGACTATGATATAATTAGGGGTTTTCAAGCCATATCAGTTATTTAATGTGTGTTTCTGCCCACATCTGAACCCAATGGGGTAGATAAGTGACGGCCATAACCCATCAAAACAATTTTGCAGATACTATATTCTCCAAGAAACAAGATTTATGGGGCTTGAAAAGAATTAAATTATATGGATTATTTAATTGATGGTTTGAGGTGGTTAAGGTGAGTATGGAAGAATCTGAAATCAAAGAGCAGTTGAAAGATGTAATAGATGACAGAAACGACCTTAATTACTTCAGCCGTCTTTTATACAAATACTACAACGCTGAAGAAAGCCACGGACGGAGAGGACCCAACATACCAATCAATGAGCAAGTTGATTATATCCAGTTCACTAAATATCTATACCAGCGAGGTAGAAGCAACAACACCATCAAGAACCATATATCATATCTGGCGAAGTGGGAGGTAGAATTAGATGAGGAATATATCAAATCCTTCCCTGAAAGGGTGGAGAAGAAAGCAATTGAGGATGGCTTCCGAGAGCCAGAGAACAAGTACCGGAGCTTCAAGTATAGTTCCTACCTCACGTTAAAATGGTATCTCCGCAGTATGGAGGAGAAACAAGACAAGCCCAAGGGCCACTACACCCAATATTTAGTTGATACAAAGGAAATTGATAAACCAAGCAACAACCCGAACACCTTCAAAATAGCTGAGAAAGGTGTCTCTCCTGAAAATAAATCCGAACGAGAAAGAGAGCTTATACAGCAGATGGTGACAGCGTGTAAAGACGAAGAATTTGATTACAGCGACACTAAAGACTTGGAATTAATTATATTGTTGGCTTCAGAATCCGGCCTCCGTATTGGAGAGATTCTAAACCTGAAACCGTCATGGATTGACTTCTACAAAGAAGAAAACTCCGACTCGCTTATAGCCGGTAAAATAAACCTCCCTGCCAAACACACGAAAACTGGCAGGCCTCAAACAGCTTATATCAACAGAAAGACTAGGGAGGCACTTCAACAGCAGAAGAATATGATTAAAGAAGAGTTAGACGAAGAAGACGTAGATGATTTCCATTATGTTGATTTAGAATTTGTTTACGGCGAAGAAGAGGAAGGCTATGACAAAAGTAAAGATGATGATTATATCCAAGCTGAAAGACTTGATGCTATAGATTTATTCTCCGACCTGATTGAATTCATGGCAGAGAACTTGCCTTACTTATCGGATAAATATGACGATATTGAATACCAGGAAGGCGGAGCCAAACATTTCTGGCAGAAGATGGACGAAGGTGGATATGAAAACCTGACACCTCACGTCCTGCGTCATGCCTTTCTCCGTTGGGTAGATGATAACAAAGGCATCA
>JBDGSL010000085.1:0-5424 GCA_042217555.1 Candidatus Nanohalobium sp. | reverse complement strand
TTTTTTCGAGGTTTCTGCCGACTGTTGCTCCCTGTATGGATGCGGCGACCTGGCTTCCTCTCTCTGCTTCCTCTATCTTTTCGTTTTCCTCCTGTATGGACTTCAGGGTGCCGATTTTTTCTCCGTTTTCGTCCATCAGTGCGCATCCTGGTGTCAGGACTCCTTCCAGTACTTTGACGCCTATCACGGCAGGATCCGACTTCCTGAATACGTGGTCTGGCATGGCCTGGATTTTGGCGGGCCTTGTGACTTCTTTCAACGCTTTTTCTCTCTGTTCTTCCTGCAGTTTGTTTTTCCATGTGTTGTAGTTGTCGATTATCTCGTAGATTACTTCGCTGGAGAAAACCGGTATATCCTTCTCCTGGTCGATCTCTGCGGCCTGGTCCGTCATGCCTGTGTTGAAAGCCAGTACTGCCTGGTTCTCAGGCTCCTCGTTCTGAACTTCTATGAGGTCGCTTTTTGTTACTTTTCCGACTTCTGCTTTCTGTACTGGTATCTCTGCTTTTTCTACTTCACGCATCATGGCTTCAAGGCTGCCGAGGGAATCGGCCTTCACGACTACGCCCTCCCTATGTGTTTCGAACTCCGTAGTTTCAAGCTCTTCCCGTACTTCCTCCTTGGCTTCCTCCAGGTCTTCTTCACTGGCTGTTCTGATCGGTGCTCCTGACATCACGTTTTCCAGGTCTTTGCCGGATATTTTTACTCCTGCTGCTGGCGTTATCTCGTCTACTTCCTGGTACTGTTTGTCCAGTCTTATCTCTTCGAGAGGCCGTGGTTCAAGTAGTGCGCGGATTTCGGTTACTTTTACTCCGTCTTTTGTTCCGTATACAAGTTTGTCCTGTATTCTGGTTTTTCCGTCGTATATTATTGCGTCTATAGTTGTTCCCAGTCCTTTCTGCTGTGTTACTTCGAGTACTGTGCCTTTTCCAATACCTTCGTGGACTTCAAGCTGGTCTGCAAGGTAGTTCTGTGATAGGCCGGAGAGCACCATCAGTAGTTCTGGCATGCCTTCTCCGGTGACGGCAGAGGTTGGTACCATCGCCACTTTTTTCTGGAAGTTGTCAACGCGGTCGAATCTGTCTGCTACTATGTCGTACTCGTTGAGCTCTCCCATCAGTTCGTATATTTTCTCATCAAGCTCCTGCTGTACTTTGTCGCTTTGCTGCTGTATGTTGGAGGTGAAGCACTTTTTTTCCGTTGTCTTCCAGCCCGGTAGCTTGTCTATCTTGTTAAGTGCCACGACAAAAGGTGTTCCGGACTCCTTCAGGATCTGGATGGCTTCCTCTGTCTGAGGCTGCACTCCTTCCTCTATGTCTATAACAAGTACTGCGATGTCGCTGATAGAGCCTCCTCTCTTCCTCAGGGATGAGAAAGCTGCATGGCCTGGTGTGTCGATGAACAGGAGGCCAGGGATTGTCAGCTCTGTATCAAGAGAGTTCAACAGGCCGCCACAAACCTCCTCTACAGTTTTCAGAGGGACTTCGGTGGCTCCGATCATCTGTGTGATGCCACCGGCCTCACCCTCTACGATACGTGACTCTCTTATCTCATCAAGAATCGTGGTGTTGTGAACGATTACGTCTTCTGCTATGAATGTATTTGCCTCGGTTGTGAAGTCGTAGACTGTGCCTCCTTCTTTCTCTGTTATCTCACTTACTTCTGCGAACTTGAGGTCAGAGTCTGCTATCTTTTCCAGTTGCTGAAGTTTCTCTAATTTGTCTTCTTTCCATTTTTCCAGTATTTCTTCTCCTTTCTGAGTTATCTGTATCTTTTCCTCTGACCTATCTATCAAGCCCTGGCTCTCCAGTGATAGAAGGTGGTTAAGCAGTCTTGGGTGGTTTATGCTTTCCTCCTCGTATATCTCTTCCCGTGTACTTGGCTGTTTTTTTAGACTTTCCAGTATATCTGTTTTCTCGTCCTTGTTCAGCTTGAATTCAGGAGAGTTTCTTGTCTCTTTGATTTCCTGCACGAAATCTTTGATGTAGGATTTGGAGACTCTATCGTATTCTTCGTACCTTTTCTGGTATGGTATGTCAATCTCTGTGGGGCTCGCTCCTATTTCCTGCCTTGCTTTCTGGATTTCTTCTCCTTCAACAGGGGTGTGACCGGTTACAGGGTTTTTCTCCGATTTTTCTCTGTGTTTCTGGAACCTCTCCCTTTTGTCAGGATGTTTGAAGCCTATCTGTGTGAACTGTCTCAGGTTTTCCTTGCCGGTGATGTGGATGGTGTGGTATCCTTCGTCCTGTGAAGTGTATGCTGAGATTCCGAACTGTTTGAGGGCAGTTTTCAGTGAGTTTATCATCTCCTCGCTCGCTGAAGTGGCCTGGACACCGCCTTCCTTGTTGACATAACCGTCTGCATCGAAGTAACCAGATATAAGATTGGCTAGAATGTTTTTTGGCGACCTCTGTGCGTATTCACTTAGTTTGATTGACTGGGATTTCTGCTCTACCGGGAAGTCAAACAGTATCTCAAAGAACTTGGAAAGAGTCTTACCACATTTTATGTATACTTCGTCGACCTGAGATTCATATGTATTTACCTGTGTCTCAACTCCTGCAGCGTTCTCTATCTTTCCTTTGAACTTGGTTCTGAGTACTTCCGAATTATTATAGAGCTTTCTGGCTTCTCTGCTTCCATCTCCAAGCATCATGCCGACAGAGTAAGCCAGGTCTTCGAATTCGCTTTCTGTAGCCGGTAGCTCAATCCTTTTGCTTGCTGAACCTGCTCTCTGCTTCAAAGTCGACTGCTTGATACTGGTTATGTTTTCATAGGCTTCTTCCAGTCCTATGCTGCTTTCCGAGCATATAGTTACTACATCCTGGAGCCGGAAACGGTCATTGTTTCTGCAGTCTGTCAAATGATTTGTTAAGAGCTTCTCACTGATTTTCTCTCCATTCTTCTTCAGTTCTTCCGAGAAGTCCGGCTCGGTAAAGCACAGGATCCTCTTATTCTCCGATAAAACTTTCAGAGTATCCTCCTTCAACTCCTTCAAATCTTTCTCATCTTTCGGCAACTTTTCTGGTACAGCAACCATATCCGATTTTCTGAGTTCCTCTGCAGCTTTAAACTTCAATTCAGAATCCTGCACGACCAGAAAAGGATGTTCGGGCGTAACCTCTACTTCAGAACCATCTGATAGCTCAAATTCCAGTAGCTTATCCTTCTCAAGTTTCCAGATATTTTCTGCCTCACAGCGTACTATCTCTCCATCATCTACGCCTAACAGTTTTGGGCCTTCTTCCAGACTGTAGACCTCGCCCTCCTCATCTTCGATTCTTTCACCATTTTCCCTGTATTCCTTGAACAGTTCCTCTGCTACTGCAGTAGAACCGTCAGAAAGCTGAATTTCGGTATCAGGAGCAACACACTTCCCTGAGTCGACGTGTCCAAGTACTGATAGAATCGGTTGGCGCGGCATCTCTAATCACCTGTATCTTTACTACATGGAGGAAAGCTTAAGAGACTGCAATCCAGTTAGCTTTCGATCTGATTCTGTAGAACATCTAAGTCCTGGGAGAAAAGTAGATGGAAAATATGAGGAGGTGGAAGCCAGAAACTCTCCGAGTTTCGTACTCACAGCACTTTAATAGAGTGCTGTTGTGAGCAGGTTTCCCAATGGGAAACTGCGTTACTCTTCTTTCCGGTGGCTGTGGTTTCTGTCCTTGGAGTAGTCTTTCTCGCATTTCCCGGAGCAGAAGTAAATTTTTTCTCCGGAGTTAAGTACGAGCATCTTGCCACTGGTTTTTCCAAGTTCGTCTCCACAGTAACTGCATTCTGGCATTCACTCTGCACCTCGTGTTAAGTGTCTGAGAGAATCTGACTGAGTTTTCGACATTGTGTTTTCTCGAATTCCTGAATTCGTGGATTCAGTCATCTTTATCCCTCCATCTCCGTTTCTTTGATGTGGACAATGTCGTCTTCTCTGATTGGGCCACGGGAGTTTCTTACAAGGATTTTTCCTTCTTCGTCACCTTCTATGACTCTGCATCGAACCTTTCTCACTGTTCTGTGGCCGGTGTCTTCCATCACTTCTATGACTTTTGCTGCTGGCACGGTCAAAGCTCACCTCTGGAGAGGGGTCGTGAGTTTTGTTTATTCATTTGTAATTCACTTTTATTCTTCCTCTTCTTCGGCTTCCAGCAGTTCTGCTGCCTTCTCGGAGACGTCTTCTATTTCGTCTTCTGCGTTCCCTGTGTTTGTTACAGCGATGGCTGCGGACTGGACCTGGATACCTGCTGCAAGGCCGAGTTCTTCTTTGTCAGGGACGAACGTGTAACTTATATCTTTCTCTTCTGAGAGTGGCGGGATGTGCATCACGATCTCCTCGGGTGAGACATCGCCTGCGATGACTACAAGATCGGCTTCGTTTCTCTCAATCGCCTTGGTTACCTCGTTTGTACCGATCCTGACTTCTCCGGTGTCTGCAGCGGTTTCAACTGCGTTATAGGTTTTCTCTGCTAAGGACTCGTTTGGTTCAAACTTCTGGTATGTCATAGTTTAATTCACCTTTCACGAAAAACCTTGGATCATCAAGGCTATATTCACGTAAACGGAAAGAACTTTTTTATACAGTCAATTCTCTTCCAGAACTTTGCCTCTTTTCCAGGATTGCAGTCGTAGACAGAAGACCGGGAGAGAGGGAAACCTGGTTTTTTACTGTTGCTCCGGGTCGAACTCGGCGAGTTTTTCGTTTTCTATCCAGTCCAGATCTTCCTCTAACTCTCTGATAACCTTGTTTAGTTCGTGTTTCTGTGCTGCCGAGTCCACGTGCTTGTTTTCCAGGTGTTTCATAAGTTCTTCCTTGAGTAACTGGATAAGTCTCTGTTCGGAACGAGCGTCTCCGTACTCTTCAAGCATCTCGATAACTTCCTGCCGTTTCATGGGAAAAGATGAAGGAGAGAAACTCTTTTTTAGTTGTTCTGCAGCGTGTTTTCGATCCGGTTTCTCCTGGCCTGAAACTCGTCAACTATCTGCTGGGCCTCGTCCACGGTACCTTCGTCTTCCTGAATCCCGTTTTCAAGATGCTGCATAACATCATCCATCTCCGTTGTCAGGTAGTGCATCTCCTCTATCATGTCCCGTATGTTCTCAAAGTTCTCGACCTCAAGGAACAACGGTTCCTCCGTTTCTTCAACTTCCTGTCCTTCTTCCTCTTCACCGAACTTTCTCTCTTCTCTGCGTTCTTCCAGAGAGTTTATCTTGTCCTCTAACTTTTCTTCACGGCTACCTGGTTCCCGGCCCTGTTCCATGCCTCTACTGCGGCTTTTCCCCTGTCTAAGCCTGTTCTGTCCTCTGGAGCGGTTGTTCTGCTGTGACTGGTCCGGCTGCACGTCCTGTTGCATGCCCTGTTGCCGGCCTGGCTGTGCGTTCTGCTGTGTGTTCTGCTGTGTGTTCTGCTGTGTGTTCTGCTGTGTGTTCTGC
>JBDGSL010000084.1:0-20498 GCA_042217555.1 Candidatus Nanohalobium sp. | reverse complement strand
CCAGCGCGTCGAAGTCAAAAACATTACGGGAACCGCTGGAATAGAAAAGGCCTTGTCCTATGAGATCACACGTCAGAAACAGTTAAAGAAGAGAGGACGTGAAGTTACACAGCAGACAAGAAGCTACAACGCAGGACAGGAAATCACAGAGAAGATGAGGGAGAAAGAAACCGAGAAAGACTACGGTTACATCTTTGACCCTGACCTGACAAGACAGGAACTTGACGAAGAGTTCAGAGAGGAGCTTAGACAGGAGATCCCGGAGCTTCCGCATGAGAAGTTCGAACGTTTCCTTGAAGAGTACGGTCTCTCAGAGAAGGCTGTTGAATCTCTGGTCGCAGATCAGGAGATGGCGGATGACTTCGAAGAACTGACACAGGACCATGATACAGAAGTTACCGCTTCCTTCATGACTGGAGACCTCAGAAAGGTTCTGAACTATAACGATAAAGAATACCGTGGAGGCCTTGAGCTTGAATGGATCGGATACATTGTAGGCCTTCTTGAGGAAGAAGAGATTTCTGACAGGAATGCTGAGAAGGTTCTACGTGAGATCGTGGAAGAACCCCGTGATCCCGAAGAGATTGTTGAAGAACAGGATCTGAAAAAGGCAGGAGAAGACGAAGTCGACGAATTCATTAAGGAAGCGATCAATGAGAATCCTGAAGCTGTTGAGGACTACAACTCGGGAGATGACGGTGCTATCAACTTCCTTGTAGGCCAGGTTATGAACCTGTCTCAGGGTAAGGCAGATCCTAAGACTGCGCGTGAAAAGATCATGGAGGAACTGGGGAACTAAGTGTTTTTTTGAGGCAGCCGGATGAAAGAAGCAGCAGAAGGTGACATAAACCAGGTGTACATTGAGGAGAACACGGTACGAAAGATTTACTCACATATCTCCTCCCTTATACTTTTAGTTACTCTGATACGTTTCACGTACCTCCAGCTCACACCCTTGTCAGCCAGCAGAAGAATCAAGAACGAGAGAAAGGTGAGGGAAAAAGATCTTGAACTGAACTTCCCTGAGATACTTTCAAGAAACGGTAGAGAAGTCCGTTTCCGGAAGATAAATGGGGAAACACTTGACAACATACTGGAAAACAGACCCTTCGAGACAGGTCACAGGATGGCCTCAACCATGAAAGAACTTGAATCCCAAAACGTGTACCTCATCGACTACAACCCTCACAACTTCATACAGGCAGAAGACGGCCTCTACTGTATTGACGCAGAGTTCACAGAGTTCAGAGATACTCCTTTAAACCGTTTGATGGACCGTCTGTCAGTCATTACGTTCGTATCTCTAAAAGAACAGGAAACAAGAGACCGGTTCATACAGGGATTCAGAGAAGAAACTGGTTCCCTCTCACCGGCTACAGAGACTATAGCTGGTGCAGCAGGGATAGTATACGCATCAATCTACATCAGAGACCCTGTAAAACTTAGAAAAGCCGCTATATACACTTTTAAATCACTGAAGACCATAATCACGAGAAAAGAAGGATGAAAAGTATGAAAGAACTGCAGGAAAGACTTGAAGAAATCAGAGAGCTGGAAGACGTAGGTGTGAAAAGGTTCAGGCTGTACCAGTTGCTGGAAGATATAATGGAAGAGGCCGAAGTAGACTCACTGCAGGAACTTCAGGACTTTAACGGATATCTCTACAAAGCTGCTCAGGACTTCCTCACATCCTCCAGCACCTACGAAAAAGAAAACAGGATAGAAGACCTGATCAACCACGCATCAAAGAAGATAACAGATAGAGAAGAGTAGCAATGTTCCAAAACCGGTTTAAACATAGACAACAAAAAACAGGGTTATGTTTGAAGGTTTCAGAGCCAAGTTGAAAGCTGCTTACATGGAAAAAGTTAAGCAAAAATGCATCTTCTGCAGTATAATACGTGAAGAAGATGAGAAAATAGTTTACAGAAACGAAGAGATAGCAGTATTCCCTACACTGGAAAGCGATGCCTTAAAGGAAGGCCATCTACTTGTAGTACCTGTAGAACATTATGAAAACATCTTTGAAATGGACAGAGAGGAAGTTGAAACCTTTTTTGGAGAGATAAAGGAGATAGCCGACAGTATAAAAGAAAAAACAAGTTATACTGGTGTAAACATGCTCTCAGCTAACGGAGGGGCGGCTCAGCAATCTGTAAAGCATGTGCACACGCATATAGTACTTCGAGAAGATGAAGACGGTTATGATCTATGGCCGGAGACAGGGTATGGTGGAGAGTCTTTTGAAGAAGTAAATGGTGAACTTTCAAGCCTTCTTAACTGACTACTGTTGAAGCTTGAAACCTATCTCTGTGCCGTTTTCATCCTGGAAAACTCTCAGAGGGATGATATCGGAGAACGGCTGTATAAGACGGGTGTCACCGAACTCCATATTCAACTGGTCTTTCTCTTCTAATGCGTCCGCCACATCCCTCAGTAGTTCAGCGACGTCTTCTCCATCAAGTTTGAACTCCTTGTTCACTTTCTCAGCCATTGAGAAAAACACCTTGTTAAAAGGGAGAGAAACCAGGTTTTTAGGCGAACATTTCGTTTGGATGTTCGCTGGTTGTGCCAAGGAAGTCCTTCTCAATACCCAGGTTTCCTTCCTTGAGGTCCTGTACAGCATCCGTGAAGTCCGTCATGTCTGCCTCTGCATCTTCAGGGTTTTCAGTGCTGTCTATAGCGTTTACGGCTGCCTGCTTGACAACTTGCTTGATATCTCTGCCTGTGAACTCGTCTTCCAGTTCCTCTGCCACGACATCAAGATCAACGCTGCTTTCCAGGTCCATATCCCGGGTGTGAACTTCCAGAATCTCTCTCTTGGATTCTCTGTCCGGAACAGGTACCTCGATCGCAGAAGTCCTGTTAAGCAGTGCAGGATCTATAATATCAGGAGTATTCGAGGCAAATATACTGATAACGTTTCCTTCCTCACTGTCAAGGCCGTCAAGCTCAGAGAGAAGCTGAGACATTGTTCTCTCAACTTCTTCGCCTCCATGTCTCCTGTCGTCAAGACGTTTCTTCGCAACAGCGTCTATCTCATCTATAAACACGATAGCAGGCTTGTCCGATGCACGTGCCTGTTCGTAAAGCCGTTTAACCTTCTTCGCGCCTTCACCTATGAACTTCTCAACAAGCTGGGGCCCGTTGATCATAAACATGTCAGCATCGTACTCATTGCTTAACGCCTTCACAAGATGGGTTTTACCTGTTCCCGGCCTGCCGATAAGAAGTATACTTTTATCCATTTCCATACCCCAGCTCTGGATCTTATCCAGCTTGTTCGAGTTTAACTGGGCGCCAACGTTTGATGAAAGGCTTTGAATCACGTGATCCAGGCCTCCGATATCCTGGAAAGTGACATCTGTGTCAACAGGCTGGAACTCAGCGTCCTGGCCTTTACCGACAATATCAGTTACTTTGAAACTGTTGGGATCAAGAGCAACCTCTGTCCCTGGCTGGAAGTCCTCTGGATCGTAACCCTTCGGCACCTCAACTCCGTAACGGCCCTTCATATTACCCGACGCCTCAACCCAGATCCGGTCTCCATCAAACTTGGAAACAACAACACCCCTCATAACAGGAGTCTTCAAGTTAGTACTGTTAGGATTCTTACTCCTTGAAGGCCTCTGCTGCTGAAAATACTGTGGAAACTGAACCTTCTGCTTCTTACCAGATTTCTGCTTTTTCTTATCGTCACGAGACTCCGAACTCTTATCATCAGACATAACAACCACCTCATCAAATAGCCGGGAAACCAAATCCTTCAAACGGCTAAACAATACCATCTAAACAAAAACAGAGCTTCCCATCTTTATAAAAACACCAAAAAACTACTCTCACCTACACACAACTAGAAAACAATACACCGGTAGGAAAAACAGAAACAAAGCACCAGGAGTCAAAAAACGAACTTCCGAGACACAGAAAACCTCAGTAAGAATCTCAAATTTTAAACCCGCCAAAAACCAGAGATTCAAAGATTCAGTAAGAAATCTTCTCCAAGAAAATCTATCGCAGATTTTCGTTTTCTGCGAAGATATCAAATCCGTCGGGTTGCGTCAAGTGACGAGCCCGCAGGGATTTTAACCACGAACTCCTGAGAGTTCGATCATCAGGATGCGGGGTTCCTGAGAACCCTGCCTTGCGTGTGAATCTGAGCGTAACCAGTTCGAGCCCGCAGGGATTTGAACCCTGGACCTTTCGGTAACTTCTGTCGAAGCTCACAAAGTTCGCTTCTCTTTCCTTGTTCTCCTCAAGAGATCGGAGAACTTAAGGTTCCGAAGCCGAATGCTCTGTCCAAGCTGAGCTACGGGCCCTGTCCTCGCCTGTTTAACTGAGGCCTGTCGTATTCTTAAATAAGCTTTCAGGCTTTGAGGGGAAAGAACCCGGTTCCGACTATAGTATGTCTTCCAGAGGGGAAATACGGGACGCTGGATTCGAACTTGATTCCAGCTCTAGCATGTTTTCCAGAGGAAAAGTGCGGGGCACAGCATTCGCCTTCGGCGATGCTGTTAATAGCAGCATTTCGTGAGACGAAATGATGCGGGAGGCAGGCTTTACTATCCCTGTATTCGGTCTCCTTGTCTCCCAGACCCTCTAACAAGGCACTTTTACCTTGACTGTTAAATACCCTTGGCAATTTTAACACGCTTTCTTCAAGCGACAGCAAAAACCGGGAAATCTGGAACAATAGCGAAGGAAAGAAAAATATGTATCTATAAACGCCATATATGGCTCAAAAATTTGTGGTAGTAGCCGCCAACCTGATAGAAAAAGACGACAAATACCTACTGATCCAAGAAGGAAAAGAACACGTTAAAGGAGAATGGAACCTTCCTGCTGGAAGCCTCGAAATCGGAGAAACACCAGTAGAAGGAGCCAAGCGTGAGGCGAAAGAGGAAACAGGACTGACAGTAGAACCCGAAAGCCTCGTGAAAACATATATTCCTCCAGAATCAGAAGATCCAAACAACATCGTCAACTTCGTCTACCACTCCCAGATTCAAAGTGGCGAAGTCAGTATTAGAGAGGAAGACACCGTAATCGATTACGGCTGGTTTACAGAGCAAGAAATCGAAGACCTCGACTTAAGAGCATCTTACATACTCGCCGCAATACAAGACTACAAGAATGGAGAAAACTACTCCAAAGACTCTGTCAGAATGATAAAAGAAGACTTGAGAACTTAATTCAATCTCTATAGTTGTTTCTTCATTACTTTGATTCCTATGTCTTTGCCTTCTATGTCGTGTTTCTTTTCCTCTGTAACTTTGTAGCTATTTTTCTTGTAGAACTCTACTGCTTCCAAAGAGGCAAGAGTCTCCATCTCCTCTAACCCTTCTGACTGGGCATCCTCCTCAATCCTATCCATTAGCTTCGACCCTATGCCTGAACCCTTGAGTTCTGGATCTACAAAGATTCCTGCTACGGTACCACTTTCGCTTTGATATCCCGCTACTCCTATAATTTCGTCATCTTCTACGGCTACGAAATAGTTGTATCTGTCTTTTTCAGCAAACTCCAAATTCATTTCAGGGATTACTTCTTCTAAATGCCTTTGCTGTTCATTTGAATAATGCTCTGGATCAATATCTTCGACAGATCTGCTGATCAACGGTCCAATACTGTCTTCAGGTTGATAGCGTCTTATTCTCATAGTAAGTTCATCTTGATTTCTCGAGGATTACTGTGTATGCTGTTGTTTCTTCAGAAGTGTATGTGGTGTTTAGTTTCCAAGGGGTTTGTTCCAGTATTTCTTTCAGTTCGTTTTTGTCAAGGTAGAGGTAGTCGTAGAATGGTGTTTTGAAGTGTTTGTAGCGTATGCGGAAGCGTAGGCATCCGGGTCGGCGGTTTCGGACTTTGTTATAGTGATGGTATTGAACGTGTTCTGGATTTTCTGTGGCTGTTGCCTCTCTGGTTTGGCCGATCAGAGTTGCGTTTTCAGTTGTTGCGTCTGCCAGTTTGTTAAGGTGCTCAATGGGTTTTGTCCCTAATAATCCAAGATTGTTTCCAAGCATTACTATAGTGTCATATGGTGATTCAGATAGTTCAGAAATATCTTTGATTCCAGCTACGCTTGTTTTCTCAACCCCTCTATCAGAGGCTACTTCGATAGCTTTTGGAGAAACATCTATTCCACGAACAGTTAATCCTTTTTCGTTTTGTAAGTATAGTGCGTGTCTTCCTGCCCCACAACCAATATCTAAAACGGTTCCGTGTGCGTGTTGGATGGCTTCTTGAGCTTGTTCAGACCATTCCTTGTACTCTTGAAAATAGGTTTTAGCTGATCCTGTGTGTTGAATGAATCCGTCGTCTCTTTCTATAATTTCTCCTGCTTCAGGGTCGGAACCTGTATGGATAGCGTGAAGTATTTCTCCGTAAGCGTCTTCTTCTGGTCTCATAGTATCAATTTTTTATTTAGACTATTCATAGTATTCACTTTCCAGTATGCTCATCCAAGTGACGTTTTTCCATTCTCCGTCTACATACTTATAGTGCCTTTCCGTACCTTCTTCTTGGAATCCTGCTTTTTCCATTACTCGTCTTGAGGCAGGGTTTCCTTCCAAGTATCCTCCTCTAATCTTGTGTCGATTCAGGGTCTCGAAAGTGTAGGTTACGACCATTTTCAAGCTCTTTGTGCCGATTCCTTGTCCGTGATATTCTGGGTGTATAAAGTATCCTACGTGGCTACGACCATAATCACTTTCCAAACCACCCAAGAATATGTGTCCGACTTTTTCTCCTTGATACTCTATAAGGAAATGAACGCTGTCATCCTCTGAACTAAACTCCTCAATATACTCTTCCTCCTGTGATACATTAATAGGTCTCGGAGCTCTACCAAGGTATGCTCTGACCTCGCCGTGACTGATTGTTTCTGCGATAAACTCTGCGTCATCCATTTCTACAGGTCGGAGAACTACATCATCCCACTCCATAAACTTACTTTTGGTTTCTGTCACTGCCAATCACCTTCTAAAACACCGTAGTAAACGACATCTTTGTATTCGCCCTGTGTAAAGGTGTGGTCTTTGAATACTCCTTCCTTATCAAACCCAAGTTTTTCCCAGACACTCTGCGACGCCTTGTTACCTTGATAAGCTCGTGCGTATATTTTATGGTAGTTTAATTGGTTGAAGGCGTAGTCTGTGATTAGTTGGGAGGCTTCTGTGCCGTATCCGTTTCCGTGGTGTTCTGGGTGTATCCAGATACCGATTTCGGCAAGTTTTTCTGCGTCATCTCCTTGTGGCATTAGACTGATTATGCCCAGTTTTTCTCTATCTCTGGAAATCATCAGGTCTACTGTTTCTTCTCCGCAGATTTGTTCTTCAAAGAACTCTTCTTCGTTTTCGTAGTTTTGAGGTTTTCTGTTACCCATATATACGCGGACTTCAGGGTGATTTACCCCGTCTCGTAGAAATTCTATATCTTCCTCTTCTATTGTCCTCAAGTTGATTTTTTCGCCTTCAAGGAATACTGTTCCAGCCATAGAGAAGATTTTCTTTCAGGCTGTTATAATTTTAAGCCAGTTTTCCAGCCAATTTCTGATTTAAAGATACAAGCAAGAAACCAAGGTTAATGGACAGTTTTCAGTACAGTTTCAAACTAAAATCTGAAACCGATCAAGGAAGCAAGGTTTACAGTTTTGAGACTGCTGACGGCGTAGCATCCAAAGAAGGATTTAGGAAAGCAGAGCTTCTATTAGCTGATACAGTCGAAACAGGAGAGGAGGAAGATTTACTGGTTCTGTATCCGGGCTACGGTTTTCTCGGAGTAATATTCGCAGACTACACCCCTGAAGGAAAGACAGTTTTAGCAGAATCCAGCGACAGAGCCCACAAAATAACCAAACACAACCTCAAACTAAACGATATAGAAAATACTCAAAGCAAGAAGATAAGCTCTCCAAAGGATATAGAGCAGAGTTTCGACAAGGTTCTCTACGCACCGAAACCATACGCCAACACCGATATAGTCAAAAACAACCTGACAGAAGCAATCAACTTGCTGGAAGAAGACGGCGAACTATACCTTGCCTCCAGCAAGAAAGAAGGGCTCAACAGGTACAAGGATTGGCTCAAACAGTTTGACGGCGAACTCGATAAGATTAACAGTAGGGACGGTTATCACGTATACAGATACAGTAAACAGGGAGAAATAGAAGACCGAAAAGTGGACGTTGAGAGAAGTTTTGAAGCAGAAATAAATGGTGTTAAAGCCAATTTTGAGACAGTGGAAGGGCTGTTCTCACCTACCTCTCTGGACAAAGGAAGCAGGTTACTTATAGAAAATATAGAGGCAGATTCAGGAGACAAAGTTTGGGACGTGGCCTGCGGATATGGAGCTATCGGAATCTTCCTCAAAAAGCTCTACGATCCTGAAATCTACTTTAGCGACAACAACCTGAAAGCAGTAAAACAGACGGGAAGAAACCTTCAACTTAACGAAATAGAAAAATACAGTTTGGAACACGCCGACTGCCTCGACACATTTGAGGGAAAGAAATTCGACAAGATAGTATCTAACCCTCCAACACATCAAGGCAAAGGAATAACAGACGAAATATTCCAGAACTCCTATCAAAGATTAAGGAAAGGTGGAGAACTCTACATCGTCTACAACCAAAATATGAACTACGAACAACAGTTAGAACAAATATTCAAGAAGGTAGAAATACTGGAAAAGAAAGACAACTACGCCGTTACCAGAGCTACGAAATAGGCAAAACATTTAAGAGATTCACCAAAACTTCTTGAGTTATGTCTGGTGACTACGTTCCTCGGCAGTAGAATATTTGAGAGTTCTTTTAGTCGCCAGAATACCGAATTTTCCGTGATTTCTATGAACAAAGTTTCAACTACAGGTGGATACGTTCCACCACGACAACAGATTCGATAACCACTCAAAATCTATTAACAAAAATTCTTTCTCAACTTCTGGTGATCTGCGGTGAGACGCAGTAATCTCTTCGTAACCAGCTCCAAGGAAACGGAGGCCGATACGCACTGTAAAAGTGCTGAACTGGCGGTTCAAGCAGGA
This sequence comes from Candidatus Nanohalobium sp., assembly GCA_042217555.1. Lineage (GTDB taxonomy): Archaea > Nanohalarchaeota > Nanosalinia > Nanosalinales > Nanosalinaceae > Nanohalobium. Next base: position 11,456 of record JBDGSL010000084.1, on the reverse strand, counting down.
CTTGTCCATAACTACGGCTCTGGAACCTTCGGATTCTCCCATCTCGGTCAGAGAGTTCTGAATAACATAGAATCAGTGATCAGAGAAGAAATGGACGAAATCGGGCAAGAAGTGAAGATGAACCTTCTCCAGACCAGTGAACTGTGGGAGAAGTCAGGGCGTTGGAAGAACTTTGAAGGAGAAGAGTTCTTCAACTTCAAGAACAGAGACGACAAAGACTTCACCATCGCCGCAACACACGAAGAAGCATCCGTAGAACTCACAAGAAAGTATATCAGGAGCTACAGGGATCTCGACCTAACGATCTACCAGATTGGTAGAAAGTTCAGGGACGACCACGCCAGAAACGGTCTTTTGCGGGCGAAAGAGTTCGTTATGAAGGACGCCTATAGCTTCCACAAAGACAGAGAAGGTTTACAGTTGAAGTACCGTGAGTTCCTCAACGCCTACCGAACTATCTTCGATAGGCTCGGTCTTGAGTATTCTGTAGTTGCGGCTGACAACGGCTCTATGGGAGGAAGTCAAAGCCACGAATTTATGGCAGAAGCAGAGATCGGAAGCGACACATACCTCAAATGTGACAACTGTGAATTTGGGACCAAAGACTTGGAAACTGCCGACTGCGGCAACTGCGGTTCAGAGCTCCGTGAAGTGAACGGTATAGAGATAGGTCACTGTTTCAAACTTGGAACCCGATACAGCGAAGCTATGGATCTAACCTTCGATACCGAAGAGGGAGATACAGAGAACGTGGTTATGGCCAGTTATGGGATCGGAGTAAGTCGATTGATTTCAGCGATCATAGAGCAGAATCACGATCAGAATGGCATCACTTGGAATGAAGAAGTGTCTGCTTTCAACTTTTCTGTGATTGCCGCAAGGCACGAAGAGGAAGTAACGGAGAAAGCAGAGAGCATCTATCAAGAGCTACAGGGGCAGGGAGTAGACGTTCTGCTTTATGACGGTCAGCGGTCCACAGGAGAGCAGTTCAGGGATTCTGATCTTCTCGGAGTAAACCGCAAAGTTATCGTGGGCAGTAACTTCCTTGAGGACGGAAAGATTGAGATAGAGTCCAGAAGTGGAGAAAAGAAGGAAGTTGAAGCAGGAGAAGTGGTGGAAGAAATGAGCTAACAACTTCTTTCTCCTAATTTTTTGGCGGGATAGTGTAGCGGTATCATCGCACGTTCGGAACGTGCGGACGGCGGTTCAAATCCGCCTCCTGCCACTAAATACTTTCTTCTAACTCCTCTTCTATTTCGCTAATATGTGATTCGTATTCTTGAGCTTCTTCTACTGTTATCTGGTCGTGCTCTATGAAACCTTTCAGTATGTCAATTAGAGTCTCCAACCTATAGAGAGGTTCGTTCTGGTTAAAGGACTGGTCAAGTTCTCGTTCTTTGTCGTGTATGTCGGTCATAGTGTGTCCAACTCCTTCAACCCCCGCTTATAAACACGGGGTCAGGAATGGGAGAAAACAGACCGAACGAATAGTTAGTAATGCGGGAGGCACGCGACAAGACTTATGCGTCATTTTCTGCTTTTGGTTAAGGCTTTAAGCCTGTCCAAGCTTTCTACTTAACTTTTAAATACCTATTTGATGCTCTAGGTTAGAAAATTAAGCATCTTGTTAAAAGTTTAACCTGGTGGTCGGTATACCACGCAAGCTTTTCCCCAATACCAAGTCCACTAGTAGGTATACGGTAGGAAACATCTTCTTTATCTAGTAAAGGCACGATACAGCCGTAGTAATCTTTTCCAGCGTGAAAGACAAGCTCGTCATCCAGAATGCCTCTTCGTTTCATCTCCCTGAAAATCTTCTTACTCCACTCACGTTTTCTACCGATCTTCGCACCGGAAAGGGTATCATCATACGGTTCTATTGGCTGACCTTCAGGGTCAAGTAGTCCATGTTTAGCTGATAGTATGTACCACTTGTCGTGATGTTTCTCTGCGTACTTCCGTTTCTTGCGGAACAGCTGTGACTCCATATACAGTTCTTTTGGCTGAGATTTCTCGTCCTTCTTCGATTTTGTGCAGCTTATCAGCCCTATCTCCATACAATTCAAAACTCTAGCCACGTTAATTAACTTTAGACGATTTTTCATGGATCTCGAAAATAAGTCCGAAGTAACTTCTGGCGACTGGGCGGATCTAGAATGGACCAACTGGACTCAGCTACACTGTGACAATCCTGCTTTATCCGACCTGCCGAAAACTTCCGGACTTTATAGAGTCAAACATAAGGATAGAGAAGGCCTAGAATACGTAGGTCAGACGGGTAGGAAACTACGTGAAAGAGTCAGATCGCTAGCCAATAACACGCATAAAGATGAACAGCCAGGAAATGCTCCGCATACTGCCGCACCACATCTATGGAAGTTGAAGGAGAAAATTGGTGAAGGCTTCCAAGTCAGCGTGGCGAATCCTAACATTGCAAGGTCGGAAATAGATCTATACGGTTTAGAATACTTGCTGGTTGCTTTACACATTCAGAGTCAAGATACTGCGCCAACCGTAAACCTAGATCGTAGTCATGTTTTGAAGTCTTTAGAAGAACGGGCCGCTATGCATACTGAACTAGACTCAATTGATTATTCTAGACAAGAAAACGTTCTTGATAGCAGGTGGATGGGTTTAGACTGGAGTCAACCTGATAGATTGGTCAACAGATTGGAAGTGGAGCCAGGTACAGCAGTATACAGGATATGGTTTGAAAACCACGCACCACCACTCGCCTACATCGGTCAAGCCAAGAACATCAAACAGAGACTCTACAAGCACGAAAAGAAATTCGGTGAAGACGCCAAGTTCTCGATTGCCCGAGTTAAAGACTCAAGAAAAACATTAGAGGCTTTAATTATAGGCAAACACTACCAGACCGAAAATACATTGCCTAAAGGCCAGGAAGGAAGAAGAAACAAGTTTGAACTAGAATTCAATTAGCGAGAAATACTTTACGGTAATAGACGAATTGCCGAACTAGGTGCGCTTGACAACCTGCTCGGAATCTTCTTCTATGATATCTAAACTTTCTTTCATCCAGTTTGAGAACCTGTTCCATACTAAATACACCAGGCCTAGAAGAACAAGATATAATAAAACTAAAATTGTGAATAACGGCTTGACATGGCTTACTACTATTTTCTCGGCTATATAGGTTGCTAAACCTAAAACAAGGCTTAAGTAAACATAACTAAAAATATCTAGTTTATTTTGGGATATAATTTTCAATATGAGGAAGTCAGGGGTTCGTTTAACTCTCTCAATTGGTTTTAGTTTCAGCAATTTTACTCTGATCAATTGTTTAACGAAGACTCGCCATGTAATTTCGTTTGAAAGGAATAATGAACGAGATTTTCGCAATACGTTGGTATGCTTAGCTTCTTTGAGCGTAGTCTGGTTAGATGGTAAATTATTTTCGTTCCTATCAAGTTTATACTCTACAAAATATACGAAAACTATGAACGGAAGTGCGTAAATCGTACCTTCTACAAAGGTATCTAGCCTTTTTGTAAGTTCTAAACCTAAATCAGGTAGCCATCTTAGAGATGCAACTGTTAGGGCTGAAGGGAATAATAGTTTAGATTTATTTATTTCTGAAAACTCCGTATTTCTATGGAATGCCAGATAGATATAGGAGGATAATAAGCAGGTTCCTATCGCGAACCCTGAGATATATTTCCAACTTACAGGGTTTTTAGTGTTAATATACCACTCGAGGAAGGCTTCAGAGAAAATACCTATAATGGAGAACATTTGAGCTATAACTGGGAAAATTGCAATCAGCAATACACCAAAAATGATGCCAAAAAATGGATAGACTATCAGTAGAACAATCAGGCTCTGCAAACGATTCTCGGAAGAATTTTCGCTCTGGCCAAGGTTTTTAGCCTTCCTCACAAAAATGATCTGTTATCAAAGCTAATGTATTTTTCCTGACAGATCATTTGTTTAATTGCTCATACATGTCTTCAGGCGGCTCAGGTGTTTCAAAGTTGGGAGTGTGCGGTTTTTCAGCAAGCCCGTCAATTAGATCCATTATCTCCAGGATTTCTTCAGCTTCGTCTTGACCTTCCTCCATTATACTGGCAAATCTTTCCTGAGTCAGTTTCTGGATTCTACTATGGAGTTCTTGAACAGTAAGTGTCAGCTTATCGTACATGAAATTGGTTCCTAACCTGTTATCAGTGAGGCCTGCCCTTGTTTCATCTGCTACCTGATCCTCTGGCCTTACACCTTCTTTCCTAAAGTTTTCTCTAAGTTCAGCGTTCATTTCCTCTGATAAGTCACTTACATGCTCTTTTGTATCTCCAATCCCTTCTAGAGCTTCTAAATTATTATTGATCTGTGCGTACTCTATCATTTTGGATATTCGGTATATACTGACCATTTGGAGGTAAGTATGGAATAGATATCTGCCTTCTTCAGTTAATTTGTAAGCGGCTGAATCTTCTTTCTGTTCTATATACCCAACTGCTTCAAATCTTCTTTTCAGGTTCTGTAGCTCGGTTTCGGAGTATATACCTAGTTTATCCCTAATTTCCTGTTTCTTCTGTTCTACATTTTCGAAATCTGTTTCGACATCAAAATCTCCTTCTATATGTTTTAGTCGGAACTCGTCTTTCATTACGCCATGAGTTAAAATGTATATTTTGCTTCCCATCCGCTTAGCCAGGTCTTCGCTAGGTACTATTTTCTGGAAGTCGATTCTTCTGAGTATTTCTTCTGGCTTTCCGACTTCAAGTTCTTCCATATATAAACAAAAAGTCCCGCAACCTTATACATTTCCGGGAATTTTTTACCTGGGTATAGAAACGAAAAACTTTTCCTGTTATGGAAACCGAACAGGAAGACTGCATATCTCAACCACCTAGATTATCTGAATTCGATTCGCTAGACAATGCAATCGAAGCCAAAATCCGGTACTACAAGCAGGTCGCTGAAGAACTGGCGGAGGACCGGTAAAAATGGAACCTGCCGATAACAAAGACACGTATAAGACCGGCACCTCAGATGACAGACTTGTTCAGTTACACGCCCGGTTCCGGAGATCGACACTGGAGGAGATCGAAGAGATAAGCGACGGCATGAAATGGAGCAAGGCTTCCGTTGTGCGCTACCTAGTAGAGATCGGACTGAAAGAAAGCAACTTTACTTCTGAAGAACCTTTCCTCAAGTTCAAGTGCCTCGAATGCTCTAAGGAACTAGTCCTGGTTGAGGAAGATCGGTATGCCTGTGAAAACTGTGGTTGTAAAATGGAGGTGAAATAGAAATGATCCCAGACGATATATTTGACGATGACATATCAAACATTTTCGAAGACGAAGAACTCCGGGATCTAGTCTGGTACATCTACAAGATGAACAGCAATGTCTCAGAAAAGGTTGAAAACAAAGTTTCTACCGTAGATGAAAAGGTAGAAGCTACTATGTCAACCTACGACAAACTGATGGAGAACGAAGAGTACAGAGAACTGTCCGAAAAGGAACGGATCTTGATCTGGGAACTAGTCAAAATCAGAGAGAACGACAGCCCGAAGAACCAGACCAAGGTAGCTGAACAGTACGAAGTGACAGATCCTTATCTGTCTCAACTGAAACAGAAAATCGACAAGCTCGGGTTATAGGCACTGTGTCCCACGGCTTTCCCAAATTGGTTTATAAATTCGGTGATATCATGTAGATGTACAAGAACGTGATTTACAATGCAAGGTGAATATGTTCACACCGGAAAGTTCGAAACAAAGTTCTAAAACCAGTTCAAACAGTTCTAACTCTATTCTAACTTCAGGTGGCTGCTTTCATCTCCTCGGAAGAGGAGCTGAATAAAGCAGATATCCAGAGGAAATCTGCGTCGTTCACCTGGAAAACACAGGTGGACTCTAAAGGCCGAGTCACGATACCTGCTCAAATCCGGAACCGGCTGAACCTATCTGAAGATGAACAGGTTTCTCTATCAATTCAGTCACGAAAAGTAGTTAGAGAAGAGGTAGAAGGCAAGCAGGAGGCACTTCAACTTCTTTCTCAGTTCGACTCTGTGGAGAGCTTCAAGTACTCTGATGGGATACTGGAGGTGGTTCTCAGTGAGTGAAAGAGAAGTTCTGGGTTCAGAGATAGAATGGATAGAAGATGATCCTCCGTGGCGTCGAAAAGTACCGGTAAAGAGGTACGAATCCAAAGTCGAGGAAGTTGGAAGCGAAAAAGTGGTTTACCGAGAGAGGGAATACTCCACAGACGTTTTAGGGAAGGTGGTAGATGGACCTTACGAAAACTTCGAAGGAGAGCCGGAAGTAAGGTACATTGAACTAGAGAACGGTGAGGATCTGGTTGAGGGCTACCTTGACGAAGGAGAACCTGGAGAAACCGACCTATGTAATCTACTCGGGTGGTCCTAGGTGAGAAACGATGGACTACACGCTGGATATACGGCCAATACCGCAGTAGGTTCGACGACTAGCTCGATTGGAGTGCCTCAGAAGGGAAGAAACGCCGGAATAGCTCTTGGAGAAGAACTTAATAGAGAGGATACGGATGAAATCCTCGATATCCTCAACGGCAGAGGGAAAATCGCTGCCAAAACCGGCGAAGGGTTCACTGAGATCTGGAAAGAAGTAAAAGACTACGATTTCATAGAACTCAGAGATACGGGAAGAAAGTTTCCAAGACCTGTATTCACGGAATTAAAACAGTCAAGTGGAAAAGTCAGAGGGTTCAGCGGAGCTGCATTGGAACAGGATTTCGACAAGTTCTACCAGGGATTCGACCGGTTGATAGAAGATCAGTATTCGGTTGAAGAAATCTCCAAGGATTTTGAAGACCTAGCTAGGGAAGCAGCCGATGACGAAGGCTACAAGCTTACTAGCTCCCTTGGTTATGGGGAAGAGGATAGATGTGTTAAATGGGCAGCTATGAACACAGATCTCCAGACAGAACCGGATACAGTACTTATACCTGAAGAGTTTCCTTCAATAGGAAAAGCTGTAGCAGAGAATTTCTGGAGTTCTGACCCTGAATATCAGACCTTCCAAGATTATGCAGTTGAAAACGGAGTCTCTGAACTGGATGAAGAAGAGATACTTGAGCGAACTCAGGAACAAGTTGCAGGAGCATACATGTATGTCTCAGGAGGTACCGCAAGGGAAGAAGGAGTAGAATATGAACCGGTTCCTGGTTTCAAAAGCCGGTTAGGAAGATTTGAGAGCGTTGAGAGATGAAATTTTTCATAGATACAGATCCAGGAGTTGATGACGCTCTTGCTCTTCTCTATCTTTCATCTCTTGAAGAGGTTGAGATTGAAGCCGTCACAGTTGTAGCAGGGAACAGTACACAAGAAAACTGTTGAGGAATGCGAATTATGTTTCTGAATTAGCAGGTATCGATGCATCTGTTTATAGAGGCTCAGAGAAACCTTTGGACAGAAAGCTTGAAACTGCAGAAAGTCACGGAGAAAACGGACTAGGCGGCACCGAAGTACCCAAGGAGTACAGTAGGTCGGAAGGAGACGCTGTAAACGCCTTGATAGACAACGCAGATCCCGATACAAAACTTTTGACGCTTGGACCGCTTACAAACATAGCAAAAGCAGTTAGAAAAGAACCACAATTACTGGAAAAATACAGGTCAGTCACTGTAATGGGTGGCGCAGTAGAAACATTTGGAAACGTGAACAGAGTTTCCGAATTCAACTTCTGGGTCGATCCAAAAGCAGCTGATATCGTGGCGAAGAACACTTCGCAGGAAACAAGACTTGTACCGGTTAACTCTTGCCGGAAAGTTACCGTATCAATGGAGAGCTTCAAGAGCTTAACAGAAAATCAGAAGTGGAGGAAGATTTTGAATCCCTACATCAAATATTACGAAGAAAACTCGGTATTCGATGGAGCAGTCATGTATGACACGCTTGCTGCAGCCATTTCTGTAAAACCTGGTATAGCAGATTTCAGGAGCATCAACGCAGTAGTCGAAACTGAAGGTACAGAAACCAGAGGCATGTTAGTCCCGGAAAGGCGACCGCAGAAAGAAAATAACTACAATCTTAGATTTGTCAACTCCCTAAAAAGAGATGTTGGCAAAGAGATATTCTCCAAGCTATCAGAGGAACTATCTGGTTAAAATATTAACATAGCTAAAATTATTAACCCGAACAGGACTGTTCCAGAGCAGTCATTCAGTTGGCTGAAAAATGACTCAGTTCCTGTGCCAGAACCGGAACGGGTCCTGGTAATCTACTACAAGTTACACGGACAGTTGATCACAGAACAGGTTAACATCAAAATTAATCACCGAGAGGATTTTCGGCTCATATCTAGGATTGATTCATCAATTACTTTATCGCTTTCAGAACAAGGTAATTGTCTGCTTTCTCAAGTGTTTCTGTCTCTTTGAACATCTTCGAGAGCTTTTCTTCGAATCTCATGTTCCGGTTATAGACCAAATATAGACTCCCACCGTTTCGTAGTGACTTGTAAGATTGCTCGAACATTTCATCAGTGATTTCCTCTCCTTGATGTGTTGGCGGGTTGGAGACTATAGCGTCGAATTTTTTGTTCGGAAAACCGTCAAGGCAATCTCTGTTCTTGACTTTACATTCGACATTTGTTTCCTCTGCATTCTTCTTACAGAAGTGTGTCGCTATCCTATTGTCGTCGGTCATAGAAATCTTACTGCCATGAAGCTTCTGCATGAATATCCCGACTATTCCGTATCCACAGGCAAGGTCTAGTACTTCATCTTCTTCGTCGACCTGTACGTTTTCTATCAGAAGTCTGCTACCATCGTCTAGGCTTTTTGGGGAGAAGAGTCCTTCGCAGGCAGTGAATTCAAGTTCTATCTCATCGACTTTTGCTTTGAAGTTGGTTTCTATATCTATATTTTCTGGTTCAAATTCTCCTTTTTTGGTGTATCTGTAGACTTTCTGTTTTCCTTGCTGGTCTAATTTCTCAGTATTTCCTGCAAACGATTTGAGGTGGCTCTGGTATCGATTGATACCGGAGGTTTTCTTCCCGGCTATGAGTATTTCTCCGCCGTTTTCCAGTAGTTTAACAGCATTTGAAAGCCTGTTTTTTACGACGTCCACAGGTTCGTAACCTCGCGGAGCGTACACTACCTTATCGAACTTTTTATCGATTTCAGTGTAGAAAGCTACCTTCTGAGGTGTACAATTTTCAACTCTGTTGTTATCTAGATTTAATTTGGTGAGTTGATATGCACGATCGCTAGTTTCTCCTGCTATTGTCTTTCCATTTGGAGCTTGGTCTGCGAGTATCACTGGAAGGAATCCATATCCTGACTGAATTACCAAGATATCGTCTTCAGGTGCTGGATTTACTGTGTCTGCCAGTGCAATTTCAGAATCCCTGAAGTTGTCTTTTGACGGTACACCATCAGAAGACTTAAACTCGTAAATCTCCTTACCCCTGTCGGTTCTACTTTCAAGTTTCAACTCATAAATCGGATCTTTCATCTATCTATCATAGAGCCCTCCAGTTTCAAATAAAAATTGTCTGCCGAGTATTGAGGGAAAAGAACGATAAATGGAAGTGTCTTTACATATACAATGTGGGAACCGAGGCAATTGCAGATCAGGATTCTTCCGTAACTGAAGAAAAAGGTGACAAGCCTAGCTTACAGGTTGAAAGATCTCTATCTGTAGAGGAAATATTCGAAAGAGTCAAAGATTACGACTTGGTTTTCACGGCAGAAGCATCACTCAAAGATGCATTGAACACACGACTAGATGAACCGATACTTGGTCACTTCGCTACTACGCCGATGATCTATGTTCTCAGTAACTACCAGAATCAGGACCTGGTGAAGGAACGAGGTTTATTCCTAGAAGCAGTAGAAGAAACAGATCTTTCCTGGAAACAAACATCTTACCTGCTCGAAAATATTATTCAGTGCTGGCTTGAAACAGGAGAGCTCGAAGCTATACTACAATACGAAAGGTTCGATAATCAGGCAACTCAGCAGGTAATTCAGGCCATCAGGAATACAGACAATGTCTATTCCAAGATGCAGGAGTTCCAGGTTGACAGCGAAAAAGATGTGGCTGTAGTAAACGCTCACCAGTTCAATGAGTTGGATAAACAAGTAGTCCCCGATGATGCGGACGAATTCAGTGTTTTCACGGATGAAAAAGAAGAGGTTCCAGAGTTCAAGTTCTACAACTCAACTACCGAGATAATAAGAGCTGTTCAAGAGAACATCACGGAGAAGAACTGTCAGGACGTGGCTATTGTAACTAACCCTGAAAGCATCTACGGCTCCTTGATAGAATCAGCCCTGCGATCCGAAGGAATACCTTTCATGGCACAGAAAGGATTCTCCGAATCCGAAAAGTTACGTACATACTTACGGCTTATCCGACTGGCTCTATCTGAAAGAGTATTAGTGAAGGAATGTCAGCCCGTACTCAAGAAGCTAGGTAGAAACATTTCCGTCGAATTCAACAACGACTACTTAGACGGTGTAGAAGACAACAAAGTAGAAGATTTCAGAAAGTTGCTTCAACAAGTTCAAGAATCTACCTTTGGTGAGGCAGTAGAGCTGTTTGAGGAAGAGCTTGGTGAAGACTGCAGCGAACTTGAAAACAACCTAGAAGAGCTAGGAATACTAGGCGAAAAAATCACCAATGAGAATCTCAGCCGACTAGAATACTATCTCGATACCTACGATATAGAGTCAGAGAAAACCAGTAAAGGAGTGCTACTGGCTTCCGCTAAATCATCTGCCTACGTTGACAGACCTATTGTATTCTACCTAGGAATGGATTCTTCCTGGACTTCCAGCATACCGGACAAGCCATGGATCGACCAAGAAAAACAGGAAGACAGCAACCTGAAGGACTTCAAGACCTTGATACAGAACGGAGAGCAACAACACTTTCTAGTGCAGGAGAAACAGCTGAATGAAGAAATAAAGCCGTGCCTATATTTCAACGAACTTACGGACCAGACGATAGAGTCCTTCAGTGACCTCAAGAGAGAAGGAAATCAATACTCTAGCTCTCTACCAACCGAGAAACAGGGCTTTGAGAAAGAAGAATACGATGTTGAGAATAAAGAAGTAGAGACTATAAGCCAGTCCTCTCTCAACAAGCTAGCTTACTGCCCTAAAGATTACTTTTTCTCCAAGTTGACGGAGTCTGCAGATCAAGAATACTTCCGTAAAGGAACTATGTTCCACGACTTCGCAGAATTTTATGTTAACCATCCAGAGACCGTAGAGGAAGAAGGAGACGAAAAGTTCATCGAGATGATGGTAGAGGAGATGAGTTCTATAGTCGACGATCTACAGCTCGATATACTTAGAACCGAGTTCGAAGTCGGAATCAAGAACATCAAACAGTTCGTAGATAGGACCGGGTTCAAATCTCGGAGGGGGCTTTATAAAGGACATACTTCAAGAGCCCAGATGCACAGAATTAATATTTTTCCAGATATAAAGTGAATTTAT
>JBDGSL010000083.1:0-9343 GCA_042217555.1 Candidatus Nanohalobium sp. | reverse complement strand
AGTCTTCTACTATCGAATCTTGTCTTGAGCAAAACTTGTTTGCGGGGGACACGCAGAAACCGTATGACTCGAATCGAGCCCGTTAACTAACCGTTATCTGCAACTATTATATGTTTTACTATTGCTAGAGAGATTTATAGTTATATCGCATCACTCTAGGTATCGCTAAATTTCTAATCCGGTTCGCTGGATTCAATAGATAATGATTACTTATTTCTCTATCATGGTAAAGCTTCAAGAAGGCTCAAATAATCAGAAGTTCATCACTGTGCCTAGAGAACTCGCGAAGGCTATGGGTTGGGAGAAAGGTGAAAAACTTGATTTCCAGGTGAAAGATTCTGAAACTCTTGAGCTCTCTGCAAAGAAGTGATGTCTACTCTGATTTATCCTCAAACATCTCTTCGAGTTCTTCCTCAGTATCTTCAACAAAGCCTGACTTCTCATAACTATGGTTTCTAAGATGCTCTAGACGTATCTTCTCAGCGTACCTAAAAACATCATCTGAAATACTCTTACCTAACTCTCTTTCAACATCTTCTTTCTTTATCTCTTCACCGGAGATTTGAGAGGAATCGGGGTGGAAAGCTAGTCTATCAATCGCTTTTACTATCTTTTCAATATCCGCAAAAAGAGGTTCTATCAGCTTATAAGCCATTCTTCCTTTTGTGGTTAATCTTAGTATTCCTATATGGTCTTGATTTTCCTCTTCAATGAGGTTTTCTTTCTCCAATCTCTTAGTTGCTTTTGCGACCTGTCTTCTACTAATATCAGTTTTCTCCACTAATTGATTTTTATTTGGAGGATTATCTCTTTCTCCCTTCTCGTAGTCTCTCCAGAGATCTTCTATCACATGAATACATTTGATATCTGGAACTCCTTCTGTGCTGAAAAATCTGTCTATAGGTGCTTTTACTTTATCATTTTCATCCACAATTTCAGTTTCTTCGATGCTCATATTGTACGTATTGAAAACAAAAAGTTAAATTAGTATAGATGGTTTACGCCCTAGAGTTTAATTCTATGATAAAACAGATTTACAGGCTTTGTACATTTTGAAAAACAGGGTATATACCACCGTACAACTTGAAAGATGGTATGTCAAATACAGAAAGTAAACGTGTTACAACTTATCTAGCACCAGAACTGCACGAAAAACTGAAAAACTACGCTGAAACTTATGGTCTCTCTAAGTCGGAAGTACTCCGTCAAGGCCTAATGAAGGAATTGAAGGTGGAGTAGGAATGACAAATCAACCACCTAGGCTTGATGAATTTGAATCTCTGGATGAAGCTCTTCAAGGAAAGATCCGGTATTTTCAGAAGAAACTGGAAACTGATGAGGTGTCCTCTAGATGAAAAAGGAAAACAAAGGAGGGGAGTATAAAGGGAGTAGTTCTCAGTTAATGAAAAACGTATCGAACCGGTCTTCTGAAGAAGAGTCCAAGAAGCCGAAAACTATTCGCTTCAACCCAACTACGGATGACTTGATCCGCGACTTGGCAGAAAGTAGCGGAATATCATTTGCTGAAACTGTCAGGAGGCTCCTCAGAGATTCATTGGAAGATATGCTTCAAAGGAGTAAAATCGATAGAAAATCTCAACCCAGGAGTTCAATGGTGGCGTCAAATGGGGAGTAAAGAGGATGAAGTAGAGATTACTCCTACGCAGTATGAGACAATCCGCTTTCTAGCTAATAACCCCAGTAGATCATATCCTGAGGAGATAGGCGAAAACTTCAATATATCAAGGTCAGCTGCCTCAAAACGCCTCAAAACTTTACGGAGTAAGGGACTAGTTGAGAAGGAAGGACAGCAAACAAATTTCCAGCTTTACAGTCTCACAAAGAGGGGGTTCCAAGTGTTCGATAGGTACTCCAGAACTCAATCTGAAAGTCGAAAAGTGAAATTTAGGCTCCACAAAATCATGTTCAAGTTTCCAATCTCCTCAAAATTAGAGGAAGTGGTGGAAGAAGTACCAACAAGAGATACTCTGGAAATGAAGAATACCAAATGGATTAATGGAGGATTAAGAGATCCTCATGATGAGGTCAGCTACCTTATCACAGAAAAAAGCTTAGTAGTCCGGCTGCCTGAGAAGGTGTTCATACCTTCGGATACAGGTGTGGTAAAAGCCTATTTTGAGGCTTTCAGGGAGTCAAAAGAAGTGAAAAATATCATAGAAGAGAAATATTCTTCTTTGAAGATAGGTGAGGGTGAACCTGCATTAATCGAAAGTCATGGTGCTCTGGTAAATGATCCACGTGCTTTGCTGTACGATGAACTTGAAAATAATCTGAAAGTGATTGAGGAAGAAGATCTGGAGTTTGACTTAGACCATAGTAAAGGGAATGTAGAATTAGAAGTGAAAGGTCAGAATACCGAAGAACAGAGTCTCAATCTAGCCTTAAACTTGGATTCTATGATGAGAAAAGATATCGGTAATGAGGTTACTGAAACAGAGCATAGGTTAAGACATGTCGAGAAGGCCTTACTAAGCATGGATAAACCCCAATCATAATGGAGTGGAAACGTGTGGGGAATGTGCTGTGAATGAAGAAATAACACGTATTTAGAATACTGGTGAGACAGGTCTATGCCAAAGAAGCGGAACTACGAAATAAAGAACAGCATCTTAGAAAGTCTGGAAAACTACGCTAAAAATAGCTCCCAGTTATCCAAAGAAGTAGGCACAGGGCAGAAAACTGTAGAAAAACACCTGAAAGAATTAGAATCATTGGGCGAGGTTAGAGAGATGAAAACCCGAGTCAATAATAAAGAGAAATGGCTTTGGGAAAGAATTTAGAAAGTCCTAGTTACTCTTGATCAGGTTTTCGTCAAAAATTAACTGAGAACTGTTCTCTGATAGCCATCTGTTTGATTTCTTATAATCTGGATACATTTCCCTAACTTTGGCCCAGAAATCCTCATTATGGCTTTTCTCATCTAAATGAGCAAGTTCATGGACAACAACGTACTCTAGGACATGTTCAGGGCCTAGAACAAGTCTCCAGTTAAAATTTAGATTTCCTTTAGTCGAGCAGCTACCCCATCTAGTCTGCTGATCTCTAATAAACACCTTATCATGGCTATTTTCCACTTCTGAGGAATACTCTTCAATTTTTGATTCTATAACTTCTCTAGCTTTTTCACGTAAAGCCTTCTCTAGCTGGTCCTTTAGAGAAGTTCTGTTTACTAAATGCTCTGCTAAAACTATATTAGAATCTATCTTATTTGACCTACGTGATTCTAATACTATTTTTTTCTCTTCTCCTAGAATTGTAATCTTGCCGCCTTCCTCAAGTTGTCTGTCAGGAATTTTCCTCTCAAATCTAAGATACTCTTTCCTCTTCTTCGAAACCCAGTTTTTCTTCTTATACAACAGCTCTTGAGGATCAAAGTCCTGCTTTTCAGGAATTACTACTCTAAATTCTCCAAGTTTATGGTCTATTCTAGGCCTGGATGCTTTCTCACTCTCCCGTACTTCATAAGGTATTTTTAGGCCTTCAATCTTTGTTTCCATACTCTTTTTCACCTGTTTTTCAGGATTAAGTTTACGGTTTCTGGCAGGAAATCCTCGTCTTCTTTGATTACGCTGGCCTTTCCGTTTTCCGTAAGCTCTAGGAGAACTTCTTTTCTGATGTCTTTTCTCAGAGTTCTTTCTACAGAGTTGAAGTCAAGGGAGTCAACTCGTTTCGATATAGCTGATGAAATCTCTTCTGCTTCATCTTCAGAGAACTTTTCCGAGTATATATCTGTGAAGAGTCTATAGAGTGCAAATGATATGGAATCCATGTCTTTCTCTTCCTTTTCAGACTCTATACGCTCTTCTTCCTCTTTAACTTCCTCATACTCTTCTATAGCTTCTTCAGAACTGATTTGATCATCTTTCCAATCATCTATAATCTGCTTTACTCGTTCGCTTAGAGACTCGTACGCAGGGTTCTTATCGGCTTTGATTTCTATATTTTCCTCAAGAACAGCTCCTTCAGCAGCAGCACTGTATTCCGGCGGCTTTTCCTCAGTTCTTTCTACTTCCGGACTTTCCATTTTGTACTCGGCTTCTTCCTCTTGTGTCTCTATCTCCTTGACATCCATGTGGTCTTCGAGTATCTCTCGTGTTTTCTCTCTTACATCTCCTGATATTCTGTTTTGGCCGGGCATTTGGCCTTTCTCTATTTCTTTGAATTCATAGCAGATGTCGTTGATTATCTTCCATTTGGTAATGACTTCGTCTTCCCCTAGCTTCTTGTGGGGTTGAACCGACTCATGTATATCCTCTGCCTCTGAGAACATCTCAAGGAACCTTGAAGCCATCCTATCGTTCTTCCTAAGTGATGCCACGGCTGTGCGAACTGTCTCAGGGTCATCCTCGAACTCTACATCGAACAGGTCAATAAGCTCATCAAGTAACTCAAGGAAGTCATCAGCAAGCTCGTCAGTATTTCTCAAACCTTCCTGAATAACCTCAAACTCTTCATACTGTAAAGCCTTCTCAGGATCCTCAAATACGCCTGCAAAGTCAACTATTTCACCATTCTTCTTACCAGCCATAGGCCTGTTAGTCCTTGCAATAGCCTGAAGCAAATTATGATTCGCTAAAGATTTATCCAAGTATAAGGTCTTCAATACAGGAGCATCAAAACCTGTTAAGAGCTTATCACAAACCACAAGAAGCTTAAGATCGCTTTTCTGATCCTTAAACTTCTCAACAATATTCTTCTCCTCTTCATTCGACCTTACATACTTCTCCATAAAGTCCTCATCGTTACCATCGCCAGATATTATGGCTTCTACCTCTTCCTCATCTCTGTACTTCCTTAATTCATCACAGTACAATGCAGCAGCTTCTCTTGAAGGTGTAACAACCATTCCTTTCATTCTGATAGGCTCAACCTTCTCTTCAAAGTGGTCAAGAATTTTACGTACTACTTTCTCCATTCTAGGCCTTAATTCGGCCAGATCTGACTCCTTTACATACTTTCTGAGGATTTCCTGCTGCTTTTGTAGAGGTAAATCCCCAAATTCGCCTTCAAACTCTTTATCAAGCATGTCTTCCGGTATGTCATCCCATTCAACTTTCATTCTGGTGAAGGTGACTTCTGTAATTACACCGTCTCTCTGTCCTTCCTCAATTGAGTACCGATGTAAGTAATCCTCTCCTTCCGGAGAAAACTCTTCGAAAGTGTTTCTACCATCTTTCCCATTCTCAACTACAGGTGTACCGGTAAAACCGAAGTAGAACGCCTCAGGGAGAGAATTTCTTAACTTGCTGCCTAGAACTCCTTCAGTAAATCTGTGGGCCTCATCGACCATTACTACGGACTCTCCTTCTGGGTCGGCTTCAATATCTGAGTCAACCTCTTCAAACTTCTGTATAGTTGTGAGGACTAACTGGTTCTTATTATCCTCTAATATCCGTTCAAGATCGCCTATAGAGTCAGCTACCTCAAATATTGGGAAACCTATATCATGCAGGTCATCAGCCATCTGCTCCTCCAACTTCTTTCTATCAACCACCAGAATCTGTTCTCTATCCTTCACAGTTGGAGATTTCTTAGCCTTATGAGCTGCAAACATCATCGTAAACGACTTACCAGATCCTTGAGTATGCCAAATTAATCCTTTTCTAGGCTCACCATTCCTTAGTCTTTCAATCATTCTGTTGGCTGCTTGGAACTGCATGTATCTAGGTACAATCTTGCCATCGTCAGAGAAGAAAACGTAGTATTTGAATATATCCATCAGAGTTTGAGGTTGGAAAAGATTAGTTACAGCGTCTTTAACTTCAGAATCTCCTTCTTCAAAATTTTCTGACCTCCACGGGAAGTAAAATTTTTGTGGAGCATCCGTGGCGGCGTATCTAAACCTTATACCGTCACTTACCACGTTAAACAGGTTAGGTGCGAACATTCTCTGTGCGTCTTCCTGGTAATCGGTCATTTCGTTCATTGCTTTCTGAATGGTGGAATCTGGACCCACATTTTTCAGCTCGAACTGTACTATCGGAATTCCATTGACTAGAAGCGTAATATCTGGCCTAACAGATTCTCTTCTCTCAAATTGGAACTGGTTAACAGCTTGGAACTCATTCTTCTCCATTAATTCCTCAATATTTCTTTCATCCTCAGGGAAGTGGATGAGGTCAATGTACTTGCTTTCCTCAACCCCTTCATCATCAACTACGGTATGTGAAACACCGTCTCTCATCTTCCTGTAGAAATCTTCATTAGCATCTATCAGGTTCTCAGCCCCCATATTCCTCTTCAAATTATCAACAATCTCCTGAGCATCATCCTGAGAAACATCCTCGTTTAATTCAACAATCTTCTGCTTAAGCAACTCCCAGTAGACAGCCTCATCCTTACTCCTATCATACTTTCTATCTAGTTCTGTAGCACCCCACTTATCTCCTCTGGGATCTCCGTAAACATCCCAGCCGACTGTTTCCAAGTAATCTAAGACCTTTGCCTCAACTCCTCCTTCAGTTGTCCTTTCCATTGATTATTCTTCCTCTTTAAATTCTAATTTTTCATCTTTCCATCTACTTTGTCGAATTGTAGCTATGTTCTCAGATTTTATCTCTATTTTCTCATCCTCTTCCTCCGCCCATAAGACGTAGTTATCTCCTCTGGAAATTAGCTTTCCCTCAAAAACTTCCCCTTTGTCAGTTTCAACATGACTCCAAATGTCATCAGAGTAATAATAAGCCCATGATTGAGCCATCTGTGTAATACCACTAAATGCTAAAACTAATGCTAAGATAGACATAGGAAGACTTCCAGATACAACTACTTGGTAGAGGAAAAATACGAAAAGGAAACTACTTCCATAGAACATGGTTTTACTCAAGACAAATTTTATAGCAAGATCTATGTCCTCCTGGAAAAACTCCAGAGGCTTCATACCAGTATTTTCAATAAAAATCTCTTCGAGCTGATCTGGCAAAACTTCATCTAATTTCTTAGTAAACTGATCCTCAAACTTGTCCGATTTATGCAAGCCGAAT
This sequence comes from Candidatus Nanohalobium sp., assembly GCA_042217555.1. GTDB lineage: Archaea > Nanohalarchaeota > Nanosalinia > Nanosalinales > Nanosalinaceae > Nanohalobium. The sequence continues at coordinate 2,339 of JBDGSL010000083.1, read as the reverse complement.
CTGTTCATCCTGTGAAGATTATTCTGAGCGTGATAGAATCCGCCAACACCTATTAAACCGATAAGAGAGTAGAGGGAATTAAATGAAAACACAGGAAATGTCTCCTGAGTTAAATAAATACCTACGATTGATGCTGGAAAAATGATGTTCTTGAACAGAAATAAGACTCCTAAAATCTGCTTATCTGTTCTATCCTGCTCCTCAACTAGAATGCCTTCCATAATCCGGCCAAAATACAGAACTAAAGCACCTAACACCAAAATTATTGCAGTGGCACCTACGGGGAAGGTAATGCGGGATATAAAGAATTCAGAGAATACCACTATCTACACCACCTCTGGATTCTCCAATTTCATTGATTTATCTGGATCAAATTCGCGAACAGAAACAGTAATTACACCCTTTTTATAGAGAGGATTCATTCTTCTCATTAAGATTCTTACAAATTGAGAATCATCATTGACTAGATATCTGTCTTCTTTATCTTCAGGATGATCATCTAATGCAGAAGTAACTGGCTTGACCAGAGAATCTATAACATTCTTCCCGACATTATCAACATCCGGAATTTCGCCATTATCCTCAATTCTCGGCCTTACAACAATGGCGAGATCCAGAGGTTCATCTTTCAGCTCATCAAAACTCTCATTCTCAAGCCATCGCTCCATTTCACTCCTTAATTCTTCAATAGATTCTGACTTGGTCGTTTTGAGGACATTCTCGCACAGGTGAGCTCCATCCGCATCCTCTAAAACATCACAATGCGTGTAGTCCCCATCCTGGATTCTCATCCTAATTTCATCAATCTCAGTAATTTCCACTCAGCCCTCCACCTCCACAACTTCATCCAAAACCCGTACATCCTCACCGGTACGGACACTCCCAGTCAACAAATCCTGCATAAGGCCTTTCTTCAAACGCTGAAGCTGCTCCTTCTCTTCCTTCTCTCTTTCAATTTTCTCATCAAGATTATCCAAAGTTTCGGCTATCTTCTCCTGTTCCTCAACTTCGGGAACGACTATCTCCAGCTTTTTAGCAAGGGAAACTGAAATCTGTGGCTGAGCTGTTCCATAGCTGACGTTGTCGATCTGCTTCTGGAAAATTTCTGATTTAAAGAAGTGATAGAAGAAACTACGACTGCACTCTTTTTCAGGCCTCAAAATCACCATTCCTGAATTAATTCTCATGTGGTCATATTCCACATCCTGACTGTAGAAACCGATATTTCCTACTGTTCCTCTTGTAGTGAGAATTAGATCACCTCTATCGAGCTTTCCTTTTCTCATAGCCTCATCTTTTTCTTCAGTCACAAATTCTGTCTCATGAAACTTGAGGCCTTCCGAAGTTACATTTCCAGCATTGAGGAAAAGGCAGTGGCCTTCTTCATGAAGGTCATCAGAACCAGGATAATTTTTGCCTCTGTCGCCGTCAATAATCTTGAATAGGTCAGAAACAGTTTTCAGCTCCCAATTCTCAGGCTTGGAAATCTTAATCGGCCCTGTTCTGCTTTCTTCAAATTCTTCGTGGCTGTAGTATCCTTCTGTGAAGAGGTCCTGCATCAGGCCTTTCTTGACTCGCTGGGTTTGCTCGATGATTTCCTCCGTCTTACTGATTGCCTGATCCACATTGTAGAGAACAGAGGCGATCCGCCGCTGCTCATCTATTGGAGGGTGTGGAATTTCGTGGAGTTTGAGAATATTTTTGCCGATGTTGGCCTGTGTGGTTTCTCTTTTCTTGCTTGCCAGTCTGTCCTGCTCGAAGTCGAGAGCGTAGCGAGCAAACTGGATGTTTGTATCTTTTGGATCCCAAAGGCCTATTATTCCCTGGTTTGTTGAAACTGGTTCGGTGACTATGCCAGTTTCTCCAAGAGTTCCGTAAATTGTCAGCAGAATTGTTCCAGGATCATAGATTCTGGTTTTTCCGTCTTCTATTGCTTGTTGAGTTGTGTACTCTTCAGCGTCTGAGATTCCATCTCCCTGCTGTCGGTTTAAATCTTCAATCTTGACGAAAGGAATAGTTCCCTCCTCCCAGTATTTATCCTTACCTCTTTTCGGCGTTCCTCCACTTTTGATTCCTTCAAAAATGTCGCCTATTTTTTCACTTGTCCAATCATCTCCAGAATTTTCTGATTCCTTACCTGATGATTCACAGGTTGAAATATCTCCGAGTGAGGCCTGGTTACTCATAGTTCAAGGCCTCCATGTGTTCCTGCATTTGTTTTTCGATTTCCTCGCGTTCAGACTGTAATTGGTGCAGTTTCTCTAACTCCTCGGAAACGTCTATTTCTTCTTCGGGTTCGGTGGTGTCGACGTAGAGGGCGATGTTGAGGTTGTAGTCGT
>JBDGSL010000082.1:0-4115 GCA_042217555.1 Candidatus Nanohalobium sp. | reverse complement strand
GAAGCCTTACGACATGTGCATCGACCCGGACTGCCCGACGAAGGACGACTGGTAGTTGCGCTGGAGTAAAGTAAAAGACTAATATGTCAGGGACCAATGTTTAGCCGGGGAGGGTAAAAATGGAGACAAGTCTGAGATCGGAGGGTTACGAGGTCCTGGGAGAGAGCGACCACTTCTGGATAGAGGAACTACCGGGTTCGGTGAACAACCATGACATGCTGGAAGAGATGGGAGGAACATTCTACACGGTGGTGTACGACCTCACGAGCTTTGACGAGGAGGAGCTGCGCGAGAGACATGCGGACGCCGTAGACCTTGGCCACATATTCAGGAGACTGGAGGATGAAGAGGAGCCCCACCATCTCCGCTCAAGCGATATAGACCGTATGATGGCCGAGATGCACCGGTTGCCCGTGCTGGGCCGCCTTGATACAGCAGAGAGCTTCGCGTTGAGGGCTTCAAGCAGTGGAGATCACCGGTACGTCCCTGCCATGGTGACGGACGGGAGACCGCATGACCTGGTGTACCAGGGCCCTTCCGAGTACACCATCGCGGGGGAGCCGCAGCCGGCTGAAGAGTGGCGGTAACTACGACAGGTAGTCCGCGAAGTACTCCTTCACTCTCTCTATCGCCTGGTCGGGATGGGTGAGCTTGTCACGCGTATCGATGGGCGAATGGTATATCTCCATTATCCGGTCGAACTCTCCTATGACAAGATCCGTCTTCTCGATGTAATCCCTGTTATGAAGCACGAGCGCCTGTCCCAGTATGAAGTCGTCCTGCGTCACGTGCGTTTCCCCTCTCCCGATGGTGTCAACGACAGATATGCGCGAGCAGTCCTGAAGCACGTCGTGATAGCTTTTCTCGAACTGGCGGTAGCCGTAGCACCAGTAAGTATCCTCGTGGGAGACCTCCTCTGAGCCGGCGAAAACGATGAGCACATCCCCCAGGTCGAGTTCCGGGGCCAGATGCAGCAGGAGGCTGACGCTGAACGCGTTATCAAGGAAGCCTCCCCACCAGCTGTCGTAGTGTGTGAAAACCACCATCTCCGGGTCCTCTGTGTTGCCGACCAGGAAGTTCGTTGACTGGTATTCACCCCATTCCACCTCAAGCCGGCCCTCCACCTCATCCGCCTCCAGAACCTTCTGGACGTCCTGTCGCGAGATGGTCACAGAGGGTGCCTCGTAGAACGTCTGCTTCGAGAGGGCAGGGCAGTGGGGGTTGAAGTTGATGTTCTGCTGGTCGAAATCGCTGCCACCTATCGATACGTTGTCTATAACATTTTTCTCGTCGATCTTACCGGATTCAAGGCCTGAAGGCAGGCACTCGACCTCCTCGCCGTCCACCCTGAGCTCGTAGACCGGGAACTCCGGGTAGACAACATCGTACTGCTGTTCCCTGAACTCCAGGCCTTCCGACTGGAGCCTCTTCCTTATGACTGCAGCAGCCTCTGACTCGTTTTCCCACATCCTTGGAGAGTGCTCACAGAGCTTCTCCGCCGTCTCGATAACTTCCCGCCTGTCGACCATGTAGAATCGCCTCCGGTAAAGTAAGAGGAAGAAGAAGGGAAAAAAGGTTAACGGAGTTCCCGGTCCGCCGCTGCCACCGCTTCCTCGTAGGACATCTCTGCCATGCGAGTGGCGTACTCCTCCATGTCCATGGCGTCGTCGACAGCGACCTCTCCACTGGGCGAGCCCGGTGTGTAAAGTGACATCAAGGCCGTATCGAAGGCGTAGTGACCCTCTCCCTCTACTCTCTTCGCGGTTTTCTGGTCAAGGAGCTCCTCGACTGCTGCATCCGGCGCGACCACTTCGCCATCCCTCATGCTCGGCTCGCCTATATCGGCGACCGTGAAGGTCTCGATTCCTACCTCCTCGTCGAGCCTGTCTTCGAGGTCGAGAGCAGTTTCCGGCGCGAACTTGCCGTTAGCGGGGATACCATCCCTCAGCACGTAGGCCATGTTGGGGTGGGCCGTCGCGGGCAGGAGAACGAAGTTGTAGCCCTCCATTGCAGGAAGCCAGGATTTGCCCTCCTCAAGGGCGCTATCGACCGAAACTGTTATCTCCTCGCCGTCGAAGCTGCCCTCGTACCACGGCCCGGTATCGTGCTCCAGCTTCAAGGCCCTGCCCTCCGGTATTCCTTCAGGCATGCTTTCGAGGCTGCTCTCGGCCTCGTAGCTGGTATCCACGAGCACGTGCTCCGGGAAGACGTCGCTCCTGACAAGCCCGTGAAGCGCGTCCTGGTAGACCCCGTGGAAATCCGGCACCTCATCTGGTTCACTGGCAAGAGTGTCAGGCCCCATCGCGGCCTGGAGCTCGTGAAGCCTGTCGTAATTGTCCGGGTTCGCCCCCAGCTCTCTCTCGATGATTTCTGCATCCTCCGCACTGACATCCACCGGATGTTCCTCCAGCATCATCGAGTTTTCAGCCTGCGCCAGGCCTACCTGCGTTATCCCGTCCTGTGTGGCGACGCTCGGCCAGACGTAGGATCTCTTCTCCGTGTTGTGGTGGACGAACGGGTCCGAGGTCAGCGTGAAGGGCACGACCCTTGTATCAAGGCCTTTCTCCGCGAGGGCATCCGCCACCGGGTTCCTCGCGACTTCCTCGAACACCTGGGTCTCGATGCGTCCTGGTGCGTGGAGCTGGCGACCCCATCCAGCGGTCACCTCGTTCTCGTCGTCGCTTATCACGCCGTGCTCCTGGAGCGAGTCTTCCAGGTCCTGGAAGCTCCAGTGCCCGGTCTCAACTCCCTGGTCTTCCAGCCACTCATCGTAAGTCTGTTCGAGCGCAGGTAGATTGGCGCGGGAGTGCTCTATGTCCTCTGCAAGCCTTCCTGCGTCCTTGTAGAAGTTCTTTGTCTCATCTCCCGCCATTTCTACCACTGCGGCTGTTTTTACTGGATTTTGAGTCGCATGCGTGGGTCGTGTTTCGGTGTTGTGGTGTCATATCGAATCAACATTAGTATCGATTACAGGATAATCGAGGCGTCCAGTAGAATATCGGTATCAGAACCAGGCAAATGACGCCAGAACGCATCCACCCTGACTATAGAAAAATCTCCCCGGAACGATAAAGCGTTCACCCTTCTGCGGGCCGGATACGTCCATCGAACTCATATCAGTACCTTTTAGAAAAAACACTTAAAAAACATGTGACGGAGTGCAGTCTTTCCTGTCATCCGGGCAGACAAAGGAAAAGGGGGACGCCGGAAGCGTGTCAGCTCCCGGCAGCACCCATGACGTCGTCGACGAAGTCCTCGACCCCGTATCCGCGGGTGGTCCCGAAGGATGTGCCCGGGTAGGTGTGCCTCTGGGAGACTCTTTCGACGGCCTCGCTGTAGGCTTCATCCTCCCAGACCTGCCGGGCGACGTCCCCGATGACCTCCCTGGCGAACCCGTCCTGGACGTGCGGGCTCTCCGTTATGATACCTGCGAAATCGGCAAGGGCCTCCTGGACGGTAGCAGCTTCATCGTAGCTCCTGTCCGGGTCCACCCTGTAGGTCACTCCCGCGGCCTCCGGATCCCAGTCATCGTCCCGGTAGAAACCGAACTCGATGCCCGCGGCCTCGAAGAAGTCTTCTTCTCCCGTGAAGACCGTGTCGTCGACAGCGGACTCGATGGCGTCGATATCGCTGTCCTCCACGGCCACCCAGCCGGATTCACTGCTGGTCGCCATACCGGTTCACCGAAGGCTCTGTAGCAGGTTTTGAAGGCTTGCGCTGTACGCCAGTGTGGTTGCGTAGTTTCATCGTGTGTTCACCTCAGGAAAACAGCAAACGAAGAAGCGAACACTGCGCCTGTTACAGCAGCAGTGCCAGTAGCAGTAGACCAGACAGAGAAGTCAGGGAGAAGCCGGAACGAGGGTAAAACTTATTCTCCCAGAACGCACCCGCCTTCGAGACGGTGTGCTTAAGCCGTCTTTCCAGGGGAAAGCTGCAGAACGCACCCACCCTTGACAGGGCGGGCCTGGAATCCGCCTGAAAGAGTTGTTCCGGACATGTGAACCGTGTTACACGTTTCGGTTTAAATATCCTGCGCTAGCCAAACTCCCGCTCCAGGATGTCGAACGCCCGGTCTATCTCCTCGCGGGTCGTGGAGCCGAAGCTGATGCGGACGT
>JBDGSL010000081.1:0-7026 GCA_042217555.1 Candidatus Nanohalobium sp. | reverse complement strand
AACTCTACGAACACGGCATAGTAGACCTCGAAGACCAGGGCAGATCCAAGAAACCATTCTTCGAATTCGAGAAAATAGAGATAGAACCACTAACTTCCCCGGAGAACATGGAATATAGGTCAACCAGGGAACTCATGGAAAGACTCGAGAAATCCATAGAGGATGCAGAAAAAGGAAATACCAAGAGTATAGAAGAACTCAGAGAAGGAAACTAGACGGAAATCTTCTCAGAGATCAGATCCTCTATACTATCTTCTAGCTTAGAGGCCTCTATAATCCTTACAGGACCGCTCTGCTCCTCCAGTTCTGCAACATCTCTGTCATCCGCGAAGTCCTGGACAACCAGAAGCCCTGATTTCTCTCCGCCAAAAATCTCTGGTTTATTCAGGAATTCATTACCTTGCCTGAGGAATGCCAGATACTCCAGAGTCTCCTTAATCCCTCTTCTGATGGTCTTCTCGTTTGTTGAATTTTTGACTTCTGTGATGAAGTACTCTCGCTCACCTTTCTGTTTGTCGATTACTTCAACCAGTATTACATCCGGCCTCCCAGTCGTATTCACCGTATCCTTGTCGAAATAGTCCTCTATTATTTCGTGAGATTTGATTTCCACTCTCTCAGGACGAGAGTACTCTCTGTCACCTACATCCTTCTCAGGATCAAACTTGAATGCGAGATTCTGGATATCTGTCGATGAATCGTGATACACAACTATCTCCTTTTCCTCACCAGCCAGACTTGCAACTTTCTGGGAACCTGACTCAATTGTTTCGAGACTGAACCCTTCATCCTCTACATCCTCAATGGTGGAGATAAACCTGAACAGGACATAGAGCTCGAGAAGAGTTTCCTCGTCGTCCGGGGTGATGGCGGTCTCCTCCAGCATCTCCTCAATTGCATCTTCATCTCCCTCGAAGACCTCTCTCCTGTCCTCCAGGAGCTCGGCCGATTCCCGATACAGCTTCTGCCGCGAGTTCTCGGCGGTATTCAGCATCCTGTCCGTGGGCTCGTACTCCTCCGGCTTCCTGATCCTCTTCACGTGGACATCCCTCTCGAATATTCTCTCCATCCCCTCGATCAGATTTTCATTTTCTCCCCACCTCTCGTTGACCCATTCGTAATCTTCCTGAAGATACTCTCGGGCCTCCTGCAGTGTATGGTAGATTACCGAAAGCAGTTTCTTCAGAACAATATTCTCGTCGATATCGTAATGTTCGGTCCTGTTCTCCGTGACGAAGAGCGACCTGTCGCCGGGGTTCTCCGAGTATCTCTTCTGAACTGTGGAGCTCCAGTTGATCTTGCCGTCTATCGATCCTCTCTGCGTCTGGGACCTGTTCCTGGTCTGTGTCTTGATGCTCCTGATCCTCTGCGGCAGCTCCCTGACAAATTCGACAACCTCCGGCCTCAGAATAAAGTGCAGATCCATCAGGAGCTCGTAGTCCCTGAACCTCTCATCAAGCTCGTCATGCTTCAGCTCTGCAGCCAGTTCATCCTCCGGAAACTCTCCATGCATCACGTAACTGATGATGTCATCCGTCAGGTTATCCAGCAGCTCACTCTTCTCCATCGAACTTTACCTGCAGCATATCCCTCGCCACATCTCTCAGGCGATCATCGTTCACATCATCGGATTTTGCGATCTCCCGGACAATATCACCGTTGTTTCTTACACCCTCTAATTGCGGGAAGACAAAGTTCACAACAGCATCAGTATACGCCCTGTCGCTCTCACTCTCCGCAACAAAGCCGAGCATATCCTCGGCAATCGCCGGACCGATCTTCCTCCCCTCATGGGAATTTGTTCTCTCCCAGATATCAGCCACAGCATCAAGATCCTCCTCACTGGCATCGATACCCCAGTGACTGTTGTACTCTTCGAGTTCATCCCTAAGATCTTCATCAGGAGCATCTACACGGATGAACGCGAAACGTCGCATGAACGCGTAGCTCATCTCGTAGAGCGAGGTCTTGTCGTAAGAATTCATCGTCGCCAGAATCCTCCACGACTCCGGCATCACATACTGGTGCTCATCAGGAGTTCCAGGAGCACTGTCGTTTCCTCCCGGAATAACCTCGATCTCCTCCTCATTCTCCGCAGTATACGGAAGCTGGATCTCCTGTCCGGAGAGAAGCGTGAACAGCTGGCCGAACGCCTTGTCGATATCCGACCTGTTGATCTCGTCAATCACCAGAACCTCGTTCTCCTGTGAACCATCCTTCCTGAACCGCTTCAGTATCTGTCCAGCACTGAACTCCAGATTTCCATCCTCGCTGTTCTTCTCGGGCATGAAACCTCCAACAGTATCAAAGGTCGACCAGTCCGCAGTAGCAGTCGTCATCTGATAGCCTGTGACGTTATCCTCTTCATCTTCAAGCTCCGAGGCAACAGCCTCGGCAATCCTCGTCTTACCTGTACCTGGAGGCCCTGTAAAGATTATATGCTTCCCGGAATTCAGAGCACTCTCAATCTGTGACAAAATCTCCTCACCTTGACCATCAGGGAAGTACAGACCCTTTTCCTCGAGAAGATTTCCTGGAATTTCAGTCTTTATATCGTTCTCTGTGTTAATTTCAGATTCAAACTTAACTTCATCGTGATCGCTCAACTCACTCTGTTCTTCAACACTTACCTTACTATTCAACCCCCCAACTGTAGTTAGTGAGTCATTGATTTCCTGCAGAATCTTAATTGGAGCTTCTTTGTCTATCTGGCCATTTTCATCCCTGAAAGCGCTTCTACTCCCCATATTTGGGAAATTCTTGCCATTTATCTCTTCGCATATTTCATTTGCCCGTGACATCGGCATAAAATCTTGAAGCAGGGCGTACGTTTCCTTTTCGATCTCATTCAGAGATTTTTCAGTTATATCCTTTTTTCTGTCCACATCTGCTAGAGATCCTGTTATACACATTGGCTCAATATCTGCCACATATTTCCATTCTTCGTCATTGAAATGCTCTCCCCACCACCAATCTTCGCTTTTTGTCCTCTTTTTAGAAATTACTCCGGCACCAATAATCCCAGATTTCTTAGTATTAACTTCAGGATTCTTTGGAGATTTAGTGGCATGGAAAATTAGTACATCTCCCTCTTCTACACTATCATAGTTGCTCTCATCAGGGAAGCCCCATACCTTCCTTTCTACAGCTGTTATCCAATGATCGATGGGTCCTGTAGCCCTATATATTCCTATATCATCCTTATTCTCCTTAGCGTACTTTAGAATACTTTTGTTGCTTGAAAATTTGTCTTCTATCTCTGACTGATAGGAATTTATTAAGTTTTGAAGATCTTCTTCCAGTTCTTTTTCTGGCGGCAGATTACCCATGTCATACTCCTTGAATATTACTGTTCCAGGGCCGTAGAGTTCCCCTTGGAAACTTGAAACATTATCATTGCTGAATTCAAGTCTGCCTTCGCTAAAGCCTTCTGGAGTATTGATTCTTTCTGCTTGAACCTTTGCTTTGTTTTTTAGTTCCTTTCTAGCTTGAACTCTACCTTTAGCGTCTTCTAAATCTTTCACTCCTAGACCTAGATTTAGGTATGCTGTACCTTCTGCAACATCAAATAGATAAACCGCATAAAGACCATTTTTTGTACTTTTAGTCTCTCTTTCGTCCATGATCGCTATCCATGGAATGACTGTCCAACCGCCCATACCTGCCGAAGCTTTGACCTTTAGATTATCTCGATCTTTCAGTTTTTTCTCTACAACTTCTCCAGCTCCTTTTATGGACCTGAATCCCGGGTGGTCCCCATCAAATTCTTCATGATCCCAATTAGAAGGTTTTGGGTAACTCTCGAATATTTCCTTCATCTTCTCCTTTAGTTGATTATTACCTGAAGAATAATCTACCATATGTACCTTATCTCCTTCAGAATTTTATTCCTTCTGCCAATTTTCAAGCTCTTCAGTTATTTCCTCTGCTGTTTCTTCATCAAATCTTTCCCTGTTTTCGTCCAGCTTCTCCAAAACTGCTTCTTCAATATCTATATCCAGTCGCTGGGCCATGCTCAGTGAGTACAGTATTACATCTGCCAGTTCCTCTCTAACCCCAGCCATTAATTCCTCGTCCTGTTTGATTTTCTCGACAGGTACATTGTCTTTCCACTGGAAGTGTTCCATTAGTTCGGAGGCTTCTATACTGATTGACATGGCGATGTTCTTGGGCTGGTGGAATTTCTCCCAGTCACGTTTCTCCTTGAACTCTGCGTATTCCTCCTGAAGTCTCTCCATTCTCATAACAGCTTTTTTGTGGCTGAACTATTTACTTGTTTTCGGCTTTGCTGTTGAGGGCTTATCTCGTGTTCAGCCATTCCCTGAATAACTTGACGAATACTCCTCCGCCTCCGATGAATACTCCCGCTAGTATGAGTAGTCCTATATTACTGAAAATTATTTCGGGACTGATTGTTCCTCTTGTTGCTTGTAAAGCAAGTATGTAGAGTACTAGACCAGCTATACTTCCACCGATTATGTCGCGGAGTTCTTCATCTGGAACCATTTTAGATCACCTTAGTTGTGCCAGTAGTAGTATCCTGTGCCCAGCATGAAAATGCCGAGTAACATCAGGATGTTATTGTCCGAGTTTGCGCCTACCACTGCGAAACTGAGTCCGAAGATTCCAAGGAGGCCTGCAGCGATAACAGTGATAGCAGCTTCTTTCAGATTAGCCATGTTATCGATCCCTCTCTTATGCAACTATTCGTCACTAATTCTTAAAAACATGGCTATTTAGAAGCATGAAGTAAAATAGGGGGTAAATAGCAACATTCTTATTAAAGGTTAGTGACAATTGTAACATGTATGGGCAAAAGGTCTTCACGGGAGCTTGTCGGTGATATTGCCGGGGCTCTCACTAGTGATCCGCAGAGTATTCAGGAGATCTCGGATGCTGTGGGTGCAGATAGGCAGAGTGTTACTAAATACTTGGAGGAGCTTGAGGACGCAGGTATTGTCAAAGAGGATAGATCAGGCCGTACCAGAGAGTTCTATGTTTCCGAGTATGAGGACAATGAGGCGTATTTCGAGCTTCCGTTGAAGAGTGATGAGAGGAAGAGGTTCAAGGCTTTGTTTGACAAAATTTTGAATAAATATAGAGAAAGGTTTGACAAGACTCCTGGGAAGTTGATGTATCAGAAGATTGCTGTCGACGTGATTAACGAGTTAGGCCTTGATCTGCCTACCGGCAGGTATCAGTGGGGCTCTATTACTGCTATGAACTTTACTCCTGGCGATGGAATTCCGGGTCCTGTAGACTTCGGCCCAGACTTCAGTGAGGCAGAAATTGATGAACAGGTTGAGGAGTCTGTCGAGGAGTGGGGAGAGCTTGGTTTCCACAGGGCGAGGGAGAAACAGTACGAGAAGGAGGACATGGAGCTGTACCAGAAGAAGGAAGATATTATGAGGGCCCTGGCAACAGACAATGTTGATTCAAGTTTCGAGAGAGATCTCTATGCTTTCCTGGCTAAGACTCCAGAGCTTGACGACGAAGTTGAAGAGGATCTTGTAGACTTTATCGCGGTCGCTCCTGATTTAGTTCAAGGATCTTCAGATAGAGCAGCGTTCAACAGATCCAAGGTTATGGAGACGTTTAAGGAGTTCTGGGAGTTGATAGCTTTCTACTGTCTGCAGGAGGATATGTCAGAGCACTATGATGAAGAAATAGTCAAGTCGAGAACAGAGAATGAGAGATTGGAAAAGAAGGATGAAGTTGAACAGGCTTTGACAGAGCTAATCTCGCTGCATGAAGATGTTGTTGATTACGAAGTCTCTGAGGAGATGGAAGAAATTGGCGGTGAGGAAATTTCTGATGAGGAGAAAGAGAGACGTGAGAAAGAGTTAGAGGATATGGATTCTTCAGATGTGGCTCGGGAATTTGACCTTGAGTCCTGAAAGATCCCTTAAGTCATCATCTCTCGTTACTATACAGTCTGCATTCTCTTCTTTTGCTATTATTCCATGTAGGTAATCCCCCCAGTGATTCGAGGCCTCTTTAGCCCGTTGTTTCTGATCTTCAGTATACCCGCAGCGAATCAAGTTATCTCCAATGTTCGATAAAATTTCTTTTACTTCCTCATGGTCTGCCTTTTTGTAAAGCTCCTCGAGAGTCCAATCCGACACTATAATCTGGAAATCGCCGTATTGCGCCCTGGAGAACAGGTTTTTAGCCCTCGTTCCAAAGTCTAAACCGTTTCTACTGGTTCGTTCTTCTATCGCATCCAGAAAAACATTGGTATCAACATATAATTTCTCCACAAATCAATTCTAAATTTAGATTACTTCACAGTTCTTTACAACATTACGGTCACTTATCCTGACTCTTCTCTGTTTCTTTGAACTCGTCTCCCATGAGGTAACCACTTATCCCCTAATTTGAATTTTCAGGAGTTTTATTGTTGGTGTTGAAGACCAAAAGTAGGCTCGATTAGCGAAAGTGTAATCTGTGATTGAACACTTTCGGTCAAAAGTGTTAGATGCGAATTAACATTTTCTTTATAAGCTGAGAAGGGTTTTTACGGTTTTATCGTAATTTATTTGAGTTCTTCTCTAGTCTTTTTCAGCAGTCTTTCTGCTGATTTGATGGCGCGGTCAGCGTCGTCCTGGGAGACAGACTTGTTTCTGTACTGGATTTCTGTCTTCTCATTAACTCGAAAACTCAATGAGTTTTCTGCGAGCAGGTAAAATCTACGATTTTACGGCACTATCCCATTTCTTTACTGAGTCGATATTTGATTTGAAGTTGTCGGAGATAAGGCCTTCGCTGTAGAGTCGCTGGAGTTCGTTGGCGGTCTTTGAGTGGTCTTTGTTGGTTTCTCCTCTGTATTCGAGCATCAGTGCGTCTACTGATTTGATCATCGCCATGATGCAGCTGACGATGACAGGGTTCCAGGTATCGTTTTCCAAGGCCTTTTCGTACTGTTTGTTGGCTGCCTCTATGTAGGATTCTGCTTCCTTCAAAGATTCTTCAATCCTCGAACTCAGGTTCCTCACCTTCCAGAACTATTCCATCTGTTTCTACATT
>JBDGSL010000080.1:0-10824 GCA_042217555.1 Candidatus Nanohalobium sp. | reverse complement strand
ACGGGATGAGGTGGCTGCCCCAGAAATATCCGAAGATGTTGCCCCACCACTCCGGGGTGAACTGGACGTGGACAGCATCATAGTCCGACATTTTCCAAGAGAGCTTGAGAGTCTTCAGAAGCGTGATTGTTTCGAATAGCTTGATTCGGTCAAGTTCTATCCTCCCCTCCAGTTTATCGGCTAGGAAGTCTGTGTATTTTTTTACCCCATCTCTCTCTTGGCCCGGCGATATCATGGCTGTTTTCATATTTCTTGTCCTCACCCGGCTGTATCCTCTATCGCGTTTCTCAGGGCTTCATAATGTCTTTCGCTTAAACCAAGGTCTAAATCATCCGGCTCAGGTATATTCTGAATTGGTAAGCAGTATTCGTCCGGAAGTACCTCTGTAGCGCCTATTCCTTGTCTTACGAAACAGGGTGTGCCGGCCTTTACCATCTCCAGAGGTACTAGGCCAAAGTTCTCGTCGTCTGAAGGATAGATTCCGAATTTCGCTCCAGAAATCAAATTTCCCAGTTCATTGTCGGGGACAAATCCCAGAAACTCTACCTCTAAACCCTTCTCTTCCGCTTCCTGCTTGAGTTCTTCCTTGTAAGCTTCATCTTTCACAGAGCCGGCAAACTTGATCTTTTCATCTCTACCCCTCATTTCCTCCAAGACCTGTTTAAGGTCCTTGTAAGGCGCTACTCTCGAAACCACCAATACATAGTCTTTGTTCTCGTTTTCTCCTCTCATATCTCTGATAGGAGGATGTAGAGGGTTCATCTTTTCACGGGAGCCGAATACTGGTTCGATTAGTTCCTCTATTGTCTTCCTGGAGTTCGTAAATATTCTGTCAGCGGTCTGGAAAGCCTTTCTATCTAAAGGTTTCAAGTACATACCGGCGATTCTCGAAATTAACCGGATTGGTAGTGGGATATCTTCTTTCCTTCCCTGGGATTGAGATAGTTCCCTGAGATAAAGTAGGTCGCTGACGTTGTGCATGTACCATATCATTCCGACTCCGTATCTTTCTTTAGCCCTGTAGGCTAAAATCTCGGTTAAATCTTGATGGCAGATAACTACGTCATAATCTTGGAGGAATGAGGGATTTGTCAAGGCAGGTGAGATAGTGTTGAAAGTTGTTGAAAACAGGGTTTCAGATGATAGGGAGCGGCCATATTCGAATATATTCAGGCTTTCTGCTATGTCGGGGAATACATTTTCGTCGTATCTCAGGCACCAGAAATCCGCATCCAGTTCTTGAGCCTGCATCATGCTTACCAGCTCTGCTCCGTTAGACCTTACTACATCATTCTGCAGTACGGCTATATCTAAATCGTCTATTCCTGTCATTCTCTTACATCCCAAGGAACCTTTCGCAGAGGGGCGAAACTCATATTGTCAGGGTGGCCGTATAGACCGTTTTCTCCTATTAAGTTGCCGTGGTCAGAGGTGATGACTGTTTTACCTTCGATTTTCTCTGCTAATTGTTCTGCGTGAGGTAGAACTACTTCCAGGTTTTGACTGTAGGCGTTCCTTACCTCTTCTTGTGTGTAATCACCGTTTTCTGCTCTGTCCCATATAGAGGTACTTTGGTCTTCACTTAGCCATCCTTTGCTGTCTGTAAAACCCTCATCATTGAAGCCGATGAATGGATAGTGAGGCTGGATGAAGTGTATTATCAGCTTTTTCTCGGGGAAAAGTTTCTGCGCTGTTTCCGCTCTATCTGCCACGGTCTTGGGTAGTACCGTTCCCTCTTCTTTGTTCCATCCGTCTTGAAAGACATCGAACTTGGTATGGAATAGATCGCTTCTGTCTACCAGTTTCTCTAGGAACCTGTCGGAGAAAAACGGGTTGGCGGAGATGTAAACAATATCGGAAAAATCCCCCTCCGAAAAAGTTCTTTCTATGTACTCTGTGGTTGTGCTACCGAGAGAAATCCGGGTTTCAACTTCCTCTCCGATTACTTCCTCGTAAATATCATGTCTGCATGCATCCAGAATTATCAGGGCCTGCCAGTCTGTTCTATCAAAAATCGATTCTGGTTTCTCTTCTATCTCTTTGATTCCTTTAGCTGCAAGTCTTTTCAAGAACAGGAGTATCCTGTGTGAACCTCTCAAACCTCTGATATGAGGAAAAAACCTGTTTTTATACGCTAAATAGAGATTTTTCCTGAAACCCATGAAATAGAGAGCTTCTTTAATCTTGATAAGTGTTTGAAGTTTATGAGCGATTTCAAAATCGGTTTAATCACTAGAAACCGAGCAGAAGCTCTAGAAAGTACTTTATTGGATTTGAAAAAGAAAGGTTTACTTTACGAAGTTATCGTTTTGGATGGTTCCGATGATAAGGAGTCTGAATCGCTATGCGACGACTTAGATGTTGAATACTATAGACAGTCATCCATTGGAATGACCTCAGCCCGCAACGAGGCACTGGAGCACTGCGACTCGGAGTATATCGTCTTCATAGATGACGACGTAAGAGTTTCCGAGTCGTGGTACGAGGCCATCTGCGAGGCGTTCGAGGAGGAAGACGTTGTCGGCGTAACAGGCAAGCTGGAGAACGAGGATCTGGAGCTTGGTGGCTTCGCCAGAAAGGTCCGTGACTTCCTTTTCGGCGGCCGCGACAGCTTCGGAGAGATAAAGGATAACGGTGTTATAAACGGGGATTTCTTCTACGACGAGCGGAAGCAGGTCGATCACATGCCAGGATGCAACATGGCTTACCACGTTCCGACCCTGAAAGAGGCGGGAGGTTTCAAGGAGGAGTACGACGTCGGGAACTCGTACCGGGAGGACACCGTCGCCTCTTACCTGGTCGGACAGGAAGGCAGGATTGTCTACGAGCCGGAGGCGTCACTGGAGCATCTGGCGGTTGACGAGGAGGGTGACAGGAAGAAGTGGATGTTCTACAACCCCTACCTGACCAAGTACTTCCTGAGTTCGAACGACGTGGTCAGCGGCCTGAAGGGCAGGCTCGGTTACTTCGTGAACAAGGCGGCGCGCCACGCGTACTTCCTCGGGCGCGGCCTCGCGAACCTCGACCTGATGTACAGGTACTACCTGTACGCCGAGTTCAGGTCGTTCATCGACTTCGTGATCTTCGACCGCGAGCCTAGAGAACACGTCTGACGTACTGGCCGACGAACCCCAGGAGGTAGCCGGACCGCATCGCCGCATTGATTTTCACCAGCTCCCAGAGGTTGCGCGGGTCGAGCGCGTCGCGGCCGAGGTCGCGCACGCGGTAGAAAAGCAGGAACAGCAGCGACAGGAGACCTGGGACTCCGTATAGCGGTGACAGAGCGATGAGGGGTGTCGTCAGCGCCAGCAGGCTGAGACCCAGCAGTCCCGCAGTCTTCACGGCGTTGTAGTTGCCGGATTTCAGGCCCTTCAGGGTATTGTTTTCGGCGTCGCCGCGGCCGTACAGCCGGTACTGGTCGAACACCTCTTCCAGTGAGTCGCGCATCTCCCAGTAGACCACCGCGTCCCGCGCGATCTGGTACTTGCAGCCCGCCTCCTTCAGCTGCCTGTTGAACTCCGTGTCCTCAGCGGTGTACAGGTCCTCCGGGTAACCGCCGACCGCTTCCCAGGCGTCGCGCTTGAAGGCCTGTGAACGGGAACTCGGTGGCCAGTCCTCCGGCAGGTTCTCGATGTCCGGCGTCTCAAGCACGCCGAGCACCTCCTTGAACCGGGAGCCGTCCGTCTTCGGTTTGAAGACGCCCGCGGAGACGTCGGCCTCGGGGAAGTTCTCCATCAGCTTCTCCAGCCACTTCTCATCCAATACGCAGCCTCCGTCGGTCGTAGCGATGATGTCGGCGTCCGTCTCCTCGACGCCGCGGTTGCGGCCCTCGGCTATGTTGCATCCCTCGTTCACGACCAGCTCTATCCATCCATGCTCGCTGGCGTACTCCTGTATGACCTCCTGCGTCCCGTCCTCCGAGCCGCCATCAACGAAAATTGCTTCTTCAGGCTGCCGTGTCTGGGCCACGACAGAGTCCAGCAGCTCCCCGATGGAATCGCCCTCGTTGTATACGGTGCAGACCAGCGCGACCTTCATATCACAAGATTAGTCGCGAGCATCTTAAATCGGTCGAAGCCACCAGAAGCTGTCAAGAAAGAGAGGTTTTAAGTATCTTCACTACTTAAGTTTACTATAGTATTATGGCGACTGTCAGCATCAAGATCCCGGACGAGATGAAAGAGCAGGTGGAGGAGATGAGCAGGGGAGGTCTCTACCAGAACGATTCAGAGTATATCAGGGCCGCGATAAGGGAGAAGCTGGAGAAGGACAACGGCCTGACGCCAGCGGAGGAAGAGGAACTTTTCAGGCGAATCAAAGAAGTCGAAAAAGGGGAGGTCGAAACAGTTCCCCTGGACGAAATCGAGTGATAGCTTGGAAATCGAACTTCACAAACAGGCAGAAAGAGAGCTGCAGGAGTTTTCTCAGGAAATCCGGCAAGAACTGAAATCGCGGCTGAAAGAGCTTGAAGACAGCCCTGCTGGCCACGAAAATTCAGACAGAATCGAGGTCAGAGGACGGCCGGTGTTCAGGTACGTTACGAAGGAAAACAGCAGGGGCGGGGAGATAGATCACCGGGCGATATATGATATCAAAGACGGTAAAGTGATGGTATACACAGTTTTCCACAGAGATAAAGGCTACCAGAAAAACGATATCGCCAGAAGGTTCTAGCCCCTGGCAACGTCCCCGACCTTCTCGTCGAACCTCTTCACGAACCTCTCCCAGGTATACTTTCTCGACTCCTGTTTACCTTTCTTACCCATCCGCCTAACCCGTTCCGGGTCGCTGGCCAGCTGCTCCATCGCATCCGCGATAGCCTCAGGGTTGTCGTCGACCAGTAGGCCCGTCTGGCCGTCGATTATCGACTCGCGCGGGCCACCCTCGTCGACCGATATGATGGGTTTCTCGTAGCTGCCGGCCTCGATAGGGATGATGCCCCAGTCCTCGTTGATGGCTGTGAAAAGCACCGAATAGCAGTCGCGGTACAGCTCCTCCCACTCGTCACCTGGCACGTTGCTCCTGACCTCCGCGCCCTTGACTCCCGAGGCCTTCTCCTTCATCTGTTCGAAGTACGGCCGCTTCTCCTCGTTTACACCGCCCGCGACCACCAGCCGGAAGTCAGTTTCCGGGTTCCTGTCCCTGAACTCCTGGTAGGCGTCGAGCGCCAGGTCCTGTCGCTTGTAGTACGCGAAACGCGACGGATAGAAGAAGTAGTGCTCGTAATCTCCCGGTTCGTTGCCGGCCGTGTCGGCACCAGGATGGTCGACCGAGGCCCTCTCCTCGTCTATGAGTCCGCCGTCCAGCGCCCGCTGCCTTGTGGTCTCGGAGTTGAATATGACGTGGTCGAACAGCCTCCAGGCCGGTTTCTCGACCATGCTGTAACCTTTCCTCGCGAACCAGTAGAGCGCCCGTTTCAGCGGCCCGTACTCCTGCTTCTTGTACTCGACGATATCCTCGTCGTGCAGGAACCTGAGAGGTGTGTGACAGAAACCGATCAGCGGCAGCGACCGGTTCCTGAAATTGATGGCCTCCGCCACGCCGCCCGTCGACACCACGAACGCGTCGAAATCGTCCAGCGGCAGCTTCGTCAGCATCGCGCCGAGCGTGAACAGGCTGCCGCGCAGGAACTCGCCGACAATCGGCAGGCCTCCGATCTCTCGGACATCGTACTCCTCGAACTCCTCGTAAGTATCCTCAGGAACGTACTTGTTCGTGAAAACCGTGATATCGTGCTCGCTGTTCTCCAGCAGCTCGAGAAGCACCTTCTCGCCACCACCCTTGCAGTGAATCCAGGCATGGTAGACCGCGAGCCTCATGCCAAGATTTTAAAACCAGACTTTTTTAGCTTAAGTATGAAGAAGTATATTGCCGTTTTTACACTATTTTTGCTCCTACCTGCAGCTCATAGTATAGAAACGAGCTATTTAGATAACTATACAGTACCTGAGACTATAAGAAGCTTTGAAACATCTTCTAACTCTGATTTCAGCACACTTATCAACACCCGCAACTCGATAAACATCTACTCGAAGGACGGGCGAGAATATCATGAAGAGGTTGGCGAGACGAGTTTCCCTACCGACTTCGATACGAAGGATAAGGCGAAATTTTGGCTTACAGGCACCAAATTCCCTGGTAGAGTCATACTCATCAAGAATTCCACCAAAACACTTGATAGTAGAATTGGTACCGCAATTGATTATCTCTCCTTCACAAGTACAGGAAACCTTTTCGCCAGCATAGGAATCGACAAAAGCTATCTGCTAACCCCAGAAGGTCAAGAAATCTGGAGCAAACCTTTCAAAAGCGGGCTGGAGAGATTGAAATCCAGTCGCAATATAGACGGTGATGGTCGCAGCGAAAAGCTTATCGGTACCGGCGAAGCCACACTAGTATTCCAAGATAGGAAAGCGATATGGCGACTGGAGAAAACAGGATTTATGGGGGGCAAATTCATAGACAACAGGACTGTCCTGGTCTGGTGGGAGGGTGGGATGTCGGTGCGGTTCGTGGAGAACGGGTCGGCGGTCTGGGAGCGGGAGACCGGTGCGGAGAGGTTCCGGCCGGTGATACTCGGGGAGCGCGTGGTTTACCTGGACGGTGCCAGGCTGGTGCACAGGGACCTGGAGACCGGGGAGGAGCTGGAGAGCTACCGGCTTGACGCTCGAGCTACCGGTCTCAGGAAGTTCCCCGGTAAGGACTGGCTCGTCGCGAGGCAGGACGACAGCCTCTCCATCTTCACTACTGGAGGTAAGAAACTGCACTCGTTCGAAACCGGTGGCATGGACGAGGGCTACCAGTTCACGCAGTACGACAGCGACTCCAGGAAGGAGATCGCGTACGGTGACGGGAAAACGGTTCACATCGTGGACATCTCGGGAGGAAAGGTATCGGTGAACCGGTCGCTCGGGGAAACCGTGTTCGTTGGGACAGGACCCGGGATGCTGGAGGCGGTCGCCCTGAACAGGACCTCCTTCATCGCCCGGGACTTCGGGGAGGTGAGAGAGGAGGTGAATAAGACAGGTCTGAAGCCGCTGGGCGTCGGAGAGGTGTCGGGCCTAGAGTCCACCCAGTCAGTGAACGAGGCCTTCAACGTCTCGAAACCCGGGTACTTCGCTGGCTCGCGGGACAAGGCCGTCTACGTGGCGGCGCTGGCAGCAAAAGATAATGCGTCGCTGACCTTCGACAGGAGCGAGGCGGACCGCGACTTCTCGAACTATACTGTGGAAGAACTGCAGCAGAGGTTCGTACAGGAGTTCAGACCGCACCACGTCGCGGTCGCAGACCTCGACTCGGACAGGGGTGTGCTCGCGGCCTACATGGCTGTCAGACAGGGTGTGCTCCCGGTGGACTTCGACGCGAACGTGGCGTACCCGTCGAGCGAACAGCTCGGGAGCTCCGATTTCAACGCTTCAAGATGGAACAGGGATAACGGTGTTATAAAACTCGACAGGAAAATCGAGGAGGCGTTCGAGATGATAGGTGAGAACCGGAACACCGTCTTCGACGGCAAGTACGTCTCGCTGCTCGACGGGCCGAGAAGGCTATACCAGGATCCTGTCGATAAAGGCTTCTTTGATGACAGCAGGGACGGCAGCTACTTCTACTCCGACCTGGACTACGGCGACCTGGACGATGACGGTAGGCTGGAGGCCGGGGTCGGACGCTACCCCTCGGAAGTCGGGGACGCGAGCGCGGTCTACCACCGCTCCCTTGTGAGGGATTCGGAGAAGGAGGCGGTACTGGCGGGCGAGTACCTTCACTCTCGTTGGCCCGTCATACTCGCGACGTTCGGTGGAGGTATGTGGGATGTCAAGAACCTGGGGTACGTGCTGGAGCGGCAGGGCTTCGACATCGAGCGGGTGGTCGAGCACAGGTCGAAACCGGTCGCGTTGATCACAGACTTGCTCGGCTTCCCCACGAAGATGGATCTTTTCGTGGGAGAGGTGAAGACGGCGCAGGACCAGATAGGCAAGTACCTGGGAGCAAGCGGAGCAGCCGCGGTGAAGAACGCGGCCTTCATGGTGAGAGGGCTGAACTACGCGGAGCGGGTCCTCCAGATGTACCTGGAGTTCGACTGGACGGGGTGGCAGCCCCTTGAGCAGGATATCGACGTGCCCGACAGCGCGTCGCTTGAAGAGCTGAGACAGGCCGCGTTCAGCTTCCTGCCGGACCGGCACCGCCGCCTCACCCAGGAAGCTCTCGTGAACCGGATGCGGGGAAAGGATATCATCTACCTGCAGCTAGTCGGTAACTCCTCCGGTTACACGATGCCGAACAACAGGTCCGGCTTCGTCCACGACAGCTACTCTAACGGTGAAAGGGTGAGCGCCGGGGAGCTGCCGGAGGTTTCGCGGGCGATAGTATGGGACAGCGCGGTAAACGCAGGGAAGCGCGGCAGCGAGATAAGGAAAGCGTTCCTGGAGAACGGGGCCTCCTCGTACCTCGGCTTCAGCTCGGTGAGCTACGAGGCCTATTCAGCCTACATTTCGAGAAGGTTCTTCCGGCACGGAGAGACGCTTGGCGAGAGCCTGGAGGGATCCATCAACGACCTACGGTCCGCGTTCATAGTCTACAACCCCGCCTCCGCCTACAGAACAGGTGTGCGGGAGAAGATGGAGAGATCACTATCACTGTACGGCAACCCCGAGATGCCGAAGGACCCGATAAAGAAGCCAGAGCTCGACGCGTCGCGCAGCTGCGAGGAAGGAGTATGCGAGCTGGAGGTAGGTATCGATCCCGAGCCTAGGGTGGTCGAAAGAGGTGGAAGGAAGCAGTACGTGTTCAACGCCACCGATTACCTGATCCAGGATTTGGCTCCTATAACACCGTTATACAAATATTCTCGGGAGCTTCCAGAGAACGCTACTGTGGTTTCGAAGCAAGTCAGCTACAGCTACAGGAACATTTCCGGCGTGGTCCGCAGCCGGAACCATCTTCTATCCTATTCAGGCAGGTTCAAGAACTCAAGTTTCGAGGGGACTTTCCCGGAAAAGGTCTACAGGCTGAACAGCTCCCGGGTGGAGTACGTCCAGGCCGCGATCCAGTACCGCGAGAACAGTTCCAGGATTCTGGAAGAGGCGTCCCTCACAGTCCGGTATCGCGCACCAGTGACCCTTGAGCTTGGGAAGGACGGATCGGAAGTGGTCGCAGAGGTGTTTTCCTCCAAGCCCAGAAACGTGAGCGTGGCGTACAGCGTCGATGGCCACCGCGATACCCAGGAGGTCAGCCTGTCGGAAGGCCCCAACACCATACCGCTCGAGAACGTCAGCCGGGGCAGCCACAGTGTCGAGGCCTATATCTACAGAGACGAGCTGCTGGCGCACGCCGGCAAGGAGATCAGGTTCCCCAGAAAACTTTCCGCAGTGGTCTTCGCTCCCGACATCCACAGAGGCTCCGTCCGGAAGGTGAGAGCAGTAATCGAAAATCCTAACAGGTTCCCTGTAAGCCGCCAGATCGAGATCGTTCTTTCCGACAACCTACAGCTAGGCTTCCTCGAAACGCCGGATAGGGAACTCCGCCTGAGACCGGGAGAGGCTCGGCGGGTCTCGTGGAGGGTGACAGGAATCGAGACAGGCAACTCGAGCGCGAGCGTCATGGGGAGCAACGACAGCCTTGTCGTCCGTCCCGCCTTCGACCTGTCCCAGACCATCTCACCGTCAGAGCTCTTCCGCAGCGTATCATCGCCCCGAAGCCAGTTCTCCGTTGACAGGACTTCCTCGGGCCTCCAGCTCCGCCTCGAGACCGGCCGAGGTCACGTGACCTACCGAATCAACTCCAGCCATGAAACAGGGCGACTGGTTACCGACAGCTTCACAGCCTCCATCGAAAGGACAGGTGAGAGAACCATTAGAAAGGTGGAGACAGGAAAGGGAAGCTACACCGAGCTTACAGCGGACGGGAGAGAAACCGTTGCAAGCAGCGGGCAGCCACCAGCCAACCCTGAGAAGAAAATCCTGCTGCTGGAAAGAGAGCTCGATAAGCTCAGGGAGAGGTATCAGGCAAGTGAGGCAAGTATGCTGAACACGAACCGGAAGATGGAGTAGACGACCTGGCCGACGGCAAGTATCAGGCTCGCGACCATACTGGCGGCTGTCCTCTGGAAGTCGGTCGGCGCGTACTCGTTCTGGGTTCCTGAACTCGAGTGGCTCACTATGTGAGACCTGCCCATGCAAGCTCTTAAATCACCACATGTTGCCACGGGTTCGACCAGACACAGGTTTACTGAGTGTCGATTGTTTGAACAATCTCCACACGAAACAAAGGGGTGGCGGACCGCCTCCTGGCGACGTCCAGACGAAAAAGAGGTGTTTTGAAGCGGTCGGCCGCAACAATCAACGAAAGAAGTGATGGTCCTGGGCCCGACCCCCCTGCTTTCGGGTGGAAGAGCTTGAGCAGCTGGAATTTCGAGGTTATAACACCTCTATAATATATAACAGTGTTATAGCTTTCAGGTTGTTGTTTGCGTATATCTCCATACGAAATCAGGGGGTGGGGGTTCGGGTGGCCTCGACTTCATCTGGAGAAGTATTTTAAACCTTGATTTCAAGTGAAGTTCACACGGAGATAATATGGCTGAAAACGAGGGGGGAAAGGTTTCGATGGCGGACGACGGTCTGAAGTCCAAGTTCTCAAACTACATACACCAGGATACGGTCTTCAGGAACAAGGAGGCTCTCACCACCAACTGGAAACCGGAGAACATACTGCACCGGGACCAGCAGATCAACGACCTCGCATCCATACTGGCCCCGGCTCTCAAGGGCGACGACCCTAGTAACGTCTTCGTGTATGGAAGCGTGGGAACCGGGAAGTGTGTGC
>JBDGSL010000008.1:0-9131 GCA_042217555.1 Candidatus Nanohalobium sp. | reverse complement strand
CCACATAGTCCTCCCCGATGACAAGCACGTATTCAACCCCGAAGACTTTGACTATAACAGATACCACGACAGAGAACTGGAAATCTATGGAAACAAAAAGACTAAACAGGAACTGGAGGAAAACCATAAGCCATTCTCTAACTTCGAGAACTTTTAGGCGAGGAGTCCCCTTCCTCAACGAAGCCGATGGGCGAGTCAAGGTAGCGGAGTGAATCGCCACAATAAATAAAAAAAAGATGTTGAGAAATATACAGTATGGAACAGGCTGTCACTCTGGACGCAGACCTTAATGCGTCAAGAAATATCGCTCAACGCTATATGCGGAACACTGAGCAATTCGAAACTTCGGAGAAGTTTCCGTCTTCCCAGAAAACCTCCGGTTTTCGAGAAGCGGGTAGCCCTGTAAACTGCCCAACGGCAAGAAAAGCCTGAAAGATTCGAGGAACGATGACTCTGAGAGGACACCTGCCTCGTCCGAAGAAGAGAACACCCGAAAGCCCCTCCCTCCCCGAAGCGAAAGCCACTCAGGCTTGAGCAGAGAAAGGTAGGGGTTATTTACAGAGGAAAAAACGTTTTTCCTTTTTATTTTGTGGAGGCTCTGTAATAGAGGCAGGTTATTCTACTCTAGCTGTTCGAATAGAGGGCTGTACTCTTCAGGCAGTGATCCCTGTATGTCCTCTATCTCTCCCTGTGGAACAGCATCCGCCAGGACCTTGAAGATGTTCTTGACGTGCCACAGAGCATCTGATCTGTCACAGTTTTCTATCTCTGCTGCTCTGTCGATGAATTCGTTGAATCCAAACTTCTGTCCGTGTTCAGCGCTTAGGACGTAGTAGTCTATCTCCATTGGAAGAGAGCCTGCCAGATCAGTTGCTTCTCCTTCCTGCAGCCTTTCAGATAAAGGTGTAAGCGTTGCTCTGATAGCTCTTACACCTTCTGCTCTCTTACCGAGCTCCAGCTCGTTCATAACCCTGCCAACCAAGTCATCGTATTTCATAACCTTGAAGTCTTAAACCTCAAGCTTTTTGTCTCTTTACCTTCGTTTTTTCCCTTGGATATCTTGAGAACCGGTGTTTGATACACCGGCAAGATGTTCCGGAAAAAGAGTTTTTTGGCCTGAAGGAGATCAGGTGTTTTTATCAGTGAAGAGTGTGGAGTGATTAAGTTATGGAAGACGTTACTGTAGAGGTTTTCTATTCGGAGACCTGTCCTAACTGTCCACCGCAGAAGGAACTGGTGCAGAAGTTTTCAGGTGATGAAAACGTGGAAGTACGTTTGACCGACGTTGCAAAGAACCAGGACAGGGCCGGTGAGCACAACGTCCGGACTGTGCCGACAACCGTAGTCAACGGCCCGGGCATAGAAGGGAAAACAGGTTTCAGAGGGTTGATGGATGAGGAAAGACTTGAAACAGCTATCCGGGTTGCCGGAGGTGAGGAAGACCCGGAGGCTCTTGAAAAGCCTGGGTTGGTGGAAAGGTTGAAAGAGTTACTTGGCTGAGAGTCTTCCTTCTCCCTCTTCCTCCCTCTTTTTTAAGGCAGTTCAGGTGTCGTGATCAGTGTACGGTTCGTCGTGCATGTGTGTTAACAGGTTGACTGCTGCCTTTCCTCCGTCTCCTACAGCTACTGAGGTCTGATACTCCCAGGTGTTCGCCAGGCCAGCAGCAAAGATTTTCTCGTTCTCCGTTGACTGGTTGTTCTCCCCGGTTTTAACGTGTTTATCCATCATGTAAGGTCCTTCCTGGCCTTCTTCAAACTTGACCAGGTCTTCCAGGTAGCTCAGGTCTCCGGCAGAGGCAGCAACTATATACTTGGCCTTGTATTCATCTTCTTCAGTTATTACTTTGAACCCTTCGTCTGTTTCCTCAATGTCTTCGACTTCCTCCTCTCTGATTTCTCCGCCGAAACTGTCAAGTTTGTTTTTTCCTCTCTCCAGCAGTTCTTTACCGGCTATTGACCCGTGACCTATCAGGTTCTGAATGTTTGACGTGTTCAAGGCTAGAGACTCGCCGCTGTCCAGTACAACAGTGTCTTCTCCCGCTTTTGCGGTAAAAATACCTGCCTGGAGCCCTGCGACTCCACCGCCTACAACAACTACTGATCTCATAGATATGTAAGAGATTGAAAACAGTTTTACAGCTTACCCTGTCAGGACATAAACCAGTAAAGTAGAAAGTAAAGCTGCTGTCAAGGCCTTAAAAATCATTATTAAAGCTTTTCTTCTGTCCTTGCTTACTTCACATGGTTTATCTACCCTTCCAACTTCACCTGAACTCATAAACTTTTTCTTCAATGCCAGACGGATTGAAAAACTGTTGAAGTACTGGAAAATACTGAGGAAACCTGTAAAGTTCAGTAAAAGTATGGCGGCGTGGAGAGGCCAGAGCCGGGGGAAGACAGCGACAACAACCATCAGGATAATGGAGTTTGTGAAGCTGGCTGAACCCGCTGCTACCATCTTCTTCCTTTCAAGTTCCCCTATGTTCCTTTCCCCAGGTTGGTAAGGCACGCAAGCAGTCTCCTCAAAAAAGTTTTTAGATCTCTACAGAGGTTCGAACGTTCCTTTCAGCTCTGACTTATCCAGGATATGGCCTTCTGCTGCGTCGAGAACATCGGATTTCTCTGATTTTTCAGGAAGTTCAAGTTCAGTGTCCAGGGCGTAAACCCTGAACCTGTAGGTATGGGGTCTGTCCGGTGGGTTAGGGCCGTTGTAACCTGTCTTCCTGAAATCTGTCATGCCTTCTGTACCGGGAGAACCGTCTTCCTCTACCTTCTCTCTTTCAGGAGGGATGTTCCATACTGTCCAGTGATCCCAGATCTTTCCTGCTGGCTCAACAGCGTCAGGGTCGTCCATCAGCAAGACAAGAGACTCTGCATCATCAGGCACTTCTCTTATCTCCAGTACAGGGTTTGTGTTGTCTTTCATGTAGCCGTGTCTCTCCGGTATCTGCTCTCCGTCATTAAACTCAGGGCTTGACAGCTTCATAACAGAAAAATCTGGTACTGTAAGATAAAAAAGCTTTTTTCGGGGGAGGTTGCTTTAGAGTAAAAAAATTTGAAGGGTAAAGATGCTTCCCTTCTACACCTCTTCTTTCTCTTTGTTGCCTGGTAAGGCTCTGTCCTTCAGGTTGGAGAGAATGTCACTCGAACTTATCCGCTATCTCCATGTAACGCTGCTGGACATCATCCCAGTCTATCACTTCAAGAAAGCTATCCAGGAAATCTGCTCTGTCAGGGCCATAGTCATGGTAGTAGCTGTGCTCCCAGACATCCACTGCAAGGATGGGGTGTGCGCCCCAGACCGCTCCATCGTCATGCTTGTCCACCGCGACATTGTGAAGTTCATTGCTGTACGGAATGTAGACCAGCAACGCCCAGCCCGAAGCCGATCTGGCTGCCTCCATGAACTCTTCCCTCCAGTTCCCAAAGCTTCCGAACTCCTCTTCGATACGCTCGAGAAGCTCTCCCTCAGGCCTTCCGCCTCCGTTCGGAGACATGTTGTGCCAGAAGATGTCATGGAGCATAGTGCCACAGAAGTTATGCGTGAAACTGTTCAGCAGAGATCCTGTATCTGAGAAGTCACCGTCTTCACGCTGCCTTTCAAGTCCTTCCTCTGCAGAGTTCCACCCGTCCACATAGCCCTGATGGTGGACATCGTGATGCCACTCCATCACCTGACGGGAGATATAAGGTGTTAAAGCGTCGTAATCGTACGGAAGTTCAACCAGGCCATGATTCATAGTACCACTAAAGAATATTAGTGCCGCAGCGGTATAAAACCCGGTTAACTGACTTTCCGGACGAACTTCTCAGTCTCCTCAACGAATCCGGAGAACCTCTCCCTGTAGTCATCGTCAACAAGCTCTCCATCACTTGAGAAAACATCTCCAACCCGTGAAACCTGGAGATCCGGACCGACAAAACCTCCCAGTGCAAGAACGATATCATGAAGATGATTCAAAGCCCTAACACCTCCAAAACCACCAGCAGATACAGTAACAAAGCTGAACGGCTTGTCATCGTACTCAGGGTAAAGATAGTCCAGTGCAGTCTTCAGAACCCCGGGGAAGTAATGGTTGTACTCCGGCACGACCAGGACAACCCCGTCACTTCTCTCAACCTCCCTGCTTAACTCCTGGATATCCTCAGGGACAGGGCCTTCATCACGGTACGTACGGTTGCCAAGAGGCGGCACATCCTTCTCCCCCAGATCATAAAGACAGGTCTCATGACCGCCTTCCTCAAACTCTTCAACTACTTTTTCCGCAGGATAAACCGAGTTACGGCCTTCACGCGCAGTACCCAGAACTACAAGAAACCTCATATGTTAGACAGTTAAAACCTGAAAGAACTTAAATCGAATCTTTCCCAAAAAAGAAATAAAGGGGTGAAAACCAGGACAGAAGGGGTCAGGCAGAAGTTACTCCGGCTGATTCCCTGTCTGGTTCCCGGACTGACTACCAGACTGCTGTGTCTGACTGCTCTGAGCTCTCTCAAGCGCCTGATCGACATCTATCTTAACAGGCTGGGAGCCGAACGGACTGTTAATCACTTCAGGGAACATTACTTCTCCGTCAGTACTCATGTAGTAACCCTGACTCTGAGTTCTCTGCGTACCGTTCACCACGGTCTGAGCAGTTACGTTCATGTAGTACATGCTGCTTCTCTTTTCGACCGAGATACTGACCTGATCCTCCGTTAACTGGCCACCAGCAGTTAGAAGCGTCTCCACTTTCTGACTGGCCTCACTCTGCGAGATAGAGGAACTTCCCGGCATCGCCATGGCCCCTACAATCAGCCCAAGTACAAGGCCGAAAAGCGCACCGCCAGCCAGGATCTGCTGGCCAGTGAAACCGGAGAGAAAACCTCCCTGTGTATCTTCCTCTATCTCTTCAACAAGCTCTTCTTCAACTTCTTCCTGTTCCCCGATCTCTTCTTCGACTTCTTCACCTATCTTCTGCTCGAGGAACTCTACAACAGTTTTACGATTTTGTCCTTCTTCCTCCTTTCTCAGGAGTTCTTCGTAATCAACATCTTCTGCCTGCCGAATATTTTCCTTTACCTCGTCGACAGTGCCATCCAAGTGATCTACCATAAACAAAGATGTACTAAAACATGCTTATAAAAACTACACTGGTGCCGACCTGAACACTCAAAAAAACTCTCCAGTAACAGAACGGTTGAAAACAGTTGGGCTCTGTAAAGCTTTACCCGTGACAGTAAACAGCTTCCTGGAAGAACTCGGAGTAGAGGAGGAAAACTACCTGGACGAGGGAAACCATCACAAAGTCTACAAAACTAACGACGCCGTTCTGAAAACCCCTAAACCCGGCAACAACATAACGTACAGGGAAGCAAGGGAGATAAAGGAAAGATTTGAAGAACTCGAGATCCCCACTCCCCCCACAACAGTACGTAACTACAGCGGCGAAGACTTCATCGTGATACAGCCACACGCCCCGGAAAAAGTAGACGCCAGCCATATACCCGAGATGGTTGAGATAATGGACAAAGCTGCCGGACAGGGATACGCACTGGACACACGTATCGAGAACTTTGGAGTATTCAACGGAGAAGTCTACTTCCTTGACAACACAGACAACGTCTCCATCTCCAGCAACAGACAGGTAGAAAGCCAGTACGACAAACTCATAGGTAAACTACTGGGCAACACACCACTTAACAATCTTGAAGCCATGAAAGAAGTCAAGAAACACTCCGAAGTTCTCCCTGACAACTACAGCTACGACAGCATGAAGTTCTAGAGAACATGGAGAAGTTTTCCACGCAGTGAATTTTTAAGATTCCCAGTGAACCCTGTTTCCATGAACGTTAAAGACATAGTAGAAAACGGAGAAAAAGTTGACAGCAAAAAGTTTCTTGAAGAACTGAGACAGGTAAACGAAAAATATAACTTGATGAGGGAGATCAAAGAGGGGGAGCAGAATCAGGGAGAGCTGGAGAACATTCCGTTCGTTGTAAAAGATGCTATCTGCACAGAAGGAGTTACTACGGCTGCAGGAAGCAAGATGCTTGAAAATTACAGGCCTGTATTTGATGCCACAGTCGTTGAGAGATTGAAGAGTGCTGGAGCACAGTTCTATGGAAAGACAGAGCAGGACGAGTTCGGTTTTGGAACATTCTCCACGAACAACGCATTCACAACACCGAAGAACCCTCACGATAAGGAAAGAGTTGTAGGAGGCAGTTCCGGAGGTGCTGGAGCTATCGTCGCTGCAATGGATAAACCATTGATCTCAATTGGAGAAAGCACAGGAGGATCTATCACAAACCCTGCAGCATACAACGGCGTAGTCGGAATAACACCAACATACGGAAGAGTCTCAAGATACGGCCTAGTAGATTACGCAAACTCCCTTGACAAAATCGGAGTTTTATCCAAAAATGTGTACGGGGCAGCAAAAGGCCTTGAAGTGATCGCAGGTCACGACGAAAACGATCAAACAACTTCCAGGAAAGAAGTACCAGAGTACTCTGATCTAGAAGAAAGAGAAGACCTGAAAGTAGGAGTTCCAAAACAGTACTTAGAACTTGAAGGCCTTGAGGAAGGCGTAAAGGAAAACTTCGAAGAATCTATTGAAGAGCTTGAAGAGATGGGTGCAGAAGTTGAAGAAGTTGATATGCCGCTCCTCTCAGCAGAGTACTCTGTCCCGGCATATTATGTTTTAGCGATGGCTGAGGCCTCTACAAACCTGGCAAAGATGTCAGGTATCCGTTACGGTTTCGAGATGGAGCCGGAGGACTTTGAAGACTTTAACGAGTACTTTTCCGAGGTCCGCAGCGAAGGATTCGGCGAAGAGGCGAAGAGAAGGATTCTGCTCGGAACTTACACCCGTCAGGCAGGTTACAGAGACCAGTACTATATCAAGGCTGCGAAGGTGAGGCAGAAGATAATAAACCAGTTCAAGGAGGCCTTTGAAGAGTATGATGTCCTTGTTTCTCCTTCGATGCCGAATATCGCTCCGAAGATAGAGGATGCGGAGGATATGAGTCCTGCAGAGGTTTATGCGATGGACACCTTGACTGTAGGACCTAACCTGGCAGGTCTTCCGATGATAAGCGTTCCTAACGGTAAAAGCGAAGGTATGCCAACCGGGTTACACATTGTCGGAGATCATTTTGAAGAGGAGAAGATTCTGGATGTGGCCTACACGTTTGACCGGTGATCTCTGTGTCTCAGAGTAAATCCCAGGAGTTAAAGGATTTCTCAGTTGATGAGGACAGTGTTAAGGCCCGTATCGTAGAGGAGGTTCCTTTCCAGCAGGTTAATGATATACTGGAGGGGAAGCTTGAGAGAAAAGAAGTTGACAGGAGAAAAGTTGTTGAAGACGTTGAAGAGTACGATAACAAGGTTATTTCCGGCGGAGGTAAACGTTTCAGGGTTGCGGTGCCTTATCTCATGGCTAAAGGCCTTGAAACAGGGTTTGAGGACAGCCAGATTATAGAGTCTGTTACTCCTGTGGAGATGCTTCACGGCCTTTCATTAATTCTTGATGATGTGATGGATGAGGATGAGATGAGGAGGGGTATGCAGACACCTCATGAGAGATTGAAGGAGCAGGGATTCACCGGTAAACAGGCTGAGTCCATTGCAACTCTTGATGTTATGCAGCTCCAGTCGATGGCGCAGAACACGCCTTTTGACATGGACTACCTTTCTGAAAGCCAGCAGATAGAGGTCTCAGAAGCTCTGAACGATGCACTGATACAGCTTACAAGAGGTCAGATGCTGGACGTGACCGGGGAGGAGGCCTCTGATGAACGTTTCCGGGAAAAACTGTCCTATGAAGGAGAGGAATTCCAGTACGAGAGTTTCTACGATGACGTTGTAAGAGGGAAGACAACACCTCTTTTCCGGGCAGGACCTGAAATCCTGGAGATAATAACTGGAGAAGATCTTTCCGGCCTGAAAAACTACGCTGAAGATATGGGAAAGGCCTTCCAGATACGTGATGATGTACTGGATATTTCAGCGGGTGAAGAAGAGATCAGTATCTCGGAAAGCCCTGAAGAGGAAGGTATAGGAAAGGACCGTTACTCAGACATCAGCGAAGGTACTTTGACCCTTCCGATTAACTACGCGTTTGAGATGATGGATGATGAAGGATGGGGAGAGATGGATGATTATATAGAGGAGCTTGCAGCTCTTGATAACTTCCTGGGGTCGAGAGAGGATTTCTACAGGATTCACGGAGACAGGAGAAACTTCCTGGAGACAGTTATGGAGAAAGAAGAGCCTGAATCCTACGAGTTACAGGTCGCGGGCAAGATCATTGAGGATACAGGCGCCCTGGAGAGAGCAAACCAGGAGGCTCTGGACTACGCTGAGTCCGCGGTCAAAAACCTTGATGAATCGGAGGTAAGCAGAGAGTACGAGGAACTGCTTGGGGACATGGCTTACTTCGCGGCTACAAGATCAAAATAAAAAGAATGACTCAACGAAATGATACTATGACAGATGTAAAAATAGGCCTTGAGACACACGTTCAACTTGATACAGAGACAAAGCTTTTCTGCGGCTGCCCGAACGAGAAGGCGGAGAAGCCGAACACACATGTATGTGAGACCTGCCTTGGACATCCAGGTTCAAAGCCAAGACTGAACGAAAAAGTTCTTGAATACGCAGTAAAGACATCTCAGGCCTTGCAGTGTGATATCAACGAGGATATCTTCTTTTCCAGGAAGACGTACTTCTATCCGGACATGTCGAAGAACTACCAGATTACACAGTATGAGATCCCGGTGGGAGAGAACGGTAGTATCGAGGTTAAGACTGGAGATGAGAAGAAAGATATCGGTATCAACAGGCTTCACATCGAGGAAGATCCGGCGAAGATGAAGCACGAGGGAGGAAGCATATCTGACTCAAAATATACTAAAGTAGACTACAACAGAGCAGGTACACCTCTGCTTGAAATAGTTACTGCTCCGGATTTCAGATCTCCAAAGGAGGCTAGAAGTTATCTTCAACAGCTTGCACAGATGCTTGAATACCTGAAGATCTACTTCCCGGAGAGCGATTTCTCTATCAAGTCCGACGCAAACATCTCGATCGATGGAGGCCAGCGCGTCGAAGTCAAAAACATTACGGGAACCGCTGGAATAGAAAAG
>JBDGSL010000079.1:0-11891 GCA_042217555.1 Candidatus Nanohalobium sp. | reverse complement strand
TTTTCAGGACAGGAACCTGTCGTAGATCTTCTCCGGCGGACAGAACCCTGTAAATGAGCTCTGCAGCAGGTTGAGTCCTGCGAACGCGTCGATCAGGTAGAACCATTCATCGACGAACCAACCGAGCAGGAAGCCTGCCAGGATGACTGTCCCTGCCAGCCTCCGTACGAACTGCTTCTTATTCACTCGAAATCACCTCCTTCTTCATCTTCCTCGGATTTTCCGGAACTTCTGAAGTAGCGGTAGCTGGCTGCCAGTGCCACGAGGACTGCCGCTGCTATGCCGAAAGATATGAGCGGTGACTGTGTCCTGCCGTCAAGCGTGATCTTCGCTTCTTCCGTGAACGTGTAGACCGAGTTATCGCCTTCCTCGCTGTCTCCGTTGGCGCGGAGCTGTACCTTGACCTGATGGGTTTTCAGGTTGGCTGATCTCTCGGCGGAGAGTTTCAGCACTGCTTCGCCTGTTTCTCCTGCCTCTATCTCTCCGAGGTAGTTGGATCTGTCTTTGAGGCTGAACGGCTGCGTTCTCTCCGCTATGATTCTTGCTGTAACTGATTCAGCGTCCTGTTCGCCGGTGTTTCTCACCTTGATGTGGAGCTGTTTCGTGGCACCGGCCTTCATCTCGGTCTCCGCGTTGACCAGTTCGAGATCAGGTCTGCCCTCCACCCTGAGCGGTGCTTTCAGTGTTTCCGAGTACGGATTGCCGGATTCGTCCTCGTAGGTCGCCTTCAGGTCTATCCAGTGGAGACCAGGGTCCAGGCCCTCATCAAGTTCCAGCGTTAGCGTTCTCTTAGCTGATTCACCTTCGAGAAGCTGGTTGATGTAGAACTTCTCGCTCTCTGAGTAAGCGGGAGTGATATTCGCCGGTGTCTCTGGCCTGATCTCTATCTCTTCGAGTGGTTTGTTGCCTGTGTTGGTGTAGGTGATGTGGGCTTCGACGTAGTTGTCTCCCGGTCTCGGAGTGGTCGGCTCTGTCTTCTCGACGTTGGCTGAGATATCGACCCCTTCGTTGTCGACCGGCATGGAGAAATCCCTGATGACTGTGAAGTTTTTCTCACCATCTCCTGTACTGATCTTCACTGGTTCGCCGTTTTCCAGGTACTGGATGTGGAGCTCGAAGTCGTACATACCTGTCGGAGCACCTGAATCAACCTTCACCTGGAAGCGCTGGTTCCAGACCCCGTTCGGATAAAGGAAACCTATCGATTCATCCCTGTCGTCCTCTATCGTGACGTACTTCTCCGTCAACCTGTTTCCAGGTTTCAGGACTACTTTAAGCTGCTTGTCCTCGTCCCATGTCTTGTCAGGGTAGTTAGTCTCGTGCAGGTTGGCCGAGATATTCACTCTGTCGCCTGCTGATATGAATGCAGGATCAAAGCTTACTCCATCAAGTTTTGGAGCTGCTGAAACTGTTGAAATCGAAAATGCGATAATCGAAAGCGTAAATGCAAGTTTGAATGCCGTGTGTCGTGTTGTTGTTTCCATAGTATAATTTTCACCTTATGCAACCGGTTCTGCACCGTCTACAAGCATTATCAGGGTTGGAAGCAGGAATACTGCGCCGATGTAGGCTGACATGATGCCTGTGAACAGGAAGATGCCGAGTGCGTGCATGCCGGAAAGGTTTGCTGCAAGAAGCGCCAGGAAGCCTACTCCAGTCGTCGTTGAGCCTCCCAGGAGCCCACGGGAGAGCTCTGTCATGGTCTCGCTCATCCCTTCTGCACCTCTCTTCGTGGAGAAGTACTTCTTTGTGACGTGGATACCGAAGTCGATGCCCAGCCCCATTATCATCGCCGCAGAGACCATCGAGATGATCGTCAGATCCGCACCGAGGTATCCTCCAAGACCGAGCATCCAGATCAGTGCAAACATGACAGGCACGATAGGGTAGAGCATGCGCTTGACGTCCCTGAAGACTCCGTAGAGCACGAGGAGTACTGCCGCGAACGAGACGCCCGTGATTGTCATGAAGTCGCTGATTATTACCTGGAAGGTCGCCAGGTCGATCATGTTGTATCCTGTAAGGTAGTACTCGGTTCCAGGCATCTCCGAGCCGACAATCCTGTGGATATCGTTGTATAAACCCCGAATTTCATCGCTTTTCGCCTGTGTATCCGCCCTGACGGAGATCACTGCTGTCCTGTAGTTTTCAGCAACCATGTTCCGGTAGTTGAAGCTGTTCAGTTTCTGTGGGTCTTCAGGTATCTTTCCGTACCGCTGCTTCAGCATGGATGCAGGCGAAGAAGTGCTCATGACGTTCTCCGATTTCTCCATGCGGTTCTGTATCCTCAGTATCTTCTCCATCGTCTCTGCGTTCCTGACGTCCTGATCTTCGTGGATGACGATGTAGGTCGTGTCTCCTGCGAACTTTGCTCGGAGAGTGTCGAGAGACTCGACTACCGGGTCGTCAGCAGGCAGGATGGCCTCAGTACTTGGCTTGATCTGTAGCTGGAGCGCTCCCGGCACAACTAGAAGTGTCAGAGCTCCGAGAATCGCCAGCATCCGGTAAGGTTTCTCGACCTGGAACTCGACAAGTTTAGCAGCCAGATTTTCTATTATCATTTCTTAAACACCTCAGAAGTCATGTCTCCAGCTTATTGATTCATGGATTTTCTTCATCAGCCTCTCCTCAAGCACGAAGACGGATGGAAGCAGGAAGAAGCTGAACAGTAGCGCGTAGCCTATGCCTATCGACATTATCAATCCGAAGCGGTGCATCTCGGGCATTTTTCCGGAGAGGAACGCCATGAAGGCGCTGATAGTTGTGATAGAGGTGGCGACGATCGCTACTCCTGTCTCTCCGACGGCCTCCGACAGCGCTTCCTCGATGGTATTTTCCCTGCGGTGGAAGCGGTATGTGTTGAGTATGTGAACTGAGTAGTCGATGCCTATCCCTATGACTAGTGCCGCTACTGATCCGGCTAGCGTCGACAACGGTATGCCGAGGTAGCCCATGGTTCCGTAGAGCCAGACGACTGAGAGCGCGACGACGAGAAGCGGCATGATTGCGGATGAGAAGCTGCCCTGGAAAAGCCCGAGAGTTATGAAAAACACAAGTACGAGAGAGATAGCTGTCGTTACGTTTTTATCTCGCTGAACCATTTCGGAGAGTCTCTGTTGGACGGCTGGAACACCTGATATCCGTGTTTCAATACCTTCCGGCCTGTTATACTTTGCTTCCTGGCGTATCTCCCTGAATATCCTCTCCATCTCCTTTCCGGAGTCGCCCATATATGTGTATGCTATTATGACGGAGGTCTGTTTCTTACTGTCCGTCAATCCCCGAACCTCTGTAGGGTTGTATACTGATGTAACACCGTATATCTCGTTTATCTCTCCGGATAGCAAGTTGATGTACTTTCTCGATGCGTTGCTTGTGATGTCCTTGACGCCTTCCTCTGTCTGTCCTGCGGAGACCTGTACTGCGATCGAATCTTTTCCGATTCCCTCTGCACGGAGGTTGTTGAATCCTTCAACTGGAGTCGAGCTTGACGGCATCATGTTCTCCAGCGCCACGATTGTCTCGACCCTAGCCATACCGGGGACCATAGTAAGGGACAGTAGGGCGAAGAAAACCACTACTTCAACTGCGTGCTCCTCCTGTACAGTAGTGATTTTCTCCAAGAACCTATTTTGTGACATATAGTTCAACGTTATTACACAAACTTTTTTAAAGTTCTGACTGTTGATCCAGACAGTTTATGCTCTGTAAAGCTGTAAAAACCTATATTATGTAGTCCACAGAGTCTTTACCGAAAACTTTTTTCCCTGTGTTCCTGGATTGACTTTCTGTTTTCTTCAAGGTCTTCTTCTGGATGGCCTTCGTATGGTTTACTATCTCTGGGGGTTGCTTCACGTATATTTTCCCTGGCTTCATCCATGTCTGGTATCTCTTCCTCCGGGTTGATAAAAGGTAGATTGGCGTCATTCTGTCTTTTTCTGACCTGCTCTGATTTGAAGCACTCAATTTTTTGGTTGAACTCAGCTCTCCCATAATCTCTTTCAGGAAATTCCAGTATATCCACATCGAGATTCTCAGAAGTGAATTCGTTTTTGTAACTTCTTATTTCTCCGACAGTTTCAGTAAATCTATTATTCAGGTTCTCAGCTACTTCTGAAAGATCCTTTAAGCAATTTTCTGTTTCTGTATTTTTCTTGAACTTTTCATAAGCTTTTTTGGAATCTTCTGTTTCAAGATACTTTTTCTCAGGTATTTTCTGCTTCATATCTTTCAGGAGTGAATTAAGTTCTCTAACTTTTTCAACAACTTTTTCTTCCTCAATATCTCCTTTTTGGAAACCATCGATCTGTTTTTTGTACATGTCTCCGATCTCTTCCAGTTTGCCCATATCGAGGTAAAAGTATTTTTAACCGCTGCTTCACTTTTCCGGGTTTCTCATCGTTACCCTCTTTAATCTGTCAGGTTATCTTTCTTTTATGACTTTCAGAATAGGTGCGCACGTAAGTATTTCAGGCGGAGTTGAAAAGGCAGTTGAACGTGAGAAAGATGAGTCCGGGACCTGCGGCCAGATATTTGCAGGTTCTCCCAGGACGTGGAGTGTCTCAGAATACAGTGATGAGGAAGGGAAAGGTTTTATGGAGGCCCGCGAGGAAGAAGATCAGCACCCGTATCTGATCCATTCGACTTACCTGGTTAACCTGGCGACGCCGAAGGACGACCTGTTTGAGAAATCACTGAACTGTCTTCAGAGCGAGCTTGAAGCAGCGGAAACACTTGGAGTTGAGTACCTGGTTTTCCACCCCGGAGCGCACACAGGTTCAGGAAGGGAGAACGGAGTTGAAAGGATAGCTGAAGGAATTGACGAACTGGAGATACCTGACAACGTGACCCTGCTCCTTGAAAACACGGCTGGAAAAGGCACCACGCTCGGGAAATCCATGGGAGAGCTTAGAGACATGATAGATAAGGCAGAGACGCCTGACAGGAAGATCGGTGTCTGCATCGATACCTGCCACGCACACGCAGCCGGATACGACCTTAAAAGCAGGGAAGGGTTTAACGACTTCATCCAGGAGGTCAAGGAGGATATAGGACTTGATAGGATCAAGGCCCTTCATCTGAACGACTCGAAAGACGAGAGAGGTAGCGAAAAGGACAACCACGCAGACATCGGCCATGGAAACATAGGTGAAAAAGGCTTCAGAAACATCGTAAACTCCGAGGAACTGAAAGAACTACCGATGATACTGGAAACCCCACAG
The DNA here is from genome assembly GCA_042217555.1 of Candidatus Nanohalobium sp. Taxonomy (GTDB): domain Archaea; phylum Nanohalarchaeota; class Nanosalinia; order Nanosalinales; family Nanosalinaceae; genus Nanohalobium. Next base: position 6,669 of record JBDGSL010000079.1, on the reverse strand, counting down.
GAACAGAGAGACAGCTACAGAGAAAACATAGAGAAGATAAGAGAACTGAGGAAGTGACTTACTGCTCTCCGGTGTATTGAAACTCAACACTGTCTTCTCTTATTTCTATCCCATACTTGCTTTCTCCGATGTATAGTGTACCGGGCTCAAATACTTCCATCTCTTCCCCACCGGTTTTGAGATAAGCGAAGTCTCTATTCTGATCCGTTTCGATACGAGTGATGCTCATGTTGTACTTTTCGCCGTCGATCCAGACATCGACATCTTCCCCGTTCTCTATAGTGAAGTTGCCTTCACCAGGTTCAAGTACTCTACTTCCCTCCTCGCTGAGGCTCTGACCGTTTTCTCCTCCAAGACAGCCTGCGAGACCGCTGCCTGCTGCAACTCCTGCTGTAGTCTTCAAGAAATCACGTCTATCCATCTCTTCCATGTTTGTCATGTTGAAGTTGTAACTTTTTATAGTTTTTGCTGTTTTTCCTATGTCTTTTAAGCGTCGTGTCCGGTTGGTTTTGTTAGAGGGTTTTGGATGGCCTCATGTTTTCCGCGTGTTCTTTCGGAGGATGTTGGTCGTTCAGGTCTCTGGAAAAGGTTTTTGAGAATTAGAGTGAACGAATTATGTCTAATATTCATGAAGATCAGAGGGTAGGCGTCTTTGTTGACGTCCAAAACATGTACTACAGTGCTAAAAATCTTTACAGTGCAAAGGTTGACTTCAAGAAAGTCTTGAACTCTGCGGTGATGAACCGGAAGCTGATCCGTGCTTCGGCCTATGTTGTGAAGGGTGAGACGCCAGGCGAGGATAACTTCTTTGAGGCTCTCAGGAAGATAGGTTATGAGGTTGAGATAAAGGAGTTGAAGGAGTTCTACGGCGGTGAGAAGAAAGGTGACTGGGATCTCGGTATGACTGTGGATATGATCCAGCAGGCGAAGAAGCTTGATACAATCGTCCTGGTTACAGGAGACGGTGATTTCTCTGTTCTCGTCGACCACCTGAAGGCTATGGGTTGTCGCGTCGAGGTAATGTCCTTCGGCAGAAGTTCGGCCAAGGAGCTGAGGGAATCAGCCACGAACTTCATCGATATGGATAAGAAGTCTGACAAGTATCTTGTTGACTAGGTGGTTGACATGAGTCTAAGAGATATTGCAGCTTCGGAGTTCATGAACGATGATCCGAAAACCGTTGAAAAAGATACTACCATCGCAAAGCTGAGAACCGTGATGGAGGAAGAGGAACTGAGAGCTATCGCCGTCGTTGACTCTAAAGACAGGGTTGTCGGTGCTGTAAGTTACCGGGATCTTATCAGGCACGTACAGTTCAACCCTGACACAGCTAAACTGGAGAAGGTTATGCATCAGCCGCCTGAGTTCGATGAGACGGATTCTCTTGTCGATGTAGCAGAGTTACGTATCAATTCAGGCAGGAAGATGCTTGTGACGAAGGAAGGTGAAACCTTGAAAGGCGTCCTCGGTGACAGAGAGTTCAGGGAAGTGCTGTCCGGAAATGAAGAGTTCTCACAGGTCACAACGATGGACCTGGGAAGCAATGAAGTTATCCAGATATTTGAGGACGATTCCATCGAGAAGGCCCGGCACAGGATGCTTGACAACAGTATTTCAAGGCTTCCCGTACTTGACAGTGACGGAAAGCTGACAGGAGTACTGAAGAGCACCAGTCTGTTGAAAGTTATAGTTACGCGTGAGAGACAGGACGCCGGTGGTACGTCTGGAGACTCGCTTGAAGAGACTCAGATAGCCGGAGGGTCAGAGAAAGAATCTATGTCCGAGATAGAGGTCTCAGAGGTCATGGAGAGAAACCCTCTCACTGTTGAAGGTCATGTAGACGGCGATGAGGCCCTGGATATGATGTCAGAAAGAGATGAGAAGGAACTTATCGTAGTTGAAGACAGCTATCCTGAGTCGATTGTCACGGTCAAGGACTTTATACAGGAGGCTTCAAGACTGAAGCAGAGAAACGCCGTGCTTGTCAACCTTACCGGTCTTGACGTGAGGGAGGAGAAAGCTGCCGTACATGAGAAGATAGAGAACCAGCTCAGAGGCTCTCTTGGCCGTAAGCTTCAGCAGCCGGAAGAACTTGATCTAAGAGTTAAGAAAGCTGAGAAAGACGGTAAGAAACACCGGTACGAGGCTACTATGAAGCTTTACTCGGAGTACGGTCAGACCAGGGTTGAGGAAGAGGCCTGGGACTTACTTGAAGTAGTGGATGAATGTCTCAACGAACTGAACAGGCTTATAAGAGATGAAAAAGGGAAGAGAGACGATCACTGAACTATATTCTTATTCTTTTTCTATTTTCTGAGTGAGAGATCTCCTGAGTTTGCGGATCTGAGAAGTCTTTCTGCCATCTCCGAGCTTTTTGTAAGTGATATTTCTCCGTCTTTTCCTACCGTAGCTGTGAATAGGAATTCTTCTCCGTCGAATATATCTATCTCTGTGCCTGAGAACTCTTTTCCTGTGTTTATTATCACGGAGTTTCCTCTTTCGTCGAGTTCGTAGTCAAGTTCTTCGGTTCTTCCTGCCTGTCTGGGTTCTACGGTTATGCTGAGGCCGAGTTCTTCCTCTATTTCGTCTATTCTCTCACCGCCGTGGCCTATCACCTGTGGTATCTGTTCCTCATCTACAAGCAATCTGATGTGTTCGTCGGATATGAACTCTATCTCCGGGTTCTTGACGTGTTTCTTCAATCTGTGTTTTATCTGGTCTCTGGCAAGTCTGCGGGCACCGGTCTCCACGCTGGACTCTTCAACCGGGACGACAACGGTTTCCTCTCCGTATGTGTATATCTCGTACTCCGGTGCGTTGTTCTCGAAACGGGATATCTGGACAACAGGCCGGGCAAGATCTTCCTCTACCATTCCTTCCGGTACCTTAACTGTTAGCTCGACCTTGTATACTTTTTCAACTCCTGCATCCTTGATGAATACGACTGTGTCACAGACCTCGGGGATCATACCGAGTTCCACCCTGCCAATCAACCGCTGTACCGCGTCGACAGCCTGTGAAGCATGGACAACTCCCAGCATTCCTACACCGGCAAGCCGCATATCGGAGAAGACCTCGAAGTCATCAGTCTTTCTGACCTCGTCGAAGATAGTGTAATCAGGTCTGGCCAGGAGCAGGAAGTCACCGGTGTTTTCCATCGAGCCGTCCAGGGCTGTGTACTGAGTGATTCCCGGGTCGACGTCCAGGTCACGGGGTTTTTCCATGGTTTTAACTACCTGATCCTGCTGCTCGAAGTGTTCTGCCAGTGCCTGTGCAAAAGTGGATTTCCCATGGCCTGGTGCACCGGCGATCAGTACTCCTTCCGCCTTCTCATCCAGTCTCTGCATAAGCTCTTCGCTCAGGTCGTAGTCCTCAAGCCCAACCTTGGCAACAGGACGGACAGCAGTTATCTCAGCTCTCTCAGAGAACGGAGGCCTTGTGACAGCGACACGGTAATTACCTATCTGCAGGACGGTCGCACCATTACCCTCCATCTCAATCAGTCCATCATCACTCATCTCTGCGTTTTCAATCGTCTCAGAGATCAGCTCATCGATCTCCTCTCTTCCGATCACGTCTTCACCTATATCTTCAAGATGGAACTCTCCTGGCAGTCCTCTCTTCGCCCGGGGAACGTTCCCCTCCTTCAGGTGAACGCTCATCGTCTTTTCATCGAAGTAGTCCTTCAGAGAGAACTCAAGCTCTTTTTCAGTTTTGAAAAACCTGACTTCTATCCCTTTGGCTTCTGCGACCTCGGCCTGAACCCTGTCACCGGTGTAGAGAACAGCTTCAAGCTCTTCTGCTACATCCCTGATCAATGCATCGATACGGCCATGATGAGCCATCTCAACCTCTTCTGTAGTCGGTCTACGCCCTGTAAAACGGATAGAAACAGTTTTACCGCCGAGTTCCCGTATCTTTTTTATCTCCTCTATACCCTGGTACCCTGTTTCTCGGCCCTTGTTAACCTGGTTCTCAAGTTCATCTACAACGAACTCAGGTATAACTATCTCAACTTCCTCCAGCTCTCCGGACTCTATCAGAGAGGAAAGTTCGCCATCAACTATAACAGAAGTATCGGGAACTACAGTCTTAGTCATAAGAAGAAATCACTCTCCAATCTTAAAACTCGTACCCTTCCATACCATCCAGTACATAAGCCGACATGACAACAGATAGATACGCCGTGTCTCCCTCAGGTGTTCTCTCCCTGTCACCAAGACTGTTCCTGAAAAAGCCTTCCTCCCTCCACCTTCTGTACCAGTTACCGACAGTCTTGGAACTGACATCCCTGTCAAGATAATTCTCTATCTCCCTCCTGCTCTTATCAGTCTCAAAAGCCAGGAAAAACTCGTTCAGACGGCCTCCCCGTGGCTCACTGTTCTCCACTACACTGTCGAGAAGAGAAGAGACAGCTTCAAGACCTTCCCGTTCCTCACCGTAAAGACTCATGTAAGTACTGAAACAGTCAAGCACAGCCCTGCCCTTCCCTGTTACTTCCTCATCTTCTATCAGACCGTACTCCTCAAACTCAGTTAGAACTCTTTCATACGTTCTGTCTGTTACTCCCTCCGTCATACGCGGATCAATGCCTTTATCCAGGCTTGAAAGAACACTGAACCGTGAAAGATCTTTATCTTCGCTGTAAGTGTTTTTCTGTAGCACCCGGAAGGCCTCCTCCAGTTTCTCCGCATCCACAGAATCATGCATATTTCCCAGGTCCGGAAGAACATCCTCCGAGACTTTTTCAATCCTTAACCTGAAATCCCCCTCTACAGACTCCTCACCTTTCCTCCTGTCCAGTTTTTCAGCCTCCGGATCGTTTTTCACCAGTTCACTTAGGCTTTCCGCGTTCTTCTCCAGCACTTCTTGTGGATCCAGTATCATGCCTGTTGAAAGCTTCAAAGCAAAAACTTAAACCATGTTTTGTCACTGGGACATCAACATTCGTGTGTTTTCAACATCGCAGGTTATTTAAGGAGTAGGTTGGAATAATGGCTCAGAGGCACAAGATGTTGTGGGGAGGGGAAAAGGTTCTCCACGACATGTAGTGGTTAATTTCGGTTAGAGGCAGGTATATCGATGCGATGCATATACTGTGAAGACGGAGAAACCAGGGTAGTGGACTCACGGGAGTCAGAAGGCAGAATACGCAGACGCCGAGAGTGCGCAGAATGCTGTGAGAGATTCACCACGTACGAGACGGCAGAAGACCTGGATATACAGGTCAAGAAGTCAAACGGCGAGAAACAAGACTTCAACGAAGACAAAGTCAGGAACGGCGTGGAAAAAGCAGCCAAGAACACCTCCCTAACCGATGAAGACGTCGAAGAAATCATAGAAGAAGTTAAAAACATGGTCAGAGGCAGTAACGTAGTGAAATCAGAGGAAATAGGCAACAGGATAAAAGAAGAACTAAGCACACGAGATGAAGTAGCCTACATAAGATTTGCATCAGTCTACGACTCATTTGAAGACGCAGAATCATTCAAGAAGGCTGTTGAAAGCCTGCAGTCGTAAAATTATAACTTAAAAACATTATGCTAGGTGTAACCATGGCTAACAAAGTCAAGCAAAAGTCCGATTTCAAACTACCTGTCAAAAGAGTAAAAGGAGAAACCGTAGAAGAAAAACTGACGGAGAACGCCTACGAACGCATCCTTCCGTCACGCTATCTTCTGAAAAACGAGGAAGGAGAAAATGTAGAAACTCCAGAGGAGATGTTCGAACGTGTCGCGAAAAACGTCGCACAACCTGACAAAGAGTACGACGACGTCGATTTCGAGGATTCCTGGCAGGAGTTCTTCGACCTTATGACCGATCTGAAGTTCATGCCGAACTCCCCGACACTGATGAACGCCGGAGGAGACCTGCAGCAGCTTTCTGCGTGTTTCGTTGTTCACCCTGAAGACGACATGGATTCGATTTTCTCTACTGTTCACGACGCTGCAAAGATCTTCCAGAGCGGAGGAGGCATGGGATATCCTTTCCATTTGATGAGGCCTAAAGGCGATATCGTTTCCTCTACTGGAGGAGTATCTTCAGGTCCTATGTCCTTCCAGCAAGTGTTTGACACAATGTGTGGAACGATCAAGCAGGGAGGGAAGCGAAGAGGAGCACAGATGGGAATCATGAAAGTCGATCACCCTGACATCCTCAGATTCATCACCTCCAAGAGAAAGGAGGGAAACCTCTCCAACTTCAACATCTCCGTCGGCCTCACCGAAGACTTCATGGAGGCAGTCAAGAACGACGAAGAATACACGTTGATCAATCCAAGAACGGACGAACCTTTCGAAGTCAAGGAGATGACTGCCCAGTTCTACAACAGCGACGAGGAATGGTACCCGGAAGCAGAAGGAAGCGACCAGGGTAAGGACGACAACTTCTGGAGAGACTTCGCACATACATTCGGAGAAGAAATCGAAGAGTACGACATCGACCTCGAACCAGGCGAAGAAATGAAGCTACCAGCAAGATTCATCTGGGAGACACTGATTGACGGCGCATGGAGAAACGGAGAACCAGGCCTATTCATGTACGACGAAGCAAACAAGATGCACAGCTTCGACACCGAAAAACATCCGGAGCACCGGATAGAAGCCACCAATCCTTGTGTCACAGGAGACACAATGATTTCGACAGATCAGGGAATATTTACGGCTGAGG
>JBDGSL010000078.1:0-19883 GCA_042217555.1 Candidatus Nanohalobium sp. | reverse complement strand
GGACTGTAATGTTCTGACCTCCTGTTTTAAGATTGTCAACAGCAGTTATGTTATTGCCGTTCATGTTGAGGTAACCGTTCATAGTATCCCCACTTCTATTAACATAGTTTCCGAGGTACTGAAGTGGTACGGCGTCGTTTGAGTTTACTGGCTGTGAGATGTTTCCTATTCTCTGGTTGTTGAGGTCTATGTTGTTGTAGAAGTCGATGGGTTGGTCGCTGCGGAAGTCTATTTCGGCTGTGGCGAGTGCTGCTGTGAGGGCTATTACTGTGAGAAGTGTCAGGTTTTTGAGTTGCATTGTTTGTGTTTTTGGTTTTTCTGGTTTTAAGCTTTTCCTGGTTTTTATTTGAATATGAGTTGTTCTGCGTCTTTTGAAAGGGGTTTGAGTTCTGTAAGGTTGAGTGTTCCGTTCATGCGTGCGTCTTCTGTGTTGACGTATCCGTCTTCGTCTCCTTTTTCTGTGGGGCAGTTGACGCCGTAGCACAGTGCTTTTATTTCACCGGTTTTCAGTGTTCCTGTCATCTCGTCTCCGCTGTAGTTGACGTATTCGTCGCCCTGTACTTCTCCTTCAGTGGTTGGACAGCTGGTTCCTATGCAAAGCGTTTTCTCTGTTGGTTTTACTGTGGAGTATATGTCGATCTCTGTAACTGAGTCTCCTATTTCACGTATCAGCGACTTGAACTTCTTCACAAGTTCCAGTGAGCCCTTTATCTGCAGGTGTGTTCGCTGATCTTTCAGAGGGCCTTTATCGTATGTCATGACGACGTCAAAGTTGTCGCAGCTACCTGTCTTTTCCACCTCTCCAATCCTGTAAACTTTCTTGCCTTTAGGCCGTACAGATTCAGGGTTGACGACCTCGAAGCTGTCCTCACTGCTGTTTAACTGCAGTGATTCCACAGTCACCTCCTGGGCCGTGTCGCTGTCCAGAACCACTTTGAAAGTACCGTTTTCACTTACGCCAGCGCCTTCAACCGTTAAGTCACCGCCTATATCATCGCTTACCTCCACGCTACATCCACGATCCAGTGCAGGATACGCAACTGCAGAAACCATGGAGACAGCGATAACCATCCATCCATAAGTTGTCAGGTACTCGACAGCAGACTGCCCCAGCATACCACAAGAAACCGGGATACTAGAATAAAAAACCAGAGGAAAAACCCGGGGAACCGTCAACACAAGGGAAAAACCGAAAGCATACAAAGCGACATCCTCTCCACCGTGAACGGTGGAGCTTCCTTTGCCGTTTAATCCTTTTTATTACTCTGGGAGACCTCTGGCTCCTATCAAATCATCCCTTTGTGCAGATAGCACTATCTTATTGATTACTCGATCAAGGATAGGTCAAGTTGTAGAGCTTAACATCGTGTAGCTGATATGATCCGGTTCTACAAGTTTCTGATTATATCCCCGAGATCATGGAGATACAGATCCTCTCTTTCACCAGCAGCTTCTTTCACTGATTCTTTAAACCCGTTTCTTGAGAAAAGTGCGTATCTTTTTTCCTTGTCAATGTTCAGGTTTGCTGCGTCTCCCTCCAGTTTTGAAAGCGTGTTGTATCCAAGCGGAGAAGATGTGAACTTGGCTTCTCCAACCAGAATCTTATCTGAGTTAGTTAGTCCGATGACATCTATTTCTCTGCCTTTCCTCCACCAACGCCCTATCTTCCTGAATTTGAGATCGGAGTGAAGGTTTACTGAAGCTTCCTGACAGAGATACTCAAAGGTTTCGCTCGTGAAATCAGCTATCTCCGGCTCTATAAAGTCTTTATAGGCGTTCTCTCCGTAGAGATCATACCTCGTGGTCTGGCCGTATACAAACCGGAACCAGAACTTGAAAAACCGGTCTCTTATCCTGTAACGAGTCTTCCGGGATTTTCTCGGGTCTTCTGTTACAGGATGATCTCTCTGTATTATATGCAGTTTTTCAAGCCTATTAAGGTAGTATCCAGCGCTGGACTGTTCTATACCGGTGTCGTTTACTATCTCATTTCTGGATCGGTTTCCTCTAGCCATAGACTTCAAAGCGGCGAAGTACCGGTTTACCTCGTCCAGCTCCATTCTCAGCACCGTCTCCGGTTCATCGTGTAGTCCGCCGCCCTGTGATAGAATAGTTTCCTGGACGTTTTCCGCAATACTTTTCTCTGAGTCGACCGCGTTGAGGTAGTGCGGCGTTCCACCGAAAATTCCGAATGCCAGTACTTTTTCCTCATCACTGTAACCGGGGAAAAACTCTGTCGCAGCGCTGAAAGGCAGCTGGTCAACTGAAAACTCTCCGTTCGGGTTCTGTGAAACCCTGCCGTAAAGCGGTCCACCCTCCAAGGCGATATCATACATCATTCCGATGGAAGACCCTGTGAGAACCAGTTTTGCCTCCGAGTTATCTGTTTCATGATCCCAGAGCCTCTGCAAAACAGATGGCAGACTTTCATCCGAATCCACAAGATACGGGAACTCATCAAGCACAATTATCGCTTCTTCCTGTATCAAGTACTTCAAAACCGGCTCCCAGCTCTTCCTCAAATCTTCTATCTCTGGAAACTCCTCTTTAACCGTAGCCATGAAACTTTCTATCTGATCTTTTTTCGTAGTTTCTACCGCCTGATAGTAGACCGCATTCTCCCTACCTTCAATCGCCTGAGTCACCAAAGCCGTCTTGCCAACCCTCCTTCTCCCGTAGACAACAGCCAACTCAGCCTCCCTGGAATCAAACAGAGAATTAAGCCTATCCAACTCATCACGCCTATTAACAAAACCCTCCATACACCTAACTTGGCCCCTACAAACTTAAATAGTTTAACCTAACATAGTCTCAACTAACATAGTTCAAACAATTATAACTCTCAGACGTTTTCAACAACTCCCTGATCAACTCCTCACAAAAACCAAAACACCACAACACCTTTCACCTCTCTTATCCCGCCACTTCCTAATCTCACTGCTTAAACCTCCCTCGCCAGACTCAGCTCTTATCTCCTCCTGCTTCTCCATAGCCCTCTTTATACGGGAACGATCCTTCACCCTAACTCCTTCAACCATCCAATCAAAATCCGAATCAACAACCCCAGACATAAACCTGTCTTAAACCTGCAGATTAAATCACTAACCCCTTTACTTCACACCAACCGCAACATTGTAGATCCGGTAATCCCTACTCTCTGCATTCTCAAGCAATTCTCTGTACTTCTCTGCGGTCTGCTCATTCACGTTCTCCGATACCTGACCGGTAAAAGCAATCGCCCGGTAACTGTTCTCAAACCACTGTTTTTCTCTTTAAATCTTCTTACCCGGAATTCCAGTCAAACCTAATTAAATATGAAACCGCAATTTTTTGCATGGAAGCAGTCGTGGATATAGACGTTTTCACGATAGCTCTCTGGGATAAGCAAGACGACAGAAAAGAGCATGCCGAAGAAGTATTAGAGAAAATTGAGAGCGGAGAAATTGAACTTCACATACCAATACTCCTATTCCAACAAATCCACGAATGGAAACACAGCGATCTGGCGACAGAGATAGCTGAATTCCAGTTCAGATACTCAAATGAACTTATAGACGTAAGAGAACTCGAAAACTCGATCGAGTCGAAAACCGGCAAACTTGTATCAAAAATAATCGAAGAAGGAATGAACCAACTGGAAAATATGAAGGAATCAGACCTGAACCTGGTTCTTTACACCAGTGGAATGAAAATAGACTACCTGATCACATTCGACAAAAAACATCTCTTGAATCGGCAGAAAGAGCTCAACGAGTTCCTGAAGAATCAAGAACTACCGGAAATAGAGATAAAATCTCCGGAAGAACTAAGCAGTTGAACCTTCTCTAAGCTCACTGGATTCCCTATCAAGTATCTCAGCAGCCCTCTTCCTCGCTCTACGCTCAATAGTTTCCTCAACTTTCTCACGTAAATCCCTCTCCTTGTCACTCCACTTCTCCTTAACCTCATCAACAAACTCCTCCGGAGAGCCAAGTTCGTTATCTTCCATACCCAAACCTGGTAAACTCAAACTCATAAAGATAATGGCTACCGAACACTTACTTCACACCAACCACAACTAAAGAAAGCAGTAATCCTCCCATCTCCAACAAGTAAAAAACCCTCTCCTGATAAACCACTCCAACCCGCCAACTCACCCCACAACCTTCACCTCATCAAAGTACATCGTCGACGGAAACACCGTTGTGATTATCATGGCCAACACCGATACCACCGGAACTGTAGGAAGAATCAGAGACTTCACAACTTCGATGGACACTGGTTCGACGTCGGCACACGGCAAGGATACCTCGACGCACTCGCCGCAGTCACCGAAAACACCATCAACAACGGAAACACCATCAACAACGGAAACACCACACACTGCAAGATCGGAAACAACATCCACATAATGGAAGGCGCAGAAATCAAAAACTCAAAGCTTGAAGACACCATAGTCTTCCCAAACTCAGAGATCAAAAACTCAGAAATTAGGGATTCAGTAGTTGACAGCAACTGCAAAATAGAAGACACAGGCCTATACCCCAATCAATCAGAAAACACATAACTTCCTATACCTTCTGTCATTACTTTCAAGGTTATCTAAATACTATCTCATCTATTCTCAGATACTTATCATCATTGACATGGTATACAGATTTAATCTCTGACAACGAGAAAGATGCATCATTTACCTGTTGAACTCCTTCAATATATACATCCATAGTCTGAGAGCTCCAGTCTATATCCCTCCAGCTTACGTCATACCACTGACCGGTATTAATGCTATAAGTTGATAACATGCCTGTAAGCTGAATATCATTGCTTGAATCCCCTCCAGGACTAATAATAATCCGCAAGCCTCCCTCACTACCACTAATATCAACACTACTACTGTCAGAATAAGACACATTATTGAATCCTAAATTGGTGCTACCAGGATCTCGATGTCCTTCAAGACGAATATCCGCATGTATCTCAGATGGAGTATAGATACTATCGAGATTCTTGAAAGCACGCACTGTATAAGTACTTCCCCCCTGACTATCTTCAGTAGTATATAAAGAGGCAGAACCTACTGCATGAGCTGTATCAACTTCAAACACTGGATTAGAAGAATCCCAAGGTGTATCCTTAGTCCACCCATCCGGAAAATCTCCATCAGCTTGAGAATCAAAGTCTTCCATAAACACAGTACCGCTCGTTCTCCTCTCGTTCCCGTTCGCATCAATATAGTGAAGCACGCCGTTCTCAATCCAGACGTTTCCTGGTGAAGCTGCTGAAGGACTGCTTGGAACGGTGATTTTTACTTCGTCGAGGAAGCCGTGGTCGCCTCCGCCGTTTCCGCCGACGTTGTCTATCCTGAGTTTGAAGTTGGAGGTTGTGTAAGAGGATATATCTATTGAGAAGCTTAGAGGAGCAGACCCGGAAGTAGGAACGTTATGTACTGTTTTCAGAGTTGTCCAAGTGCTTCCACCATCACTTGAAACATCTACCTGTGTATCCTCACTTGAATCATCCATGGACTCGCTCGCCACCGCAAAGTTCAAAGTCGCGCTGGAGTAAGACGAAAGATCAATAGCAGGAGAAGTATGGATATCACTAGAATCCACCTGCAAAATATGAGAGTCAATAGGTGTAGGACAATTCGCAGGAGAATCTCCTGAACAGACAGGGCTGGTAGTCACACCAGAGTCAGTGTCACCAGTCTGAATATTCCAGTTATTAGCCGTCCCATCATCAAAACCCTCAGAATAAACAGTTTTCCTCACAGTAGAACCAGTATAAGCCCTCTCGTAACCGTTCTGGTCGATCCAGTGCATCGCCGAGCCTTCGACCCACCACGCACCGGTCGGCCCACCCGTCTTGGACCCGGCACCCTCATACAGTCGCTGAATCTCGTCCTGAGATAGAGCACGGTTATAGATACGGACCTCGTCCATATCTCCCTGGAAGTAGTTATTGTTCCGGGAGCCGTCGAAACTTGAAGCTTCGGAACCGTCACCCAGGAAACCGTATCTTGTAGTACCTGTTCCCACGCCTGATACTGACTGAGTGTTGTCCTGACTACCGTCAATGTAAATGTACTTCGTAGAACCATCAAACACCCATGCTACGTGATGCCAGGAACCGTCCCTGATGGTTGAGCTACTCCACATATCAGAGATTGTACCACCTGAATCCGTAGTGTGGAAACCAACATAGTCTCCTTCACCGCCAGCGCTCGAGCTGGGTATCCCTGCCGTAGCTGTAAAGTATTCACTCCTATCGAAGTCCACAATAGACCAGCCTCCTCCATCAGTAGGGACGTTAACCCAGGCAGTTACCGAGAAACTACCTATGTTTGATGAAGAATAGGACTGAGGGAGAGCAACATAGTCATCACTGCCGTCAAAACTCAAGGCATCGTCAAACTTTCCGCTAGTCCAGGAGGGGTCGCTGGTTTCGCTGCTGGTGGAGTTGCCCAGTGTTCCATCGTTGTTGTTTACTGAGAGGTCTAGTGCGGTCTGGCCTGTCCCTGAGTCCAGATGGTAGGTGCCTACAGCCGAGTCATTGCTAGGAACCGGATTGAAGAAGTACTCCGTTGTCCCGTTTGCCCAGTGGAGGCTTGAGCCTTCGATCCATGCGGATCCGGCTGGTGCTGCGGTGTTGGAGGTGGAGCTTAAGGCTGTTCCGAGTGTTATGGCTGTGAGGAGTAGTATTGTGAGGGCGGTGATCTTGGTTCTGGACCGGGTGGAGCGGGAATGGTTTTTGTTCATTTAGTTTCTTCCTCTACTATTTGTCTCATTTGTTGTATGAATTTTTCGGCTTTTTCTTTGATTTCCTGGTAGTCTTCTTCTGTTTCGTTGATATCTATTTCGTAGTCGGACTGGTCTCGTTTTGTCTGTACACGGCTTAAGACGGCTGCGGTCTGTTTTTCAACTAGTTTTTGTTCTCTGTAGAGTTCTGTGAAGACTTTATCTGCTATACCTGCGTGGCTCCGTACCTCAATATCCTTCGACAGTAGAGCAGCTTTAGCGGCGTAAAAGCATGCGTAGTAAAGCCTGTTATATCTTGCTCTCAGGCTTTGCCCTGCTTTCTCGCCTTTCTCAAGGTCTTTGACTGCTTTGTCACATAACTCTATATATTGCTCCGCTTCAGACATAGACCTCACCTGTATCTCTGACTTCCTGACTGAAGGAGCTGTCCTCCATTTCTTTGTAATCTTTCTCTGTCTTCACAATCGCCGAAAACAGCACGCCGTACTCTACTCCTATCTCGGCTGCTAACTGCTCCAAATTTCTTTTCTGGCTCCGTGATTCAACCACAGCAAAAATATCAACATCGCTCTCCTCCGTCTCTTCACCCCGGGCAACACTGCCGTACAGAACCAGCTTCTTCAAGGAGTCGCCTAACTCTTCCTTGGCTTTTTCTGCGAATTCTTCGAAGGCTTTGCGGTGTTTTGAGGTCACTTTGTCTCACCGCGGGTTATTTTCTTCATTCTTCTGATGAACTCTCTGGATTTTTCCAGCAGTTGTTCAAAGTCTTCCTCTGTGAAACTGGCTTTTACTTCGTAGTCGGCCATATCCCGTCTTTTCTGGACTTTCTGAATTACGATAGCTTCCTCTTTTTCCAGAAGACCTCTTTTGTCGTAGAATTCCTGGTAGACCTGGTTAGCGGTTCCCCTATGGGTCTTGGCTTCAATTCCTTCGGAGAGCAAGGCTGCCTTTGCGGCGTAGAAAACAGCGTAGTAAAGCCGGTTGTAACGGCTTCTTAAAGATGCTCCGCCGTCCGTTGCTATCTCTAAATCCTGCAATGCTTGATCGCTTAGCTCCATGAAGTCTTCTGGAGACTCAGACACGGATATCACCTGTCTCCATAACCTCACGGCTGAAGAGAGAATCTTTCGACTCTTCAAATTCTTCCACAGTCTTGATAACCGGTACGATGAAAACACCGTGCTCAACACTTACGTCAAAAGCCAGATCCTCCAGCCGTTCCTTCTGCTCCTGAGACTCGACCACAGCAAAGACATCAACATCACTCTCTTCCGATTCCTGGCCTTTCGCAACACTGCCGTACAGAACCAGTTTCTTCAGAGAATCGCCTAATTCTTCCTGAGCTTTCTCGGCGAATTCTTCGAAGGCTTCTCGGTGTTGGGAACTCATTGGTTTTCCTCTACTATGTTTTTCATTTTCTGTAAGAGTTTCTGGGTTTTCTGTTTCATTTCTTCTTTTTCGAAGTTTACATTTGCTTCCGGGTTGTAGTCTTTTTCTTCTCTGATCGTTTTCAGCTGGGAGTAGTGTTTGGCGTCTTCCCTACCTATGTATTCTTCGTCTTTGAACAGTATTTTTGCTACGAGTGTGTCGGTTCCGCTGTGAGTTTTGGGCTCGAATCCGAGGGTTAGAAGTGCTGCTCTGGCTGCGTAGAAAGCTGAGTAGTACATCGAGTTCCAGTACGCTCTGTCCGATGCTTCCTCCAGTAGTTGGAGATCGGCAAAAGAGTCTTCCGCCATTTCCAGATACTTTTCAGCTTCAGACATGGATTTCACCTGTAGACCTTACTTCGCGGCCGTAGACCGTATCTTTAACCTCTAAATACTCTTCCTCAGTTTTTACTATAGGAGAGAAAGATACCTCGTATTCTAAACCGGTTTCGAATGCTAAGTCCCTCAAAACCTGTTTCTCCTCCTCAGATTTAACAACAGCAAAGACATCGACATCACTTTTCTCAGACTCTTCTCCACGGGCAACACTACCATACAAAACCAGCTTTTTCAGAGAATCACCTAGTTCTTCCTCGGCTTTTTCTGCAAACACTTCAAAAGCTTCACGATGCCTGGATGTCATCGGTTTTCCTCAATCGGTAATAGTTTTTTGATGGTTTTTACGAATTCTTCCGCGTCTTCAAGGAACTGTCTGGCG
This sequence comes from Candidatus Nanohalobium sp., assembly GCA_042217555.1. Classification (GTDB taxonomy): domain Archaea; phylum Nanohalarchaeota; class Nanosalinia; order Nanosalinales; family Nanosalinaceae; genus Nanohalobium. The sequence goes on along the minus strand of JBDGSL010000078.1, from coordinate 11,001 downwards.
TCTTCTCTGTCGTCTAAAAATACTTTTTCGTAGTCTGCTTCCTGCCTCTTGGCCTGGTACTTCGATAGCATACTGTGGTACTCCGCATCAACCAGTTTTCTTTCATGGACCACTTCTCTGCCGAACAAGGCAATAGTGCTGGACCGGGAGCTTGGATTGTAATCCAGTTCCTCCAGGACTTCCAGGACGGCGTGGTACATGGCGTAGAACGCTCTGTCCTCTACTGTTCTCAGAGAGCGATCGTTTTCCAGGTTGAACCGGGCATCGGACAACATTTCCTCTGCAATCTCCAAATGATTAGATGACTGCTTCGCCACTCTCCATCACCTCCCGCGTAAAGTACGAGTCCCGAACCAACTCGTACTCCTCAGGGTTCCTAACTATAACGGCTAAATGCACCTCGTGTTTCCTCCCTGCCTTTGCCGCCAAACTGTAAAGCTCGTCTTCAAGACCTTCTTCAACCACGGCGAACACATCCACATCACTCCCCTCAGACTCTTCTCCACGGGCCACACTGCCGTACAACACCAGTTTCTTCAAAGAATCGCCCAAATCTTCCTGAGCTTTCTCGGCGAATTCTTCGAAGGCTTTGCGGTGTTTAGTTTTTCGGTTACTCATAGACAGAATTCAGTACCTGAAGGATAAAATTCTTTTCCATAAAAAACTTCCGACCGCTTCTGGCTACCTCACACCAACCGCGACATAAACTATCCGGTAATCCCTGTTTTCAGCCTCCTCCAACAGCTCCCTGTACTTTTCAGCCGTCTGCTCATTCACGTTCCCCGGCACTTCAAACCTTTCAAGGACAATCCCTGTACTCATCAAAACTGATATCGCTCTCGGGAACTGCTACCGCCGTGCCAAAATTCTCTCCCACCTGCAAAAAGCAATCCTTATTTGATAACTTCCTAACCACCAGATTTTAATATTTCGCTGACCCAAACTTAGACATGGTTACTGCCAGTATAAACTCTAGACTTGATAGAATAGAGAATGAACTAAAGAAGATACGATCTGAAGTTGCCTCAAAGGAATCACTCGAAAAACTAGCCGGAGCCTGGTCTGACTACGAGACAAAGGAGGGAGAAAGCCTCGAAGAGATGAAAAAGGAAATTTACGAAAAAAGAGAGGGCAAATCCCGGCGATTTAACCGATGAAAGTCTTCGATACAGATGTCATCATCAACTTTCTACGCGGAGACAAAGACACAGAAGAATTTATCCAAAGTTTTGAAGAAGGAATAGCCATAACCTCTATAACACTTGCGGAACTTTACCACGGAGCTGAGAAATCCACTAAAACAGAAGAACATAGAGAAGACATAGAAGAACTGAAACAACACCTACAGGTGCTTCAGACAACCTCCAAAAGCTCCGAAAAATTTGGAGAAAAAGAGCAGCACTTGAAGAGAAAGGCCAAATGATCGATGACATGGACCTGCTCATAGCCTCAATAATACTTGCCGAAGACCTAGAAATAGTCACGAAAAACATCTCCCACTTCAACAAGATAGAAGAACTAACGGTTCACAGACCTGAAGAACTCAGAAAAGAAAACCTGTAACCATTTCACACCAACTGCAAATTTTAGATACGTTAATTTTCGGCCAGTTCACAGGTTCTCTACAATTATCTTCTCAATCTCGTCAAGGACTGAAACAAGTTCTCTTTGCTTATCAGGCTCAATTTTATCTTCAGAAACGTGGACATGGAACGGGAAGTTCTCCAGTTCTTCGTGATGCGGTGCGTTATCCCATCTCTTCACCAGGTTATCCGATTCGTCCATTAAATGGAACCTATAATCATGGTTTTCCGGAGAGCTGTACTCCATGAACTCCAGAGAGTAACCGTTAGCGAACACTATCTTTCCATCTATGCGGAAAGTTTCCTCATCAATCCTCTCAAAACTGATATCCTGCTCCTCAACTATATAGCCTAGGGAGTCAAGTTTCCGCCAGATACTGGAGATCATTCAATACCTGCCTTCTCAAGCTTCTGCTTCCTCTCCTTCAAACGTTTCAAAGCCTGAATATTCGCTTTCCACTCAAACCATTCCTGATCATCACCAAGCTCACCGGACTCAAACTTCTCCACAAACTCCTCTGAATCCATGTCAAACTCTTCCTCAAACTCCTCAACCCTCTTCTCATATCTCTCAATTTTCCTCTGAACAATCCTCTTCTCTTTGGAAACACTCTGCCTCACAACCTCCAAAGAATCATCAGGCACATCAACCTCAGACATAAACCCGTTTTAAACCTGCATAATTAAATCACTTTGGACTACTTCACAACAACCGCAACATTAAAAATCCGGTAATTCTTCCACGCAGAACACTGATTCCCTCCTCCCGGCAAACCTTAGCGACCAATCCCTCAAGAAATCAGTAAGCATCTGTCCCCACCGGAAGCTGGAAACTATTTTGAACAGTTACTGACCCAGCCGAATTAATATTGTTCCCGTTCATATCCAGGTTTCCTTCCACACCCATTGAACCGCCGACATCCACAGTATGATCCGAGTTGGAAGGACTGGAAACATCCAAACCGCCTCCTGTGACGGAGAGACTGGCCGCACCATCATCAGCATATTCTATATTCATATTCCCCGTTCCCCCATCAGGATCAGAAAACCTTATCCTGGACGTTTCACCCGTCATAGAATCTGGCTCGATTAACAATACCGGTGAATTATCCTGACCTGCTATGTGCAAAGATGCTGACGGTGAAGTTCCCACACCCAGTTTTCCGCTTGGTACCTGTACGTTCCCTGAGTTGTCCACTGTTATTCCTTCGTTGCTGCCGTCGTTGCTGAGGTAGCCGCCGTTGAGTTGGATGTTGTTGCCGTTCATGTCAAGGTTGCCGTTCGGGATTTCAACGTTGCCGCCATCCACCAAATCAATATTGGTCGATCCATCCCAGTACCACGCCCTGTTCAAAACCCTACGCTACGCGTTCCCCATCCCGGCAAAGGGGCGGGAACCCATCTCCCCTGAACAGGGTCGCCCCACGCCCCACAACCAACCGGAAAGGGGAATAGCTACTGTAGAGGGGCACACTGCACACTTACACACCACGAAGACGCCTGCGTCGGACTCTCATCCGCGCAACTCCCCCCCAACGACCTGCCACCCACACGCACCCCCACCACTACCTCCCCGGCCGAACACGTCGCATTCGCCGACAGGGACCCGACCGACCACGACGTCCAACCCTTCGTCCCGAGGGAAGCGCCCGAGGCATCATTATTATTGACCCAAGACATAGTGGCTGCGTCCTGGGCGGAATTCGGGTCTGCAACATTTGTTATATGGTTGCCGCCGGCGTCGATTCTGCTTGCGGCTACTAGTGTGCTCCTCTGCGAAACACGAGTCTTCGAACTCTTAGTCAAGAGACCTCTCTCACCGTGTATATTGATGTTGTCAACCGCAAAGTCGTCGCCGCTTCCCGGGCTTCCCTTAAACCTGATCCTGATATCTCCCTGGCCGCCGTAAGCGGATAGGTCGACCTCCTCGTACTGGAAGTTGGAGTTACCACCCCCGGAGTTTGTCTGAGGCCTGAAAGTTTCGATCTGCGTCCAGGAAGACCCGCCATCCTGAGATATTTCCAAATACCCTCCCTCGTTGTCACAGCTCCTGCACGCCCAGTAAAAGCTTAAAACCGGATCATCGAGGCTGGAAAGATCGATATTGGCCTGATACTCGATCATATCCAAACCCTCCATGTTGATGAGATAGTCGCCGATCGGGTTCGCACCGACCTGTCCTCCGGTCCCGATACCTGTTGCCGAGCCTCCTGTAGAGGTGTCCACACGTGCCCAGTTTCCAAGACTGTTATCCTCGAAAGAGTCATGGAATACCGAGTTCATCGAAGCCGCCCTACGCGGCTCACTTATCTCATCAATATTCTTGATATCGTTGCTGTTCATGTCTAGTCCACCTGTTTTGATATCTAGACCATTTTCCACGTACCATTGATTTGTCCCACTAGAATATCCAAACTCTCTCCCCCACTGTTCAGAACCATCGTCGTATGGAGCCATTAAAAACCTCTGATTATTGTGGAGCCGGGCCTGAATTCGGCCAGAATCCCCTGAATCTCCGAAATACAGATTATTGGAGCCATCCATAACTATGTCATTTCCAGCCGTATTATCATTACCTAAGACATTAGTCAAACCCTGATTGTCTGTGTTAGGATTATCACTGTTCGACCAGTCAACATTCTTCATCGCGTTAGAGTTTAAATCCAGGTTTCCTTCCACACCCATTGAACCGCCGACATCCACGGTATGATCCGAGTTGGAAGGACTGGAAACATCCAAGTTGCCGTTCGGAATCGCTACGTTCTGCCCTGAATCAATCGTTATCGCGTTCGTTCCGTCGGTCTGGATTTCTCCCTGAGAGTTGAGTTCTATCGAGTTGACGTTGTTGATGTTGTTGCCGTTCATGTCGAGAGCCGTATTGGTGAGCTTAAGCGGGCCACTTTCATCATAGTCAAGAGACATAAGCCGCCGACTGCGATATTCATCCCAGAAGACCAGTTTGTCATCTCCACCACTTTGCTGGAGGGTAAAATTGGTGCTCCTATGGAAAAGAAAATCACCCGAAAGGCCAATATTTCCACTTGGTACCTGTACGTTCCCTGAGTTGTCTATTGTTATTCCTTCGTTGTCACCATCATTTGAGAGGTAGCCTCCGTTGAGTGCGATGTTGTTGCCGTTCATGTCGAGGTTGCCGCCTCCGACAAATACAGATTCTCTACCGCCGTAATCTGTCCAGTCGGCTTTGGTGTCCAATTCAAAACTATCGAAGTAAGTAGCGGCATTTCCAATTGCTTCACTGGTTTCAGAAGTACAGGAGTTGCTATTTTCTCCAGCATTCAAGTTTACTCTGACCTTTTTTGTACCTGAAGGAAGATGATAACGATTGTATATTTTAATTACCTTAGACACATCACTCGTTGTTTTATCTCCATCACCACTTATGCCAGCAGTATTCTTGGCATGCCATGCCGTCCAATGACCTCTCTTTATACCTATTTGGTTGCCGGAGCTATCATAGGCTCTAAGAGTTATCCTAGCACCGTTCTCACCTACCCAGACATTTCCAGAACTACAGCTGCCAACGCCGTCAACATCAGCATTAACATAGGCTTTAACAGATGCGTTAAACCATCTGTCTCCAAAATTGCCTGAAAAGGTCTTGTAGACATCCCATTGGCCTGTACTTCCACCACCTGCACCGTCCCCCACAGGGTTACAACAGGATTCAAATCCAAATGAGAAAGATTCCGTATTACCCCCTCTCTTCTGTATATCGGTACCAGATACTTCTTCCACTCTCCACCCAGGTATTCCTGAATCAATCTTCTCCTTACCACTGGGGCTCTCAAATCCCCAATTTCTCGCCTTTGCACCTCCCACCTTTCCCGTATTGCTTACCAAATTTCCACCCATGTCAAGGTTTCCGTTCGGTATTTCTATGTTTCCTCCTTGTTTTAAACGCATGATATCTTGATTGTTTTTTGTGTCTCGGACTGTAATGTTCTGACCTCCTGTTTTAAGATTGTCAACAGCAGTTATGTTATTACCGTTCATGTTGAGGTAACCATTCATAGTATCCCCACTTCTGTTGACGTAGTTTCCAAGGTCTTGGAGTCTAACAGCGTCGTTTGAGTTTACGGGGGTGGATAGGTTTTGTATCTGGTTGTTTTGCATGTTTATGTTGCTGTGGAAGTTGATGGGGTTTTGTGTTTTGAAGTTGAGTTCTGCTGTTGTGGTTGCTGTGAGGAGTATGAGTGCTGTGGTGAGGAGGGTTTTGGTGTGTTTCATGTTTTTTTGTTGTGTGTTCTTGGTTTATAGGTGTTTTTTAGCAGTTGTTTCCTATGCAGAGTTGGGTTTGGTTGGGTTTTATTACTGGTGCTTTGAGGCTGCCGTTCATTTTGTAGTTTTGTGTGGTGAGTGGTTTGTCTTCTCCTTTTCGTGTTTTGGGGCATCCCTGGTCTTGGTTGAATGAGTTGTTGGAGGTTATGCACATGTCTGTGTTGAGTTTGAGTATTTTGTCTGTGAGGAGTGTTCCTTCTATGTAGTCTCCTCTGCGGCTTACTGCTGTTTGGTCTTGTGAGGTTGTGTTGGTGCAGTTGTTTCCTATGCAGGTGGAGGCGAGTGTGTTGCTTATCCCGATTTTGGGGAGTGTTCCTCCTTTTCGTGTGAATACTCCTCCGACGTATATGTTGAGTGTTTCTGTGTCTGTTCGGCCTCTTTCGTCTGTGACTGTGAGTTTTACCTGGTATGTCTGTTCGTGGGTGTAGCTGTGGTTGACTGTTTTTCCGTATCCTGTTTCCCCGTCTCCGAACTTCCATTTGTATTCTTTGATGTCGTATGTGGATTCGGTGTTGGAGGCGTTGAAGGTTATGTTTTCTCCTGTTTTGGGTGCGAAGGGTTTTGCGGTGAGTGATGCGAGTATTTCGTAGAGTTTGATCTGTCCTTTCAGTTCTGCCTGGGATACGAGGTTGAGGTTTCCACCGTAGTTTATCTGAAGTTTGTATGTGTTGCAGTTTTTGGATTGGCTGAAGCGGTTTGACCGTATCTGCATCCGGCCTCTGCCGAGTACTTCTCTGTTGACGTCTACTTTTGCCAGTGTTTCTCCGTTTTCTGTGAAGTTTATGTGGTCTATTCTCTGTGTGTCTCTGTCCGGGTTGTAGAGTTCGAAGGCCAGTGTCTGGTTGTTGAACTTGCCGACGTCTACTATGCGTGGGAAGGGTCCTTCCGTGCTGTCTACTTGGAGGCTGCATCCAGAGTCTATGTACTGGTATGTGACTCCTCCGACTACTGTTACAGCTACTAGCATCCATCCGTATGTGACAAGGTATTCTACGCTGCTCTGTGCCTTCACTGCTGACTCCTCATAGAAGGTGTATGGAAGGTGTTTGAATTAAAAGCCATTCCTTCAAGAAAGGAGAGAAAAAAGGAGAGGGGAAACAGGGGTTTTTCTAGTTTTTTATATTGCTTGAGGAGTAGTTTTTCAGGTTGGAGATTCTTTTTACCTGGATTTTGTGGCCTGTTGCTTTTTCGGCTTTTTGCTTTACTTTTTCTGTGTCGTATCCCTGGTCGTATCCGAGTGTTATCAGTTCGGGGTCGATCTTCTGTACTGTTGTGAATATGTCTTTTTTTGATCCGAGTACGGCTCTGTCGACGACCTGCAGTGCTTCCACCATTTTTTTTCTTTCGTCTTCGTTGAAGTGGAGTTCTTTCTCTGTGCGGGCGTCCCGTGAGATCACTACTGTGAGCCGGTCTCCGAGTTTGGCCGAGTTCTCCAGGTAGTGAAGGTGTCCCGGGTGGAGGATGTCGAATGTTCCCTGGGCCATGACTTTCAACTTGACCACTTGAGTTTGAGGAAGAGATGGTTTTTCTCGTAGGGTTCAAGCCGTTTCTCAGCTTTTATATCGAATTTTTCCTTCAGTTTATGTTTTACTTCGGTGAAAACTTGTTCCTCATCTTTTGATGTGGATATGGAGTGTGCTTTTACTGCTAGAAGGCCTGTCCCATCTTTTTTCAGGTATTTCTCTGCGTTTTTTGTGAATATTTCTGGCTGATCGCTCTGGGATATGTCCTGGAACACGATGTCGGTTTTTCTCACCAGGTCAGAGTACTCTTCCGGGTTTCTTGCATCTCCAAGTATCGGCGCTATGTTCTCTCTCTGCTCTGCCAGGTTCACCAGGCTACGTATAACAGTTTCAGAGTACTCTACTGCGTATATAAAGCCGTCTTCAAGTATATCTGAGAAGTGGGAGACTGTTGTACCTGTTGAGGCTCCAAGGTACAGTACTTCGTCGTCTCTTTCTATCTCCAGGTCTACTCCGTTGAGTGCTGCGGCTGCGGCTTTCGATCTGTTGCCGTGCCAGGCCCGGAACTCTCTGTCTTCACGGCTGTAAAGCTGTTCGCCGTAGACATCTTTTCCTTCAACTGCGTTGACCGTGTACAGGTTGTCGCCCTCCCTGTATATCCCTGGCTGTACTTCCTTCATATTACTCTTCCTCTTTTAATTCCTCAAATTTTTCTCTGCATTCTTCTCTAAGTGCTTCTCCTTTCTCCTTGTCTCCGTACTGATCGATTCTTGCTGCTATCGCAGTCTTGTTTGCGATGAAACGCGCCATCTTCCCACGGCTGTCCGGATGTAAACGTTTAACGTACTCGTGCTGGAACAGTATACCGTGTTTCGGCGGGTTTCCACCTTCTTTCAGATGTCTGAACAGTGCTTTCTCCGCTCCAAGCACCTGGATCGTGGACGAGGGTTTCCTGGCAAGGTCTTCAAGTCCTCCTGCCAGTTTCACCATTCTCGCTGCCAGTACAGGCCCGAGCAGGATGGAAGTGTTCGGCATCTCCTCCATGGCTATGTCGTGGACGTACTGCTCCAGTCTCTGCTTCAGATCCAGGCGTTCTTCAAGCGAGTTAACAAAGTCCTGCAGCATCTTCCTGTCTTCCTCTCCCAGGTACATTCCTGTGGACTCCTCTGCCATCTCATTGAACGACTTCAGATTGTTCCTGTCAACTTCACGGGAAAGTATCTTCACCAGTTGTTCATCGTCCTGTATCTCGTTTTCAAGCTCCGGGAAGTGAAGCGAGTACCAGTCCCTGAAAGCCTCAACATCCTCAGTCCAGGAACTGGCTGCACGGTCAAGGTTCTTCACCGCTTTAACCATCAGCTTCACACGGTCAGTCTCAGCTAGCTGCTTCCTCGTCCGTTCCAGAGCCTTCTCCCGGATCTCTTCTCTACCCATAAATTTTTTACTCCAGCTTGTTGCCCAGTCCCAGCATCTTTATCTTCTTTTCAACTTCCTCTACAGGCCTGTCAAGCTGCCCGGCTATCTCCTCAGCATCCTCCCGTGGAAAACTACGCATAACCAGTTCTTCCTCGGCCTCAGAGAAACGCTCGAAACCACTCTCCTGGAAATCAGACTCACGGTTCAAGAACTCTTCCATCTCATCATTACTCATACTTTGCCTGTTACTGACCAGGTACTCAACCTCCTCCCTGCTCCAGACACCTTCATCCGTTTCAATATCCTTCTCAAGCTTTTCATCAAAACTGTTCCTCTTATCCACCTTTACAGTCCGGTCACCACGACCCTCAACTTCAACCTCAATAAGCCTTTCAGCCGCGGACTCAGCCCTTTCCTCCAGAAAATCTTCAGAAACCATACACAGAAAATAGACTGGAAGATTCAAAAAACCAGACACCACAGACCATTTTAAGAAAATAACACATAAAACACAGATTACCCGTAAGCCATTCGATGAATGGCTTCTGGTGACGCAACTTTCCAAGTTGCTTGAAGCACGAACCTAGCTTCGTGCGTGATAAAACTTTCAGAAGTTTTGCAGCGTTTGAAAACTCGAAAGAGTTTTCAGCTACTTAGCAGATTTTCAATCTGCGGCGTTGGTCCAGTGGCTAAGACCCCGGCCTTCCACTGGTTACGCTCAGGTGGACACGCAAGAGAGCATTCGCCCTCGGCGAACGCACTTTTCTCCACCGGGTTTATCCAGAAGTCAGCCGGTGACCCGGGTTCAAATCCCGGACGCCGCATCGACCTTTTTGAGGTCGCATGCTTGAAGCAGCATTCGGGTTCAAATGCTGCGCACCGCATCGCTTTCAGCGCTGCAAGTTCCGGGTTTAGCAGAAAATTTCCAATTTTCAAAATCCCGGACGCCGCATATACGGCTATATTTCGGTGGGCAGAGGTATGTAAGCGTTGACCGGCTACTCTTTTACATCTTGTCCTAGTACTTCAGGATCTCGGTTCTTGTTTTAAGATATGTACTGAGAATGTTACTGTAATTTGTTAGCTACTTTTCTTCTTGCTTTCTTTCAATTTTTCTTATCTTGATGTTGTTTCTAGGTTCTACTTTACCTATTGTATCTTCTCCATATTCTAGGTTGAATTCTTCTGGTGCTTGGACTGGTGGTTCGCTGCTGGGTTTCTGTAGTTTCATTGAGGGCGGTAGTTCCTCTATCTTTTCGTCCTCGTCGAGTGCTTCTAGGTAGTTGCGTAGTGCGATGTAGAGGAAATATTTGAATCGGACTTTGCTGTTGGAGCTTTCAAATCCTCTCTGGTTTGCTTTCTTCTCAGCGTAGTCCAAGAACTGTGAGAGAGGGAAGCTTGCATCTTCCTCGTATATGTTGGGGCATGGTTCGCTGCTTAGAGGGTCGAAGTCTATCTTTTCCAAGTATCTGATGTAGTTGACTACTACTACTGTGTCTGTACTGTATGAGTTGTCGGAGTTTTCCAACTGGTTAATATACTCCTTGAACTCGATCGGGAGTTCTTCCCAGCCGTCTATGTCGGTTATGACAGTCAGTAAGCTTTCTCTGTCCATGGTTTCTGTGATAAAAAGGTTTTTATCACAGCCTCAGTCTGGTTTTTGTGGCTGCTACCTCTGTGTTAGTAGATTTGTTCTGTTCCTGCGTCTTTTTCCCGGTACTTTTCTGGTATTTTGAGTTTTCCTGTGAAGACTTCTTCAGTGTTGTTGTCTCTGTCTGCGGTTACCACGCTTATCCGTTCCTCTTTTTCGAACGGGTATCTATCTGGGTAAGTCTTGATGCCTTGGTTTTGGACTACTTCGGAGATCAGTTTCTTCCACTGTTTCTTGGATAACTTGTTCAGGTTTTTCCTGGTTTCCAGAGCCTGTATGTTAAGATATACTTGTTTCTGGAGGTTGGGATGTGGTCGTTCATCCATTTCCTTTACTGCCCGAATCCAGGCTTTGTTCATCCTGTTTGAACAGTGATTCCTCTACTTCATAAGCTTTACCAACGGCGACGCGTCGCGGAGCCGTCTAAAATGCTGGTTATGCCTGGTTAAAGAAGTTACAGGTAACTGTTTGAAGCGGATAAGATCTTGTTTGGATGGCGGTTATAGTCACGGGCGCGTGCGTCGCGAGAAAGGAGGGTTGGATCTCACTAATCCATTTCCGTGTTTGCTAAAATTGTTGGATATTCTCT
>JBDGSL010000077.1:8520-54876 GCA_042217555.1 Candidatus Nanohalobium sp. | reverse complement strand
ATGGCAGACAAGAATCCGGAAGAAGCCATAGAAGCAGTTCTCAACTCCAAAATGGTAGAAGAAGAGATCCGTGAAGAAGTTCGAGAAGTATTGGACGAGAAATCCGATATGGTGGAGGAGCAAGGTATGCACGCACAAGGCCCTTTGATGGGAGTCCTCCAGCAGAAGGTTGAAGCAGATGGAGCAACAATCTCCCGGATTCTACAGGAAGAACTGGAGGATCGTGTTGACTGACTTGCCTAAAGTTTAAATGCTGAAGCCGGGAAGGAGTATTTATGACAGTTACGTCATTGCTATCACTTCAAGGTGGTGAATTATCAAAGTGTTACACACACGATCTTTGAGAACTTCGAAAGGACAGTCTGCGATTGAGTATTTGACCACTTATGGTTGGATGCTTCTTGTGATTGCTATTGTTGGTGGGAGTATTTTTACTACGATTCAGGGTCAGGCTGAAATTCAGTCTAGTGGTTTTGAGCAGGGTGATCTGGGTTTTGTTCAGAGTGGTTTTACCGGTTCAGGTTTTCAGATGGTTTTGAGGAATAAGGGCATGGATCAAATACATATCGATAAAGTAACCTTGGTCTCCGAGGATGGAAACACGGAGACGGTTGTTAAACCAGGTAAGACTTTGCCGATCGGTCAGAAGTCTTCCTTCGGTGTGATTGGACTGGCCCAGACCGGTACCAGGAACAAGGTCGGTAGCAAGGTCAACTACGATATTGGCGGCCTCAACAACCTCGTAGCAGAAGGAACAATCACAGGCAACATAGAACTCAACACAGAAAAAGCAGAGCCTGGTAACGGTGAATGGGTATTCGTGGATGTTTCGAAGACTCCGGACAGGTATATGGATACTTCGGGCATGAGTGATTTTTACTTGATGAAGTATGAGGCGAGGAATAGTGGCGGTACACCGGTTTCCAAGCCTGGAGTCAGCATTTACAGGAACATCAACCAGACACAGGCAATGAAGAAGTGTCGTAGTATCGGCGCTTCTCTGGTTTCCGGCAGGCAGTGGATGGCTGTAGCCCATCAGGCCGCTGTCAACCCTGATAACTGGGCTGACGGAGTTGTTGGTTCCACGATCAGCAGTGGTGGAGGCCTGTATTCAGGTAACACAGGGAACAGTAACTCTGTAAGTTACAATGGGCCGAATCCTGATCCTAGCCAGAGTAATGCTACAAAGCGTACATTGGAGTTGGCGAACGGTGAGAAAGTCTGGGATCTCTCAGGTAATGTCTGGGAGTGGACAAGTAACAGTTTCAAGACCTTGAACGGGAAGTACCAGTCTCCACGTGTGAACGGTAATCCGGGTAACGAGGCGTGGAACGAGTTAAACGAGATTACTTCCTGGAATGGTATGCCTTCAAGTTCTGGTACGAACTCTACTTGGAACGCCGATCAGGGTATCGGCCGTATCTACCTGAACGGCGATCAGACCTATGGAGAAGGAAGTTTGGGTAACGGTGAGTACTATAACGTCTCTGCCGTGCAACGTGGCGGGCACTGGGGCGATGGCCGGGACGCAGGCGTGTTCTCGGCGCTCCTGCACAACGCGCCATCGAACACGCGCTGGACCATCGGGTTCCGTTGTGCGAAAACGCCGTAGCGTTTTCTGGACCTAGAAACTCGGAGAGTTTCGTGTCCTCCCGAACATCAAGCAAATTGCTTGGTGGTTGAACAGCGTTTTGTCTGTGAGGGTGAAGATCTTTCCAACCTACGGGTTGCGGAGGCGAAAGCCTGTAAGGAGGGAGAACTGCGGCCTACCTCTATTCACTTAGGGGTTTGAGCATCCTAAGGATGCGATTCTTCCCTGCCCAAGATCCAAAGGGCGAAAATCAGTCAATTGCTGGTGCGACGGCAAGTACCGATGACCTCAATCAATAAACTTCTTTGAGGGAACGCCGAAGCCCAGCGATAAAATAGAATTTTTATGCCGAAAAAGTTTTCAGATCTTTTCCAAAGTATTTCTTCCTTCGAGTCTCTTTACAAAGGTTATAGAGATGCTCGAAAAGGTAAACGGTTCAAGGGAGAAGGTTGTAAAATTTTCCAGTGATCTGGAATCGAATATTTTGGAGTTGTCAAGGCAGCTTGAGTCGAAAAGTTATTGTCCAAAAGGTTTCAAGAATTTTACTTTATTTGACCCTAAGGAAAGAGAGATTTCGGCGCCTTATTTCCGGGATAGAGTAGTTCATAGAAGCCTTCACAGAGTTTTAGAACCGATATTCGAGAAACGGTTTATTTACGATACTTACGCCTGTAGGCCTAACAAGGGTACTCATGCAGGTGTTGATAGGCTTCAAGGCTTTATGCGGAAACAGGATACGGATTACTATCTTAAATGCGATATTCGGGCTTACTTTGACTCTGTTGATCACAGTATTTTGGTTCAGGAGGTAGGCAGAAAAGTCTCTGATGAACGAGTGTTGTGGTTAGTGAAGAAATTTTTGGAAAATTATAGCTCTAACATAGGAGAAAATAAAGGTATGCCGATTGGCACCCTCTACTCTCAGCTTTTCGCAAATATTTATCTTGACAGATTCGATCACTTTGTGAAACAGTCTTTGGAGGCATCCTATTATATCCGGTATATGGATGATTTCATCCTTTTATCAGATTCAAAGAACAGGCTTCACGGTTTAAAGGATGCGATGCAGGGCTACCTCGAGAGCGAACTGGAACTGGATTTGCCGGATTCTAAAACTACGTTGGAGCCTATCGAGAAAGGAGCTACTTTTCTCGGTTACAGGGTTTTTCCACATTACCTACTGCTTAGGAAAAGAAACAAGTTGAAGTTTAAGAGAAGATTGAGCAGACAAAAAGGAGAGCTGAAGAATGGCGAGCTTTCTTTTCAAGAGCTCCGGCAGTCGATCGCGTCTTGGAGGGGGCATGCTGAACATGCCGATACAGAAAATCTCAGGCGGGAATATCGGGGTGAGCTCAGAGGGTAGGGCAACTTTTAATATTTTTACATACATCAATAAAAATAGGTGAATTAACTAATGGCAGGACTAGGTGGTCAACCGGTTTTCATAATGTCTGAAGATGCGGAAAGAACTACTGGAGAAGACGCTCAGGAAAACAATATTAACGCGTGTAAATCTGTTTCAAAAGCCGTGAGAACCACGCTGGGTCCGAAAGGAATGGACAAGATGATGGTTGATTCTGTCGGCGATCTCGTGGTGACAAACGACGGTGTAACGATACTGGAAGAAATAGATCTGGATCATCCTGCGGCCGAGATGATGGTTGAGGTCGCCGAGACACAGGAGGAAGAGGTCGGCGATGGAACCACTACTGCTGTCGTACTTGCCGGCGAACTTCTGAAGCAGGCTGAGGACCTGCTGGATCAGGAGATTCATCCAACAGTGATAACAAAGGGTTACAGACTGGCCCGTGAGAGAGCTGATAAGGTACTGGACGATATAGCTGAAGATGTCGATCTTTCTGACGATGACGTGCTTCAGAAGGTTGCTATGACGGCCATGACCGGTAAATCCGCTGAGACGGCCAGGGATTACCTTGCCGAAGTAGCTGTTGACGCCGTGAAAGGCGTAGCAGAGGAAAGAGACGACGAGTTCGTTATCGACAGGGACATGATCAAGCTGGAGAAAAACGAAGGAGCATCTGTAGAGGACACTGAGCTTGTGAACGGCGTCATCCTTGACAAGGAGAAAGTCCACGGTGGAATGCCAGATAGAGTTGACGATGCAAATATCGCACTGCTTGACTCTGCTATCGAAGTAAAAGAAACCGAGACGGACGCAGAAATCAACATATCTGACCCAAGCCAGATGAAGAACTTCGTAGAACAGGAGGAAGAACAGCTCAAGGAGATGGTTGAATCACTCGATGACGCAGGAGCGGACGTAGTCCTCTGTCAGAAAGGAATCGACGACATCGCACAGCACTACCTGGCCAAGAAAGGAGTATACGCAGTAAGAAGAGTAAGCAGCAACGACATGGACAAGCTTGCCCGTGCAACCAATGCAAACATCGTAACAAGCATTAACGAAATAGAATCAGAAGACCTGGGAAATGCAGGAACAGTAGAGCAGAGAAAAGTCGGTGGTGACTCCATGACGTTCGTACAGGAATGTCCGGAAGCCAGAAGCGTTTCCATCCTTATCAGAGGAGGAACAGAACACGTAGTGGATGAAATCGAGAGAGCGATGGAAGACGCAATCGGCGGCGTAAGCTCCGCTCTCCGCAACGGAAGAGTAGTAGGAGGAGGAGGAGCAACAGAAGTCGAACTGGCCCAAGAACTCCGAGACTACGCAGACAGCGTAGGAGGAAGAGAACAGCTCGCGATCAACGCATTCGCTGACGCACTGGAGATAATTCCAAGAACACTGAGTGAAAACGCAGGATACGATCCGATCGACACACTTGTCGACCTCAGAAACAAGCATGACGATGGAGAGACCTGGGCCGGAATCGACGTCACCTCCGGCGAAAGCGAAAAACTCTTCGACGAAGGAGTAGTCGAGCCACAGAAGACAAAGACACAGGCCGTTTCCTCTGCTTCTGAAGCAGCTGAGATGATTCTAAGAATCGATGACGTAATCTCCGCATCCGGCTCCGGCGGAGAAGAAGCTGGCGGCCCACCAGCAGGAGGCCCAGGTGGAATGGGAGGCGGCATGCCTGGCGGGATGATGTAATCCCGCCACTCGAAACTGCTTTGCAGTTTCTGCGCACACAGAAATCTCTGATTTTCGGCTGGGCGGGATGATGTGGGGTTGAAAAACTGAACATCTTCTAACCTCTCAGAAAATCTCTGATTTTCGGCTGGGAGGAGTGATGTGATCTTCCGTCTCTGTAATTTCTTCCCTCCTTCTTTTCCACCTCCTTTTTTCTCTGACCTTTTCTCTCTGTTTCTCTGCATCCCTGCCTTATTTATACAGGGGAAGCCAATTTTTTGGTGTTATAGAGGTCTAAAAAATTATGTCTGAAGACGAAGTTGAGCTTGGTGGTAAGGCTGCCGGTGATGATTACGAGGTTGTCCCGGTCGGCCCTCTAAGGAAGCTGGAAAGAAGGGTAGATGAACTACAGGAGCAGAATTCTCAGGGAGGGGGTGCTGATGATGAACTGGTGAGGGACGTCCTGGATATAATGAAGTCAAATCAGAAGATCGTCAACGATATGACCGAGTCGACCCATGAACTGAAGAACTCGGTTGAGGACCTGACCCACAAGATGGATGATGTCATCGACAACATGAACACGTTCATGGATCTGCTGACGGAGGCCTCCGAGATGGATATGGAGGGGGAGATGCTTGGTGATATGGAGCAACGTATCGCCGAAGCTATCGGGACAAAGATGGATGATGTAGCAGAGGATATGAGACAGTCCAATCAGCAGGTAGTAGAGCACCTTAACGAGATAAATGAAAGTCTCAGGAAAAGTTACGCGTCGCAGAACAAGGAAGGGCTTGTATCACGTTCCAACACCAGGTCACAGTCACAGCAGCAGGGGCAGCCACAGCAGAGACAGGGTTCGCAGCAGAGAGGAGGCCATACCTCCCAGGAAATGAATACGGGGCGTTCAATGGAGGCCTCAGACAGTGGAGGTGCCGGAACAGATCTTGATCTCGGCTCTGATAACTCTGACAGGATGGAACAGCTCCGTAAACGGTTTAACAAGACAGATGAGCAGTAAAGGAGTTTCTCAGGTAGTAGCAACTGTACTGTTGCTGGGTATATCTATAACCGCGGTTTCTTCCGCAGCTATATTCATATCTGATCTGATGGATGATATGCAGGGCAGTGTTGATGACTGGCTTACCCAGGAAGATAGGCAGAAAAGCTCTGAGATAGGTTTCGACTACGGTTTGAACGGTACAGACGGTTACCTGCTTCTTGACCTGCGTAATACTGGCTCCCGTACATTAACAGTTGAAGAGGACGGTAATAAAACACTTAACATGTATCTTGACGGCATTCCTCAGGACTGGGACTATGTAAGTGGAAGCGGGTACGGTTCACAGAGTAAAGTGCTTCTGGATCCGGGCTCTGTTTTAAGGCTTAACACCACGAAGAGCTTCCCGTCTACAGGAAGTACTGTTGATGTCAAGCTGACAGGGCCTTACGGCGTCCAGGCTAACTATATCTGTTTCAGTCATGACGGCCGCTGTCAACGCTGAAAACCTTACTGGAACTTATATAAACCGGTGGAACGCATCTAGACTTTATAGAGGAGAATACTATGTTTGAGAAACGCAAAGGTATAACACCGGTTATCGCGATCGTGCTGCTCTTACTTGTAACAGTCGGTGCGGTCGGAGTGGTTTACACACAGTTCCAGAACATCGCGGACCAGGGAAATACACAGTTCAATACAAAGGCGCGGCAGACAGCTATACAGATAACAGCCGTAAGCAAGAACAACGACAATGAGATGAACCTTACCATCACCAACAAGCAGGATTCAGTCACTATAAACACGTCCAAAATGCTTCAGATACAGTACTACCCTGATGAGGCTGGATCAGGGAGCTCAGTTCCGTTCAGCACCTTGCCTCTTGCCAATATAGATAAGGCTTCGGGCGCGTCCGCGACATGTTTCAGTGATTCCCGCACAGGTGTGATCCTGGATCCTGGAGAGTCCTACACGTGTGATACTAATGTCAAGTGGCCTGAAGCCACGACGTACGTGGGTATGCAGGTTAACGTGCAGGGAGGAAGTAATTCGTGGACTAAGGAGTGTGAACCTACCTCTTCCAGCAGCCCTGTCTGCTGACTAAACCTACCTATCTTTTTCCCATTTCTTTTTCTCTGTAGTGTTTTCCGGTTCTTTTTTAATGAGTATGTGTAATTGTTGGATGTATGAAGGGACAGACTCAGGCCGTTACTGCGGTTATGATCACCGGTGTTATGGTTTTAGGAGTTGCTTCTGCATATGTCTGGGGTGTGCCTCTGGTGGAGAAGAGGCAGAGTCAGTCTCAGCTTGACAGTCTTGAGTCTTCGGTGATTGGGTTGGAGCAGTCCATGCTTTCAGTGGCTAGGAGCGGTCAGGGAAGCAGTGACACGGTGACTTTGGATCTTGGTAATGGAGGTATCGAGGTTAACTCTTCAGGTAACTATCTTGAATTGACTACTTTTGCCGAGGGCGCTCAGTATCCTGTAGGTTCCTGGAGGTTGATACATGGAAGTAACAGGCAGGGTCTTTCCGTGGGGTCCGGTGATTACGGTATTCAGGGAGTGAATACGCCGGGCGTGGTCGCTGTCAGGAGAGATTCTTCCGGTAATCCTGTGGTAAGGTACCGTGTGGAGTTCAGAAATCTGAAGGCGAGCACTCCCTCGGGAGCGGAGTTGAGACAGATTGATCTTCAGTCTATAGGTGCAAGTAAAGCCAATGGAGAGGTCGAGATACATTTCACAAACGAGGGGCGTCAGGTCGATAGAGGTGACGATGGCTACCTGCTTCCAGGCGGTGAACGTATTGACCGTGTGAAGAACGTGGTAAGCGTTGATCTGAGGTGAAGTTTTTCTTTGAAAGGTCAGTATCTTGCGGTTGAAACGGTCTTTACTTTTGGACTTGGCCTTATGGTGGCTGTAGGTGTTATAGTGCTGTTCAACCAGTACCGTGTAGAGGTTGTCTCTACTTCGGAGCCGGCCCAGGCAGAGATGATACAGTCCAAGCTGGTTTCAGGTATGAACGTTTTGAAGGAGGCCGATACGCGGAGTAGTTACGGTTCCGGCAGGTACTCTGTTGAGCTGCCGGATACGCTTGCCGGAAAGTCCTACAGTATTGAACTGGGGGATGACCTTGTGCTGGAGATGACTGATAGGTCCTACAGTTTTGACCTGAAGGGTTTCCACAGGTATGATCTGGAGGGCAGTGTAGAGGGTGGAGACGTAACTATTTTCAAGAGAGGTAACAAAATGTCTGTGAGGAGTGGTTGAATATGGGCAGTGCAGGTTTGCTGAATATTATACGGGGTCTTCAGAAAGCGAAGCACCCTGAATGGTATGAAGAGGACGAGGAAGAAAAGGAGAAAAGGCATACTGAAGGTGTTGAGATCCCGGTTCCGGGCGAGTTCAGGGAAGGTTACGTTGAGGATACAGAGGACGATCAGGACCTGAGTGATGTGGATGTCAGGTATCCTCTTGTACCTGAGGACCCTGATGAAGGAGAACTGGTGTACGCGTGGGCCCATATAACCTGGGATGAGGCAGCAGGAGAGCTGGTCTATAACGTCGTTGAACCGGATCTGACACCGGATCTGGAGCATAAAGTTGAAAGGATACAGGACATAATGGAGAGAAGCTTTGACGTGGACTTCAGCCAGTTAGAGGGTCAGGAGGCGGATGATTACCTGGCTGACAAGATAGACATGATAGTTGACAAGTACGATATTTCTCTGGATGACAGGCAGAGGGAGGTCGTAAGGTACTATACTAAGAGGGATTTTGCCGGGCTTGGAAAACTTCAGCCTCTTATGAACGACACTGAGATCGAGGATATATCCTGTGACGGTGTTGATATACCTGTTTATGCGTATCACAGGAATCCTGAGTATGGATCTGTCAAGACGAGTGTGGAGTGGAACAGTCCTGAGGAGCTTAACAGTTTTGTCATGAAGCTTGCGCAGCGGTGTGGAAGAAGTATATCTGTTTCCAGTCCTTTGCTGGATGGTTCTCTTCCTGATGGTTCACGTGTACAGGCCACGTTGGCGACTGATATCGCAAGGAAGGGTTCAAACTTCACTATCAGGCGTTTCACGGAGGATCCACTGACTCCTGTGCATATGATGGATTTCGAGACGGAGAACGCGCAGATGCTTTCCTATCTGTGGACACTGGTTGAGCACGGTATGTCTACGCTGGTGTGCGGTACTACCGGTGCAGGTAAGACATCGCAGCTGAACGCTCTGTCACTGTTTATACGGCCGGAGAAGAAGATTGTTTCGATCGAGGATACGCCGGAGTTGCGTCTTCCTCACGATCACTGGGTGCCGGAGGTCGCACGTTCCGGTTTTGGTTCCTCGGCTGAGGGCGGTGGAGAGGTGTCAATGGACAACCTGTTGAAGGAATCTCTGCGTCAACGCCCTGAATATATAATCGTGGGTGAGGTCCGTGGTGAGGAGGCTTACATCCTTTTCCAGCAGATGGCTACAGGACACACAGGCCTCAGTACTATCCACGCTGACAGTCTGGACATGCTTATGGACCGTCTTACCACTGACCCTATTAATCTCTCTCCGAGCCTTGTGGAGACCCTGGACTGCATCATGCTTATAAAGAGGATAAGGCGAGAGGGAACGTATATCAGACGTATCACAGGGCTGTATGAGGTGATGGAGTACGATGAAAGGAAGGGTATAGAGGCTAACAAAGTTTTCGGTTGGGATCCTGACAGTGATGAATATACTTTGGAGAATGACTCTATGCTGTTGAAGAATATCGCGGATCAGAGCGGTATGGAGCATGAGAAGTTGAAAAGAGATTTAAGGAACAAGCAGCACGTCCTGAACTATATGCAGGAGGAGCAGATAAAGCATTACAGGGAGGTCGGTGATATAATCTCACGGTATTACTCCGAGCCGAAGGAGGTTATGGAGAAGGTAGGGCAAACATTTAATGCTCAGGAGAAGGAATTAGAACCTAGGGATGCTTGAAGATTACGCCGAGTTCTGCTACCGGGCCGTGGGAAGCTTCGCTATCCCTCTTATACAGTATTTTGAAGGTTTGAGGCCGACTCTTTCCAAGGCTAACGTGAAGGTGACCCTGCCAGAGTATATCAGCATGATGATCTTCACCTCGGGAGCAGTTTTTGCCGCTTCATCGGTGTTTTTCGGCCTGATGCTCTCGGTGTCGATGGGTGCAGCAGGTATAGTTACAGGGCTTATACTCAGTATATTCATGTCTATGATTACTTTCGGCGGTTTCTACCTTTACCCAGGTATAATCATGAAGAGCAGAGCCACCAAGATAAGGGATACGCTGCCTTTTGCCACTATGTACCTTTCGACGCTGGCAGGGACAGGTACTTCCCTTCCTGAGGTTTTCAGCAACCTGGCAGAAGTGGATGAGTACGGAGAGGTGTCGAAAGAAGCAGAAAAGATTCGACGTGACATAGAAACTTTTGGCATGGATGAAAGCGAGGCTCTGGAAAGAGCTGCGAACAGGACGCCGAGTGAAGACTTCAAGGAGTTGATGTGGGGTATAAACCATGTTATAACCACAGGAGGTTCGCTGAAGGAGTTCCTGCAGGAAAGATCAGACCGGTTGATGGACGACTACGAGAGAAGGATTAAAGAGTTCTCGGAACAGCTTTCACTCCTGGTAGAGATGTACATCACTCTTATAATCGTGGGATCTATAATATTTACTTCGATGACAGCAGTCATAAGTTCCTTCTCATCAAGTCTATCTCCAACCCTGCTTGTAAATATACAGGTGGCTGCTGTCTTCTTCGGCCTTCCTGTTGTATCCGCAATGTTTATAATCCTTGTTGACGGCATGTCGCCGGGTGGTATAAGATGATAGACTTCTTCCAGGAGGAGGAGTACGAGGCCGGCTACTCTGTAGAGGACAAGGTCATATTTGCCTCTGTCGGGCTTGGAGGTGTTCTGAGCATCTTAGGCCTGTTTATATACATGGGTGGTTCAGTCCAGTTTGGAGGATCACTGGTTATACTCGGTCTTATAACTGCTGTACTGCCTTACGGCCTTTTAAGCTTCCTGAAGAACCGGGCTATACGTGAGATGGAAGACCAGTTTCCTTCATTCCTCAATGATCTTGCAGAGTCGAAGAGAGGAGGTATGACAGTACTGAAGTCTTTTGAATCGGCCAAAGACACTGACTACGGACGTTTGAACTCTGAGATAGAGAAAGTCTACAACCAGTTAACATGGGGTATTCCTTTCCCTGACGTCATGGAAAGGTTTTCACGTAGGATGAGCGATTCACCGGTTATACAGGAATCTCTTTCCATTATTATACAGAGCTTTGAGAGCGGAGGAAACATTACGGAGACTATAGAATCAGTTGCGGACAATGCTTCCCAGTTGAAGGAGGTTCTACAGGATAAACGTTCAAAGCTTAAACAGCAGTTGTTCATAATGTATATCATCTACCTGTTGTTCATAGGTATCACTGTCGGTATTTACGTCATGCTTTCCCAGTTGCTGGGCCTGGGAAGTCAGGAGTCAGGTGCCCTGCAGGGAGTAGGGGACATGCTTGGCGGTGGGAGTTCAGGACCTACCAACTTCTGCGGCCAGGATATACTTGCTGCCCGTCCTTTCTGCAGTACGGCCAAGATCTTCGGTTTCATACCTTCTAATGTCTCGGATCTTGGGAGTACCTACGCTACGAACTACGCATACGGCAAGATGGCGTACTACAAGTCACTTCTGTTCACGATGCTGATAGTGCAGGGAGGTTGTTCAGCGGCTGTAGCCGGGCAGATAAGTGAAGGAAGTCCATCTGCAGGTGTCAAACACGCGATCATAATGCTTCCTGTGGCGTTCATCGCATTCATGCTGATAGTCAGGCCAATGGGGTTGTAGAAAATCTTGAAGGGACAGACAACACTGGAGTTTCTTGGAAGCCTGCTGATGTTCACACTGGTTATAATGGCTTCTCTAACAGTTGCATCTAACAAGGTACCACAGTTTGAGAACGATGTAGAGCAGTCAGTGAGGAACATGGAGATATACACGGTGACAAATCAGATGATCACGGAACCGGGGAGACACAGCTTTGGCGCTGGAGGAACCAACTGGGAGAAAAACAGTTCAACACTGGCTAACACGACCGAGTTCGGCCTTGCCTCGGACTACCACATTGTATCCATGGACAAGCTTGACTCTATCTCCACTACAGGACAGAACAAGTTCAACTACAGCCAGTTTAGAGACCTTAGAGAACCGGAACATCAGTACTTCTTCAACTTCACGTGGATGCCGATCGTCGAGACCAGCAAAAGCTTCATCAAGACCCATTCACCTTCAAAAATCACTGAACCTGATACCTCAACTTACGCTACAGCAAATAACAGGGTACACTACGGAAGTCTTAAAGTTTCAGGAACAAAATACCGATTCCTTGTAACAGCACATAACAGTGTCTACGACACCGTCTACGTCTCGGATGACTGGGATTTTAAAAACTCGGGGGGTATAGGGCCAGGAGGAAACCTGGATATAGGAAGTTATACGTTTACCGTGAAGAAGATTCAGAACCGTTTCAGAAAACCGGGTACGTCGGTGATACTGGAAAACGATCTGAAAAGCTTCGGTCCTCGCCCGGGGAATGCAGGAACAGTCACAAAAATTAACCGTTTCGCTGCTCTTGATGCACAGGGCACGTCCAGAGGAGTTGTAAGGATGGAGGTGCTGGCATGGTAAGAAGGAAAGGTATAGGATACGCTCTGGAATCGATAGTGGCCGTGGCAACCGTATTCATATTTGTTCTCGGCGGCCTCAATATTCCGGACAACCAGGACTGGAACTCTTTCCGTCGACAGGTAGCCGCTGACGACCTTACCTACGCGCTTAAATCCACAGGGTACATCGACCATGCGCTCAGCCATGGAGAAACAGGTTCCATGCAGACAGCCTTCACCACTCTCAGCGAGAGAAAGGCGGAAGTCTCTGGTCTCGTATCCAACCTGCCTATAAAGCAGAACCTGGTAGCTTTCTACACCTTACCCAGGGATCGTCACGTACAACAACTGGACAATGTCTCAGATGTCAGCGGAGGTTGCTCGGAGGACGAACTGGAGCAGGTAGCTCCGAGAAGCGAGTACGAAGTACTGACCAACACGTCTCCTGTAACAGGCCACAGCTCAAGTATCTACCTGGGGGACATAGACCCGAGAGATCCTGGAGGAAACAGTGAGAAAGACTACGATTCGCTCTGGGTGGACAACGGTACCAGGTGCCAGTTCTCCAGCTCTGAAGGACCTTACTTCCTCGAAGACATATTCTCCTGGGATGGCAACTTCTACGACTTTGAAAGAGTCAACAACGAGAAACTGCATATCTACAAGGCAGATCAGGCGGTAAGGATCCGTGAAGAGCTTGAAAAACCTGTGAACAGCGTTGAAACATTTGCCTCTATTGATATGGTTAACTTCTCTGAGGTAAACGGTTCACGGTTCAATGTACTTGTTGTCAGGACCGAAGCTGGCGTGGAAGACATCAACGACGGATCAAACCTCAGTACTGTGAAAAACTTCATGAGTGAAGACGGCTCTATGCTTGTGCTTTCCGGTTTCACAGATCAGTTTCAGGATGGAGGTTTCATGGATCAAACAGGTTTCTACAGGGTTGAAACGGGATACGAGAACCCGCCTACAGGAGAGATAAAGGGAAGTTTCTCGGATTCCAGAAGCTCTCAGGATGTCAGGACATACTTCAAAGGCCTTAACGGCGAAGAAAACGATGTAGAGCTGTATTCTCCTGGTGTCATATCGAACTCGGAGACTACTGTACAGTCTGTTCCCTCAGTTTTCCAGAACACAGGAAAGTACTACAATCTCTCACAGTGGAACAGGACTAACTCATCGCTTAAAACTGTTGACCCTGATAATTATCCGGGGAAGCCGGAAAGCAGCTGTTACGGCACTGACCCGGATGCATTAAGATACGGAGAGATAGAGTTCCCGGATGGGAAGGTCTATGGAATACTTAACGCAGAGCTTGGAACTTCTGAAAGCTACTGTAACAGCAATAACTCGAGGGCTATAATGGTTGATGTAGGCAGGGATGGAGACTTCCAGGACAGTAGGGACGGCCCCTACCTCAACTACGAGAAGGTGAGGATAGCTGACAGAGAGTACGCTGTTGATGTGAAGCTTGCCTCGGAGAACCCTGGCTGTTCGGAGGGAGAGTGCATAGGCTTTACCTATGTAGGTGATAGGCATGTGGAGCTGGTAGCGACTAGATCGTCTTTCCCCGGTTTTCAGGGAGACAGAATGGCTGTGGCAGGCTACGAAAACATGTACGGCGGGCAGGATCGGAAGCTTGTCGCATCCCTGATCCACTGGCTGCGAGGCGACAAGGTAACTTTCAGAGGCCGTGACAACCCGGCGGATATATCAACAACTACTGTTTCCGGTATAATGAACAGGACATACATACCTTACGAGGTGAATCTGAGATGGAGCAGATGAAGGGACAGTTCATGGTAGTTTCTGCAGTGGTGGCTGGACTGATAACCATAGCTATATCCTCTGTCATAGCCGATGTGCAGTCACAGGATTTCAGTACGGATGAACTGCCAAAGAACTTGAACAACCTGAAACAGGAGGCCGGGAAGATAACAAGAGATGGAGATATAACGGAACAGGAGAAACGGAACTTCAGAAAGATGACGGGTTACATGGAAGGTTACAGGACAAGCGTTGAGTTCAACAGTACGGAGCCCTGTGTAACGGTGACGCTTCAGTCCACAGACATAAGAATTGAGACGCCGTGCCTCAGCTGAAGTCCTCTATGAACTCGACTTCCTCGTCATCCAGTTCCAGCTGGTGCTGAAGATCTCCGTAGTTCTCCAGGAAGTCAGCGAACATCGGCAGGTCCTCCTTAACATCGTTTTTCGACATGTGAAGCTTCTCTCCAAGCTTACCTGAGATAGAGTCCAGCCTGTTCCTTGCGCCACGGGAACTTCCCATCCTCCTGATCTTCGAAGGATACTGGTACTTCGTCCACCCGCTGTACTTCTCGTCCTTGGCCAGAGCCACTCCAACGGTGGAGAACTGGAACACGTACTTCATCAGTTTCCAGTTCATCCTCTTCCTTATACGGCCGTTAAACAGATCCGCTCTGGAAATCCAGTGATACGCCCGGGCCAGATCCCTATCTCTCTCATATTCTCTCGGTGTGTTCTCACGGATCCACTGCAGGAACGTATCCGCGTCCTCATCCAGATTCTGCGTAGCCTGGTTCGCAGTCTTACCTGTCGTGGTCTTGAACACTATCTTCAACGCATCGAAGATTTCCTGTCTTTCATCCCGTGAGGCCTGCTGCTTCACGTCATCAACGGTTAACCTGTCTTTCCCAAGTGCTGCTGCCTGAAGATCATTTATCGCTGACCTCATCTGGCCTCCGGCACTCCTGGCGATCCTCTTAGGAGCACCATCCTCATACTCAATTCCTTCATTGTCAAGAATCTTACGCAGATAAGCCGCTATGCTGTTAGTATGCACGGAATCCAGCTTGATCTCCTTCGCCTTGTTTCTTAACGAACGGATGCTCTGATCGTAGGCATCGTTCGCTGTCATCACAACAGGAAAACGGGACTCATCGATGATACGTCCTATCTCCTGGACACCACCTCTGTCGGAGTTCCCTGACATACCATCTACTTCATCGACAAGTATCAGTTTCTTCCCGCCGAAAAACGAGGCCTGACGCGTCGCCTCCTTCAACTCCTCCTTCAATTTTTTCTTAGTCCGGACGTCCGACGCGTTGGTCTCAACCAGTTCAAAACCAAGGTCGTTCGCCAATGCTTCAACCAGTGAAGTCTTCCCGGTCCCGGCCTGGCCGTGCAGCAGCACAGGTTTATCGCCCTGCTCCCAGCTCTCAGCCCACTCTCGCAACTCTTCCTTCTCGCTGGAAGCACCTCTGTACTCTGAAAGTGTTGAAGGCCTGTATTTTTCAGTCCAGATCTTGGATCACCTCAACTGATTCGCTGATACTACCTATTTTTCTGTGCGGTGTCTGAACCTGTTTATCCCTGTTCCACGGTTGAATCCTGACCAGCTGTACCTTTCCACTCTCTAGTTTTGGATAGAGACCGGGGTTATCGTCGATGTAAAAGTCATAGTCCAGCTCATGTTTCTCCGACTCTATAACGATTTTGTCAAAGTACCTTTCCAGATGTTTCTCCCCCAGCTTCTGCTTTATGGAGTTATCGCATCTTCTCCGGGCCGTTACCAGGTGCAGTTGGCCGTTCTCCGTCTTAACTTTTTCCCGAAGCAGCTGGATATTCTTTTCCAGGTTTTCATCGATCCACGGGATACTTCCTGTTTCCTCTCTCCATATCTCTTCGGTTATCGGTATGTAACCCTTCCAGTCTCCATGACCGTACATAAACTTTCTGACCTGGTCTGTCTCCCAGCCCATCAACTCTGAGAAAGGCTCTCGCACACCATCATAGGCCCACCCCGAGATATCAGATCTCTGAAACTCCAGGCCGGAACCAGGAAACCTCTTTTCGATGAAAAAGTTCAACCTCTCGATAAACCTGCTGTTGCAGTCTACCAAGACATCCTCAAGGTCAACAGCAACCCTCATAATACCTCAGTTGTTCTCCAGATCTGCCATCTGCGCCAGGAAGGCCTCTATCTGTATATCCGCCGAGCCACCCTCGCTGATCCTGAACTCGAACTCTCCCAGATTTTCGATAATCTCAAGCTTCGCTCTCTCAGAGACATCAAGATCAAAGATTTCTCTATGCACTGAATCGATAACATCCTGGCCGTCAAGCCCTCTGTCAATCATCAAGTCGGCCAGTGTATCCCTGGCATCCATAAAGTCGCCGCTTAGAGCATCTTCCAGAATCTCTCTTATCTCATCCGGTCTCAGAGACGCCGCAATGCCGTAAATATCTTCTTCACCGATCTCATCACTGTTGATGGAAGCCGTCTGCAGAATATTAGTTACACGTCTCAAATCACCTTCTGCCACACGCATAACAGCATCCACAGCGTCTTCAGAAATCTTGAAGCCCTCCTCTCTGCCAAGCCTCTCGATATAGCTCTTGACCTCTTTCTCTTCCAGCCGGTTGAACCTGAAGACAGCACACCGGGACTGTATAGGGTCGATAATCTTCGAGGAGTAGTTGCAAGAGAGTATGAAACGACAGTTTTCCGAAAACTGCTCCATAGTCCTTCTCAAGGCCTGCTGTGCGTCGCTGGTAAGTGCGTCGGCTTCATCCAGGAAAATAATCTTGTAATCTGCGCCCATAGACTTGGTGCGGGCAAAGTTCTTGATCTTTTCCCTCACTACATCAATCCCTCTCTCGTCGGATGCGTTAGTCTCCATGAAGTTGTCCTTCCAGGAGTCCCCGTACAGGTCTTTAGCTAATGCGATTGCTGAGGTCGTTTTTCCTGTTCCTGCTGGCCCGGCAAAGAGCATGTGGGGTACTTCGTCCTCCTCTACGAATGCTTCCAGTCTTTCAGTAATGTTTTCCTGTCCAACAACTTCGCTTAACGTATCCGGCCTATGTTTTTCAGTCCAGACATCAATCATCTGATTTTCACCTCAGCTGATAGTGCTTGGAACCAAGAAGCGAAGTACGAAGTTTCGATTTTTGAAACTTCTTCCAGAAGATTTCCTGAATCTTCGCTTCGATTCCAAACATCAATCATTTTTGATCACCTTGGTCGCAGAAAGCCGTGTCAGACTTTCGAGTCCAGACATCTATCATAATTTTTGAACTTGAGTCCTATTCTTTTATTCTGTTTCCGAACCCTCCCGAACTCATATAAGATTGCGGATATGAATTTTTCATATGGTGAGTATGAATGAAGGTTAGGAGGAGTGTCGGTGAGCGCGGTCAGGTAACGCTTCCGAAGGATATCCGGGAGGAGTTGGGTATTCTGCCTGATTCAGATGTTTTGTTCTCGGTTGAGGACGGCAGAGTTGTTATTGAAGGAGGAAGTGAGTCCTTTGTGAAGTTTGCTGAAGAACTTTCAGGGGAGATCGGCCGGCTTGGAAAAACTATAGATGACTACAGGGATGAACAGGTGAGAAAACGATTGTGAAGTACTACATCGACTCCAATATCTTCATTTACGCTGTGACAGAGGAAGAAAACAGTGAGGTCTGCAGAGAGGTTCTGAAGCGGCTTGAGGAAGGCGATTTCAGAGCTGCTACTTCTGTTCTTACCTTGGATGAGGTGGCCTGGATTGTGAAAAAGGAGAGAAACAGTGAGAGGGCTGTAGACGCAGGTAAGAGGCTTCTACGGATGCCGAACCTTCAAATTGTCTCTACAGAGGCCGAAACCGGGGCGAGATCCCTTCAAGTTATGGAGGAAACCGGGATTGACCCTAGAGACAGCTTGCATCTTGCCACGGCACAGAACCACGGCATATACACCATCGTAACAGAAGACTCGGACATGAGAAAATCCGAAGAAGTAGAGGCAATCACTGCTGAAGAACTCTTGGAAAGGATAAAATGAAGATAACACTTACAGGAACGCCGGGAACAGGCAAAACCACAGTCTCAAGGAAACTTGCTGAGGAAGGCTTCGAAGTCGTACATCTGACACAGTTCCTGGAAGAAAACGACATAGGAGAGAAAGTAAAAGGTGAGAGGGAAGTCCGGGTCAATCAGATGGTGCAAGAAGTACAGGAAAAGAGCTTTGAAGAAGACACTGTTATCGAAGGCCATCTAGCACATCACGTCCCTGCTGATATCTGCATAGTTCTCCGCTGTCGACCCGATATACTGGAGGAAAGGCTTTCCAAGAGAAGTTATACAGATAGAAAAGTAGAGGAAAATATCGAGTCGGAGAAGATTGATATAGTCCTCTCTGAAGCAGTTCAGAAACAGGAAAAAGTCGTGGAATTAGATACAACGGATAAAAACGTGGAGGAAACAGTTGAAGAATTGATTGAGAAAGTAGAAAAGAGAGAAGAAGACTACGGTGAAGTAGACTGGACAACGTATATCTGATAACAGTCTTCAGGTTCTCTCCCCGTTTTATCGTTTTCCGATGAGACAAGGTGTATTGTGTCCATCGGCGTCATGCCATCTTTTTCCTATTTTGGCTGTGGCCTCAAACAGGGCGTCTACATCTTCCCTGGTTTCTATCAGTTCTTCTATGTTTGCAAGTACTTCGGTGTATTTCCGGCCTTCCCTAAACTTGTCGCCGTACTACTCCCTCATATCTTACTTTTTGGAGAATACCGGGTATATTTTCAACTTTTAGGCAAGGATTCCCCTTCCCTCGAATCTTTGATTCAAGGTAGTGGGAGGATTGCCGAAACACTTAAAAAACTCAGGTAGAAGGGTTTTGTATGGAACAGGCTGTCACGGCAAAGGTAAAGCTATCTCAAAGAGATGAGCTTCAGCAAACAATCGAAGCATACTCTGAGGCTCTACAGTTCTGTATAGACACAGCTTGGGAAAATGACATACAGTATAGAAGTAATATCCACGATGAGTGCTACTACAAAGTCCGTGAAGAATATGATATGCCTGCACAGCTAACCTGCAACATACTCCAACACGCAATAGAAACAGTGAAAGAAAGTGGTTCTAAACCAGAAGTCAAGGAAGAATACACTCCAAGGTACAATTTCCCTCGAAGTGCTTCCGTAAACAGTGAATGGACTGAACTTTCACTACTGACAACTGAGGGCAGAATCAAGCTGGACATACAAGTTCCAGAATGCTACCAGAAATACCTTGACTGTGAGGTAAAGGAATCCACACTGTTGAAGAAGAATGGAGAGTTCTATTTCTGTTTCGTGTTCGCTAAAGAGGTCAACATTCAGAGTTCTTGCCGTGACAGCCAAGTTCTCGGTGTTGACCTCGGCGTAAACAAACTGGCTGTAACAAGCGACAACCAGTTCTACGGAACAGAAATCAAAGAAAAACGAATAGAACGGGATAGGAAAGTTGGTGAAATCCAGTCCAAAGGCACACACGAGGCTCATAACCGTGTAAAGGAGATGGGTTCTCGGTGGAAACGATTTATCGACTGGAAGAACCACAACATATCCCGTGAGATAGTGGATTCTGTAGAGAAAGGAGATGTAATCGTCTTGGAAAACCTGAAGCACATTCGAGAATCCTCAAGCAGTAATACAGAATGGGTACACAAATGGAGTTTCAGAGATTTGCAGGACAAGATAGAATACAAAGCTGCGTTGAAAGGTGTGAAGGTTGAATACATTGACCCTCAGGATACAAGTAATGAGTGCAGTGAGTGTGGTCACATCTCTCAGGACAACAGACACGGAGGATTCTTTGAGTGCGTAGAATGTGGTTTCAATCTGGACGCAGACCTTAACGCAAGTCGTAATATCGCCCAACGCTACATGCGGAATAATGGGCAAGCGGGTAGCTCTGTAAATCTGCCCAACGGCAAGAAAAGCCTGAAAGATTCGGGGAACAATGACTCTGAGAGGACACCTGCCTCGTCTGAAGAAGAGAACACCCGAAAGCCCCTTCCTCCCGAAGCGAAAGCATCTACTGCTTGAGCGAAGAAAGGTAGGGGTTATTTACGAAGTTGTCTTATAGTAAGGAAAGGAAGGAGAAAGAGGGGAAGAATGAAGTAAATTTTTCTAAGCTGTATTCTCTTTGATCCAATTCTTCAGCTTGTTTTTGGGCATCGCACCTGATGTCCTCGCTACTTCTTCTCCATCCTTTAGGATCAGTAGTGTGGGCAGTGCTCTGACGCCGAACTGTGTTCCTACCTGGCTCTGTTCTTCCATGTCGACTTTGCCGAAGTTTACGTCTTCTATTTCCTCTGAGACTTCCTTGAAGATTGGAGCAAGTTTTTTGCAAGGGCCACAGTTGTGGGTTAGGATGCCGTTTGCGAAGTAGTTGTGAGTTCCTTCTATTTCCATGGAGATTGTCTCTCTAGGTTCTAAGCTCTCTATTTCTTCTACTTTCTCCGTTAGTAGTTTTTGATTTTCTCTAAACTCTCTTTTTTCTAACCATTCGTTGTAGAGCGATTCGTTCTTAGGTAGAGGGTTTTTATCTTTCTTAACCCATCCATAGACTGTTGGCTTTTTCTTCCCTATCTTTTCCGCAATTTCATCCCATTCAAGTCCTTTTTCCCTCATTTCAGCAGCTTGTTGCTTCAATGAACTTGCTTCTTCATGTTTCTTGATTCTTTTTCTTGCGTATTCTCCTGTCTTCAGGAACTCTATCTCTTTTGTGTGGGCATAGGCAGGCCTAAGTTTGTTTGTGTAGTTGTAGAATGATTCTAGATCGTCAGATATCTTGAGTTTAATTTTAATTGATTTACTTCCATCTTTTCTATCGAATTCATCGCCCTTTTCTACACTTCTAACTGTCACTCCAAATTCGTTGAAAAGTTTTTCAAGCTGTCTGCCGAATTTTAAGCCGCTTTCTCCTAGTTCTTTTTTCTTGTGAAATTCTAGGTCGTTAATCAAGAAAGAGTTATAGTCTCCCTTTCTCTTCCCCTGTGTTCCTATGGCGGGTTTAGGGCCGTTACCTCCGATAAATCCTCTTAAAAACTCTCTTTTAATGTTTTCTGGACCTTCCATAACCCAGCTTGGTATTTCATATTCTTTGTCAGTTTTTCTGCCCTCCGGAACTCCTAATGCCTTGAAAAGCAAGAAGAGAGAGGTTTTAGAACATCTTACTCTCCAAAGATTCATTTCAACTTCTCTACCGTCTATCTCAAATTTTGATTCTTTTTTCTCTGCCCTTGAGTCGAATCCTAATTTTTCTAATCCGTGCTGTAACTCTTCAACATCTTCTTTTTTGCCTAGAGAGAACTCTACGGTCCTTTGATTGTTTGAACTGTTTGAGTAGAGTGTTCCATCGCTGAAAAGAAAACCTGTAATTCTTGCAATGAGCGGCAGAGTTTCTTCATCTAACTTTAAAGGCAGGAGCCTCTTTTCCTCTAATTCTGAAATGTAATCTCTTTCCCTCATGCTTTCGGAGGTAATGCTACTTATGTCGCTTCCAGTTAGTATCTTCTCATCTTTCTCGGAGGTTTCAAATTCCTGATCTTCTACAGGCAGAACTGCTATTTTCTCTCCTCTATCCAGATTTTTAACTTTCTTCCAGTTTTCTTCCTGAGTATATACTTCATGATCTTCAGCGACCTCTAGACTCCGCCCTGTTTCTGTAACTAGTCTGGCCATATTTTCTGTATTGGTCTCCGCAAATTCTGAAACATTACTTCTCTCAATATCTCCTGTAATTTGGTTGAAAGAAAATACTTTATGGCCTTTCTCCTCCAGAGAACCTGCTGATACGGCTGCTTCGTTCGCATATACGACACTGTCAGGACTTACACACCATTCAGCCCAGAAATCCAGGATCCAGTACTCGTCCGAGTTTTTCACGTCGTCAATATTGTCAGCTGTAACTTCAGTTGGCATACCAAGATTTTCCTGTAGAAGCCTTAAGAAGAAAACGGTGAGCAACTGGTAAGTCTAATTTGCCAGACTGTATTTCAAAGTTTCAATCTCTAACTTTTCAAAATCCGAGTCCCGGGTAACCAGTTTTCGATCCTCGTTATGAGCCTGTGAAGCTATTAGATAAACTGCCTTGCCTATTTTCTCACCTCTGCTCGAAAGTTTTCTATAGAATTCTGCTGCTTTTTTCAGCGTCTTTCTCAGTGAAGTCTGTTATTCTGTTTGCCGAAAATTTTTCCCTGTCAAACTCCGCAATTATTGATAAAATTTGGCTTTTGTGGGTAAGTTAACTGGAGAGTTTTTGAGAAATAGAAAAGAAAAAAGGAGTTATTCGCCTTCGTTGTTCATGTAGATGGTTCTGATTGGGTAGGGGATGTCGATACCGTTTTCGTCGTACTTTTCTTTGACGTTCTGTGTTACCTGTGAGGCAGCCTGGACCATGTTGGCTTTGCTTGGTTTTGCCCACCCTCTCAGTTTCAGGTTGACACTGCTTCCGCCTAGTTCGTTGACAAGTACCTGTGGTTCTGGTTGCTTTTCTACGTTTTCGGCTTCTTCAAGTGCCTGTTCGGCGAGTTCTCTGGCGGTTTCTATGTCGTCTTCGTATCCGATGCCGACTACTGCTTCGAATCTTCTCTGGTCGTAGGCCGTATTGTTGATGACAACGCCGTTATAGAGCTGGCTGTTAGGGATGATAACTTTTCTGCCGTCGAACGTTCTTACATCGGTTGCTCTGATCTTTATGTCCTGTACTGTGCCTTCTTCTCCTGCTGCCTTTATCTGGTCGCCGACTTTGAAGGGCTGGCCTATAAGCAGCAGTATCCCGGATATGAAGTTGGCTATCATGTCTTTTAACGCGAAGGACACTCCCAGGCCGATTAGTCCCAGTGCCGTACCGAGTGAGGATATCGGCATTCCGAGCGCTCCCAGGGCCAGTACTATCGTGACAGGGTAGATGAGGTATGCTGTGACTTTTTTCGCGGATACTGCTGCGTGTTCATCTCCTCCACGTCTCTCAACTGTTCTGTCTATGAAACGGTTGGATAACCTGTTTATCAGCCATCCGGCAGCTATCAAGACAGCTGCAGCGGTTATCGTGGAGGCGTTGATCGTAAGTCCGAGCTGTGTGAAGTGTTCCTTTACTCCGGCAGGCAGTAAACTGTTCATATAGTCATGTTTTTACCTGGTTGCTTAAACAGTTAGGGGTGTCAAGTATGTTCAGGGATGTACTCAAGGTTTACCGCGCTGGAAGGATACGGAGAGAAGGAGCTGGAGAGGTTGAAAGATTCCAGAGTAGCTGTTGTCGGAGTGGGCGCAACCGGTTCCGCAATGGCAGAAAACCTGGCACGTCACGGCGTAGAACTTGTACTTATTGACAGAGACTACCTGGAGGAGAAGGATGTATACTCCTCAAGTCTCTATACCCTGGAACAGTGCAGGAAAGCTCTGCCGAAAGCTGAAGCCGCTGCAACTATCCTGGAAGAGTTTACCAGGGTTGATTCTCATGTCGAAAGCCTGGACTCTTCAAATCTTGGCCTGGTATCTTCTGTAGACCTGGTGATGGATGGCACGGACAACCTGGAGACACGCCAGTTGATAAACGACTTCAGTAAGAGAAACGGCACTCCATGGATCTATACTGCGGCAATCGCAGAAAGAGCGTACTCTATGCTGTTCGATGATAAATGTTTCAACTGTCTTGTAGAGGATCAGAGAAAAGTGGCTACATGTGAGACAGAAGGGGTGATGCGGGAGGTAGCTCAGTCCGCAGCCGCAGCGAGCAGCAGGAAGGCTGTAGAGTATCTTGCAGGTAAGGAACCGTCGGAATGTCTTGAACAGGTGTCTGAAGGCCGCTGCCTTGATGTTGAATCAGGTAGCTGTAAGGTCTGTGGAGGGGAGGAGTACCCACATCTCTCCGGTGGATCTGAAGTAGTCCATGTCTGTGGCGAAGGCAAGTACCAGATCAAGAAGGAAGTAGAGGAGGAGCATATCCGGCATGCAGAAGAGGCAGGTGAAAAGATCGCCGGTAACAAATATCTTACACGGATACTTTACAACGGTTACGAGGTAACCTTCTTCCGTTCAGGACGGGTCATAGCAGAAGCAGAAAACAGGGACCATGCCAGGGCAGTGGTGTCGGAACTTGCAGGGATTTAAAACCGGTCGATGCACATCTGATTACTTATGGGGCTTGAAACCGACTACATGGAGTATGGGATAGAACTTTCTCTCTCCGTACTTGGAGTGTCAGCAGCATACTTCGTAGACTTTTCTCAACCTGTAACGCTGTTAGGCCTTCTGTTCCTTCCCTTACTCTATGGTTACACTGCATACATCTCCAGTGACGGTTTTTCACGTGCGTCACTTGTCTCTCTTTCCTCCCTGATCTTTGCAGTTGTCGGAGGTTTCACCGCTGTCACAGCAGTTATGTACGGCCTTGGAAACGTCTTTGTCTCAGTTTTCTCCGGGAATGATTTCAGAAGCTTCTACAGTTCCACATCGCTGCCTCTGCTTCTGACAGGTCTTGTGCTTGGCAGTGCCTTGTTCCTGTACGGTTCCGCTCATCCATCCTTCAAACAGCAGAAACTGTCAGATATGGGCCAGGATATAGGAGAGACAGCTCAGGACACGTTTGGCTCTTCAAAAATGGTTCAGGGACAGAAAGATGCACAGCTCAGGCTTGTAAACTCTACCTCACGGCTTTCCTCCAGGCTGATGGTACGTAAAGTCATGAACTACTCTGATCCATCTACAGAGGTGAGGGAAGCACTTGTGAAGGCTGAAAAAGAAGTGCCTGACTTGGTATACAGGCGTGTCAGCGAAGAGTTTAACTCCCGGGAACTTGATATATCGTCCAAGATAGAGAGCCTTTTCGTAGAGACTTTCTCCGGCTCAAGGTTTTTCCTCGTAGTGCCGTTTGTAACTGCTGCCATGTTCGGCCTTCAACCGGTTCTGGGGCTTTTAACAGCTCTGGCTGCCAAGATGTTCCAGTTTCTTGACAGGTAACATACAAACTTAAAGCTCGGAACACTTCTAGAGGACATGAAAGACATAAAATTTGCAGAAGACCCAGATGCATCAGATACTCTTCCAGAAGACTTTGAACCCTACGTGAAGGAGTGGTTCAACGATAACTTCCCGGATCTCAGCCCGCCACAGAGATACTCCTTCGAACTCATCCACAATCACGAGAACTCTCTTATCTGTGCGCCCACAGGTTCTGGGAAATGTGTTAGGCCGGATACTACGTTGTTGCTTAAAAAAGAGGGGAGGGCTGTTCTTAAAGATGCTGAAGATGTCTGGCGGAGCAGAAATGATAAGATAGCTGATATAGATCGAGACGGGCAACTTCATGAAACAAATTATTCCTCTTTCTCTCTGAATGAAAATAAGGATATAGAGAACAAAAAATCAAGGGTCTTCAAGGAATCCTTTAACGGGAAAATGTATTGTTTCAAAACTCAATATGGCCGAGAAGTAGAGGTTACGCCTGAACATCCTCTCTTAGTGGAAAAAGAGGATAAAATGGAGTGGGTGCCTGCTAAAAACATTGAAGAGGGCGATAAAATCGGTGCGCCTCGAAGCATAAACCTACCACAAAAGGATGA
Organism: Candidatus Nanohalobium sp.; assembly: GCA_042217555.1. Taxonomy (GTDB): domain Archaea; phylum Nanohalarchaeota; class Nanosalinia; order Nanosalinales; family Nanosalinaceae; genus Nanohalobium. The sequence continues at coordinate 29,182 of JBDGSL010000077.1, read as the reverse complement.
AATTAGTTTAAACGTTCAAGAAGCCATAGATAGAGTTTCTGAAGAGTTTAAAACAGTTATAACACATTCAGATTTTGAAGCAATTAAGTTAAGAACAATTCAAGCAGATAGTCTAAGCCAACTTAGTGAAAATGAAATTAAACAGGCTTTGACTGCTATAAATTTATCATATCAAGACTTGGCAGAAAAAACTTCAATAGGACTCACAACGGCTCATAGATTGGTTAGCGGTCAAACAACTTATAAGTCTGACCAAGTTCTAAAAGAACTGAAATCGCGTTTCAGAGCCATAGAAATGCCAAAAAATAGGGTTTTAGTCAGAAAAAATAATGGAGATGTCACTAGCTTCACGTATCCTAAGAATGTGGATAGAGAAATAGCAAAAGTAATGGCTTTTGTCACAGCAGAAGGCATTATAGGAGATTATAGCAACAACTACAATCTAATGATTTCTCAAAAGAACAGAGGTCAACTGCTTCAGGAAACTCAGAATATATTTAAGGAGAAATTTTCTGTAGATTTCAGCAGAAAAAACGAGAAAGATTACGCTATTAATGACTCTGCCTTCAGTTTATTCTTCTCTGAGTTATTAGGTATCGGAACAGGTCGTGGTAGAGCGGTAAAGTTCCCAAACTGGATTTTGAACTCTAAAGAAGACATCAAAAAAGAATTTATCTCTGCCTTTATTTCTCTAGAAGCCGATGTACGCCGAAATGAGGTTGTCTTACATCAAGCAAACGAAAGGAAAATAGAACAGTTAAATTATCTGTTACAATCATTGGGAGTTTTCCCAGCAATATCAGAAACCGAAAAATACGCCACTAATACGGAAAAACAGGAAAAAAGAACATACTATGGGCTTACCATCCGGGGCATACCCAATCTCCTGAAATGCCTAGAAAAGTTTGATATAATACACCCTAATCTTGGGAAAGTCAGGAAACATGTTGAAGGAAACATCTCAGGAAATTACATTGGTAAACACAGGTTTGACTATAAGAAAATTCGCAGGCTTTCTCAATACTTTGAGAACGATAAAGCGTTTAAGCAAGAATTTGGGAATATTTACGAGGTAGTTAGAAGATCGGGATATATAACAGATCAGGCGCTAGAGAAGCTAGAAAATAAACTTGAGAGTATGGATAAGGCGCCATATGTTTCAGAATTAAGGGGAGAGATCCAGGAAATAAAGGATAGAAATATCATGTGGCTTGAGGTAAAGGAGAAAGAAACTGAACCATATAATGGAGATATAATAGACCTCTCAGTGCCAGAACTAAGAAACTATATAGGCGGTAAAGGAGGACTATATCTTCATAATACTCTTTCTGCATTTCTTTCAGGATTGAATGAGCTTTTCAGGAAAGGACGGGAAGGTGAACTAGAGGACGAAGTGAACATACTGTACGTCTCGCCTCTCAGAGCCCTGAACAACGACATCAAAAGAAACCTGGAGGATCCTCTAGAAGGAATAAAGCAGAAGGCCGAAGAGATGGGATACGATGTGCCGGAGGTCAGGAGCGCGGTCAGGACCGGCGATACAACCGATGCAGAAAAAGCCGAGATGAGGGAGAATCCTCCGCACATACTTATCACAACTCCGGAGTCATTGGGAATAATCTTGAACTCACCAAAGTTCGGCCAGTCCCTCAAAAACGTGGAGTACGTTATTACGGACGAGATTCACTCATTAAGTGAGAACAAGCGAGGCGTGCATCTATCACTTTCCTATGAACGCTTGGAGGAGATGGCGAACACCTCTCCCACAAGAATCGGTTTGTCAGCTACGCAGGCTCCTATAGATGAGATCGCGAAGTACCTTGTCGGATACGAAGTTAACGAGGATATAACCGTGGAAGAAGGAGAGTACGGCGAGATAACCTCGGCCGAGGAAGAAAAAACTGAAGGTTACGAGACCAGAGGCTGTACTATCGTCGATGTCGCGGCTTCGAAGGAGATCGACCTTGAAACTATCTCGCCTGTCCGAGACTTGATCCATACACCTGCTGAGGAGATTCAGGAGGCGATGTACGACCAGATACACAACCTGGTTCAGGAACACGAATCCACGATAATATTCACCAACACGCGTTCTGCTACGGAACGTATCGTCAACAACCTTCAGAACAGGTTTCCGGACTTCTACGAGGACAACATCGGAGCTCACCACTCGAGCATGTCCCGGGAGAAAAGACTGGATGTCGAGGAAAGACTGAAGAAAGGAGAGATGCGTGTCGGCGTCACCTCAACCAGCCTGGAACTTGGAGTTGATATAGGTGCTGTCGACCTCGTGCTTCAACTGGGGTCGCCGAAAGGAGTGGCCAGAGGAATACAGAGGATCGGCCGTTCCGGCCACAAGATCGGAGAGAAGGCGAAGGGAAAAATGATTGTGACAGACAGGGACGACGCAATGGAGTGCTCTGTGCTTACAAAATGCGCCAAAGAAGATGAACTTGACAGGATCCAGATACCGAGGAACTCTCTTGACGTTCTGGCTCAGCACATCGTTGGTATGGCGTGTAACAAGCGCTGGAATATAGAGCATGCTTACAACATGGTAAGGAAGAGCTACAACTATCTTAATCTCTCCAGGGAGGACTTTGACAACGTACTGAAGTATCTTGGCGGAGAGTATGAGGAGTTAGAGGATCAGAACGTCTACAGGAAGATCTGGATCGACCATGAAGACCAGAGGTTCGGCCGCTCAGGAAAGATGACACAGGTCATCTACATGACAAACATTGGAACTATACCGGATGAGACAGGATACGATGTCAAGACTCGACAGGGAGGCGACTACGTCGGCCAGCTGGATGAGGAGTTCCTTGATAGACTGACTAAAGGAGATATATTCACTTTGGGCGGTAAAAAATATCGTTTCAGCTACGCCAAGGGTATGAAGGTGTTCGTAGATCCCAAGCCGAATGCCTCGCCGACGGTTCCTTCCTGGTACTCAGAGAGACTACCTCTATCCTATGATCTCGGAACGAGGATCGGCGAGTTCCGGAAACAGGTGAAGAAGCAGATGGAGATGGGTGCTGACGACGACGCGATACTTCAGTGGATAATGCACAACTACTACCTGGATGAGAAGACTGCCGAGGCGATCTACGGCTATATCGCAGAGCAGTACCGTTTCTCTGGCGGTGTCTCGACTCATGAAAATATTATAGTTGAGAAGTATATCGATGAGGACAATCGCCAGAACCTAATTTTCCAGACGATCTACGGTAGAAGGGTGCATGATGCTCTGGCCCGTATCATGGCCCACATGCTTCAGAAAAGGTTTGGGTCTAACATTGGCATGGTTATCGACGACAACGGCTTCATACTCATCACTCCGAGAAGGCCGGTCGATCTGGACAGGCTTATGGATGAACTGGTTGAGTGCGATCCTGAGGAAGAGCTGAAGAACGCTATAAGAAAGACAGAGCTGATGAAGAGGCGTTTCCGTCACGTTGCAGGCAGAAGTTTGATGATTTTGCGTAACTATGCCGGTGATTCCAAGACTGTAGGTCAACAGCAGATGAAAGGCCATTTTCTGCTCTCGGCGATCAGAAACAAGTACGATGAAGACTTCCCGATGGTGAAGGAGACTTACCGGGAAATTATGGAGGATGCTATGGACATCAACCATGCAAAGGAGGTTATCGAAGGCGTGAAGAAAGATGAGATTACCTGGGAGTTGCAGGAGACCTCGATTCCTTCTCCTTTCAGCCACAACCTGCTTTTACAGGGGTCGACGGATGTGATCAAGATGGAGGACAGGAAGGAAAGACTGCAGAAGCTGCACCAGAAAGTCTTGGACAGGATAGACGATTCAAACTAAAAACCCGGAGAACTGATTAAATTGTAGAGATGATGCAGACTGTTCAGCAATACTTTGTGAACCCGGCAGGGTTGGCAGCATTTCTGGCTATCATACCGCTGCTGGTGTTCTACCTTGTAAGGCCGAAACCTGAGAGAGAAGTTATGCCTTCGATGGCGTTCTTCCAGGAAAACCAGGAGAACGGCAAGATCAGGCATGCTTTACAGAAACTGAAAAGAAACCGGATGCTGTTACTCCATCTCTTGTTTATTTCCCTGCTGGCTCTGACCCTTGCTAATCCTGTCGTACCGGGGCTGGAGTCTGAGGGGAGAACCGTGGTAGTTCTGGATGTATCGGCAAGCATGAACGGCGACAGGGAAAAAGTCAAGAATTTCGTAGAGAAGCATATGGGAGCGAAGAACACAGTGATAACTGCTGCAAGCCAACCCAGGATAGAGATGAGGGAGGCATCTCCGGAGTCTGTGCGCCGTTTCCTGAATAACTACGGAAACCGGGATACAGGAACGGATATAGTGGCTGGCATCCAGCTGGCTTCTAACTATCCCGGTAAACTGGTACTGGCATCGGACATGGATCAGACTGCCTCAGGAGATCTGGAAGAAACACTGGAGGAACTGGATGAGCAGAGAAAAGTCAAAACGATGGAGCTGAACCACGAAAACAGCCACGGATTCACAGACCTAAACGTGGAAAATGGAGAAGTCCGGGCCAAAGTACGGAACTTCCTTGACAGGAACAGAACAGTACAGGTCGTAACGCCTTCAGGTTCAAGACAGGTGGAGGTTCCGTCCCGGTCCTCAAAATCCATCAGTTTCACTCCAGAACCGGGAAAGAACGATTTCTCGCTGCCAGAGGACGGCTTCTCAACCGATAACGTACTTCACGTGTCCGTACCACGTGAAAGAGAGATAACTGTGAAGTATCTGGGAAAGGAAAGCCCCTACTTCAGAAAAGCTGTCAAACTGATAAACTCTACCAGGTACGTCCAAGGCGATAAGATACGGGGAGCAGACATATACTTTATAGGAGAGAACTACCGTCTGAACGGAGGGCAGGAGAAAGTAGAGGAAGCAGTGGAAAAAGGTTCAGGCGTCATACTTGAAAGAAGAAAGATGGAAGTAGCGCCTGTGGAGAACTATACAGGAAAGTTCAACACGTCGGTAAAGGTATCGGAAGAAGTCGCCAGCAGCTTCCAGTCAACTGTGTCCAACTACACTGCTACCGGCACCTCTCTGGCAAGGTCCGGGCAGGCACTTGTACTTTCTGACAGCGAGGATGTTCTGTTCTACAACGTTGATGATAAGGCCTTCGGGAAGACTATCACATATCCACTGTTCTGGAAAGATGTCTTCCACAGGATGGCCGATGTGAAAACCGGGAGCGAACTGAACCTGGAGACAGGAAGAAGAAAAGAGTTCGCAGAACCTGTTACTCACAGAGGTAAAAGTTTCAAAGGAGTGAGGAAAATCACCGACACAGGGTACTATGAAGGACGTGACATCTACGCAGCCAACCTTCTGAACCCGGGTGAGTCCACACCTCATGTCTCAGATCTCCGGCAGACAGAGACATCATCGAAAACAGATAGAGATCCTGCAGGAAAGTACCTGGCTGCTTTACTGGCGCTTTTCGCAGCAGTTGAGATAACATACCTTTACTCACGAGGTGAACTACAGTGATAACGGTGCAGAACCCTGAGTTCTTGCTGCTTGTTCCACTGGTATTTCTCTCGGCACGTTTCCTTATTAATTCCAGTAATTACGGGAGAAAACTTGGGTTGACACGTACATTGCTGATACTTTTACTTGTGTTCAGTGCAGCTTCTCCAGCATACACACAGACGCAGGAAACCCTTCAGAAACAGCAACTGGACATACTGGTTGACAACACCACTTCAACTCAGGTCCTTAAGACAGGACAGATACCGGACAAGGGAAGTAGAAAAGTATTTATACAGGATAATAACTCCCAGATATTCTCACAGGCCGCTGCAGCACTGGAAGAGGGAAGCCACAACCTTCTCGTAACTGATGGAAGAACACGGCAGAACACCGGAGAACTGATCGAAGCTGCGAATAATGAAAACGCCACAGTCTCGGTGTACATACCTGAAACACGGGAGGAACAAGCTGTCAGGATAGAGGGTCCTTCCCAGACTGTACCCGGCGCCCTGAACAGGTACACGGTAAAACTGAGTAAGACCTCCGGAAAACCTGTCGAACTCAACCTTACACTTGACGGGAAAAACATCTACACCGGTACCGTGAACAACTCGTACAGCTTTGAAAAACGGTTTAACACTACCGGAAGCCACACATTACAGGCTCACATCAGGTCAGAAGACATCTTCTCTGGTAACAACCACTTCTACAGGACAGTAGATGTAAGACAGAAACCAGAGATACTTTCAGTAGGTGCAGAACCTCCGGCACAACTGGAAAAGTTCTACAAAGTCGACACACGGAACAAGATTCCGGAAGAACTGGATAAGTACTACGCCGTCTTCCTAGGCAAAAAAGTCGATAGCAGACACCTGAAAAACTATGTAGTAGAAGGTAACGGCCTTCTGTACACAGGCAGTATGAAGGACTCAGTACCGGACTACCTGCCCGTAAGACCATCAGAAAAGGAAAAGAGAGAGTCAGGAGCCAGAGTCATACTCCTGATAGACATATCCCATGGATCAGGGAAATGCGTGGAAAAGTACGGGAATATCTGCGTCGAGACATCGTCAGAAGGAGGAAAGGCCAAGGAATCGATAAAGATCGCGTACTCTCTTGTCGACGCGATGAAAAAGAACAACCGTGTCGGAGTCATAGCCTACAACAGAGAGGCACATCGCGTATCCAAACCGCTCTCACTTGCATCACACAGAGAAACAATAAAGGACAGGATATCCCGGCTGCAAACAGAAGGCCCTTCCTTCCATGACAGAGGCCTGGAAGGCGCTGCATCACTTGCAGAGGAAAACGATACAGTAGTCATGCTTACCGATGGAGAGATAGGAACGTACGAAAAGAACAGAGGGGTGCCTTCAAAACTCAGATCGATAACCTCGAACATGGAATCAAAACTGATAACCGTTGGAGTAGGGCAACAGCCTAACCAGCCTCTTCTGGAAGATATAGCACAGAAGACAGGAGGATACTACCTTGAAAACCGTGAAGCCGGAAGACTCAAGTTCAACTTCGGAGCAGGAGGAGGTGAAGCAGAGTACACTCCGCTGAAAACAGTTAACCCTGCTCACTTCATAACCCGTGGACTTAAGCTGGACGGTTCGACCACGGACTTCAAACCTGTAGAGCCAAAGAGATCAGCAGATCAACTTGTCAGCGGCGCCAACGGCCTGGAATACCTGACCACGTGGAGGTACGGCCTTGGCAGGGTAGCAGCTTTCTCAGCAGGAGAAAAAGATCTTTCCCGTGTAACCCGTACCGACCCTGAACTGGTATCTAAAACTGTTGCATGGGCCGTAGGGAATCCGCGCAGAAAGGAAGACAACTGGACGGACATAGAAGACAGTTCCAGGCCTGAGAAACCGGTTGTGAAGTCCACAGAACCACACCCTGAACTCACAAAGAAGTCACAGAACCTGTACACCAGAAAACTGGAAAAACCAGGTACAGGACTTAAAAAATGGCACAACGAGACATACGCCTACAACTACAACCCAGAGATACGTAAAGTAGGACCTGACACGGAAAAACTGCAGAAGATAGCTCAGGACACAGGAGGAAGGATATACGACAGTGAAGACATAGAAAACATAGGTGAAGACCTGGAGATGGAAAAGAAGGATATCAGGAAGAGAACGTCTCTAACCCCTTACCTGCTTGTAGCAGCGTTACTGGTTTTCCTGGCTGAAGTTGGCTACAGGAAGAGGAAGGGAAGGATGTAGGGAAACCTTAAAACGGCGTGATGCGAAAACAGTTCCTGTGCGATGAACGTGATAGACGATATCAAGGACAAGATGGGTGGAAACAGCTCTACAGGCTCTGATCTGGACTCATCTCTTGACGGTGTAGGAGAAGACCTTGGAAACTCCGAGAACAACGGTCTCAACAGTCAAGGTGAAGACCTGGCATCTAACACGGCCGGGATCGACCGTAACTCTCCCGGTGGAAACCAAAGTAAGACAGGTAATTCGGGAAGAAGCCAGCAGAAGAGAAGGCAAAGACAGGGTAACAGCCAGCAGAACAGGGTACGTGGCAATGGCAGAAGCAGTAATACACAGGGAGTAGGTCAGGGGCGATCCACGCAGACAGGCCGTGGTTCACAGGAAAACAGTTCTGCGGGAGGCCGTATGCCTAACCCTCGAAGTGGAAGGCCTCAGGCCGGTGACAGCTCTCCTCAGATAAGTGATAGCACACGGAAGAAGATGGAGAACGCAGGGATGGACCCTGGAAACCCGGAGTCAGTATCCAGTAACCGTTCCGACATGGAAGAGTTGAAGGCTCAGAACGAGCAGATAATAGACCTTTTGAAAAGAATAAACAGCAAGCTTTAGAGACCGGGTAAGTGCTTTTCCACTTGCTTTGGTCTAAGGCTTCAGATCAGATAAAAAAGAGAGAGGGAGAGAGGGGTGTTACATTGCGCCGAAGCTTGTCCAGACTGCCTTGAAGAACAGGAGTCCGGCGAAATAGGTGCTGTACTCTGCAAGCACCGGCGGTGTTCCAAAGAAAAGTATGGCGGCGGAGAACAGGTCTGCGAACCCTCCAAGGTAGTAAACCGGTGTGGGAAGCGGGACTGTTTTCTGGTATGACATAACGCCTTTGAACACCAGGAAACCTGCGTGTAACTGGGCCAGGCCGGTGGGAACAGGGGAGACAGTGAAGAAGAGTAAGATGCCTGACAGTATATCTGCCAGGCCGAAGAAATCGAAAAGTTTAACGGGGCCCATAGTTCTTTACTCTAGTGTCACTACCTTATCCGCTGCGTTTTTCAGGGCTGTGGAAAAGCCGGGATCCATACCCATGATAACAGTCTCCTTTCCGTGCTCCTTCGCTTTCTGGATTACAGGTAGGAAATCTGTGTCACGGGTAACCAGTACGACGACATCTATGTCGTCGTTGAAAACTGATTCCATGGCGTTGACTGCCATGTAGACGTCTACATCGCTTTCCTTTGCTTTTTCACCGCCTAGACCAAGTGCGGCTTCGAATCCCTGTGAAACTATAGCTTCTATCAGTTTATCTGAGGCGTACTGGTTGAGAAAAACTTTTCCGACCTTAATGTTTCCGAACTCGGAAACCTTTTCACGTAACTCGTCAAGATCAAGATCGAACTCTTTCCTAACAACGTTAGGGCCGTCGACGTACACAGCTACGTTGGGCTCTCCGTTAACTTTATCCTTAAATCTCTGCAAAACCATGATCTTTCTGACCTCTACAGGAAAATATTTGACCTTGACATATTTTAAGGGGCCTGCCTGAAAAGCCTTCTCGATCGTTGAGTAGTCGTCCGCACAACTTTTTCCGTGGAGACGTTCTTGATCTCCGCGATCTTTTCAGCGCTTTCCAGGACGTTTAAGGGTTCGTTTCGTCCGCCACGGTACAGGAAAGGCGAGTCAGTCTCCAGGACGAACCCTTCCAGACTCAACCGTTCAACAATATCCTGTACCCTGTCGGAGTAAAGTACCTGGGTGGTAACGCCGACAGTGAAACCTTTCTCCACGGCTTCCTCTGCCTGTTCCGGCGTCCCGTTGAAGCAGTGTATCAGTGCATCAGGAAGACTGTACTCATTCAGGGTATCTATGACCTCCTGCTCTGCCTCACGGCTGTGGACGTTAACTGTTTTACCAAGTTCCTCAGCCAGTTCAAGCATACCACGGAAAACCTGTCGCTGCCTTTCCCTTACCTCTTCATCAGTCACATGGTGGTGGTCAAGACCTATCTCACCTACAGCCACCGGGTCCTGCTTCCTTATCTGATCCTTAACTTTTTCCAGTTCATCAAAACTGTCGGTGTATGTTGGGTGAAGGCCAAGGTTAGCGACTACAAAACCAGGGTACCTGTCTTCCAGTTCCAGGGCCTTCCTGTTCTGCTCCACGTTGCAGCCTGCGTTCACCACGAACTCCAGCTCTTCTCTTGACCTCTCAACTACTTCCTCCCTGTCGTCGTCGAAACGGTTAAAATCCAGGTGGCAGTGCGCATCAACCGGCTTAAACCTGTCCTCCATAACTTAAAGTTTGAAGGCGAAAGATTCAAAACAGTTCCTTGACAGAAACTATCTATCAGAGAGGGGAGAGAGGGGGGGGAAACAGTTTGCCAGAACTTGTGAAACAGGTAGGTTTCTGCCTTGTCTGCGGCAACAGCGTGTGCATGCAGACGGCGAACATGTAGAAAACGAGAAAGGATGCTGCTACCGACTGTCTGAGATAGCTTCAGTAAGTCTCCAACAGCATGTACCCTTCAAACTTTCCCTTCACCTTTTCTCCCTGTCCAGTCGTGAACCGGTGGCGCCTGTCTGGCCCATGTACTTTGTATCCTTCTTCTCACCGTAAGGATTCTCTGCCTCGCCTGTCATGGTCTCGAAGACTATCTGGCAGACACGGTCCTCAGGATACAGCTTTACCGGGGCGTTTCCCAGGTTCTGTATCTCCAACGTGATATCTCCCTCGAATCCAGGGTCGCAGTAGCCGGCTGTCGCGTGCACTATTATTCCCAGTCTTCCGTAGCTGCTTCTCCCTTCTACGCGAGCTACTAGGTTTTTTGGGATGTTTATTGTTTCTAGTGTGGATCCGAGTATGAATTCTCCGGGGTGGACAACTACTCCTTCTTCTACAGAATGTTTTTCTGTTTTCATGTAGTTCGAGTATTTCTCCATGTCTTTCGTGTCAACCATCTCTATCTTGCGTGTATTAAGGACTCCGAACTCGTATCCAAGTCTCAGGTCCATGGATGACGGCCCTATCTGAAGGTCTTCGTCTATCTCTGGTCCGTCTTCTACTTTTACTGCTTCCTCTTCTTCCACCAGTTTTCTCAGTTCGCTGTCAGGGAGTATAGCCATAACACCTTTTTCCCGGTAGCCATATTTTTATTCATGGCCTGGCAAAAAAGAAGTTTATGGGTGTCTCTGCCAACAGTTCTCTACCGTTTCTGCTTCTGCTTTTACTGGCAGCTGAAGCCGCGGGAGAGGTAACCTACAGTGTGGATCTGGACAGGGAAGAGGTCAGGGTAAACAGTTCCATGGTACTGAGCTGTGGAGAGACAGGTGAATGTCCTGTAAACTCCTGGCAGCTTGACTGGCGCCTGCCGGACGATGCCGAAATACTTCGTGTAGAGGACTCCATAGGTCGGATAGAAGATTACCGGAGGCAGGGAGATGTCCTGAAAGTCGACACCAATACAGGTCCCAGGCGGACCTCTGAAACTGTCAGGATAGAGATGAAGGTGGAAAGGGAGGCCCGGCGGCTATCTCAGGGTCTCTACCAGAGAAAGCTTTCGCTGCCCGGTCTCAAAGGCGAAAACACGACAGGCAAGGTTGAAGCAGAGAACTTTCTGTCCTACTCTATCTCTCCGGGTTTCCAGGCCTCTATACGGAACAACACCCTCTTCTTCAGCGGCGAGGGAGGGACCTCACTGACATTGAATACAGGACAGGGATATAAGGGACGGTACTACACGTACTTCAACCAGAAATTGAACGGTTCCATGCCTTACAGAATCGCGGTAGGCACGACAGGCTTGAGACAGGACTATCCCCGTATACCGGTGGCAGTGCTGGATGAAGAGGAGTATGAGGCTCAGGCTGCTGTCTGGAGTGAGGGAGAGTACAGCGCCGGTGTGATAAGGCTGCGGAACTCGACGGAACGTAAAGCTCCGGTACTGGCCGAGGAAACAGTCCACGCGTTTAACGACAGAGCGTTGAACTATGACCGGACTTCCAGTAGCTACCTGGAGGAAGGGATAGCAGGGTATGTACAGTACCTCGTGAGAAAGAAACAGGTGGGGGAGGCCAGGACACGGGAACTGTTCGGGAACGCCACAGAGTACACGGATAAAAGAAACGGCACTCTCTACCAGGTAACTAAACCTTCTAAAGGCAAAGCAGATGAGCTGTGGAATTACTACAGTCAGAACATGACGTTCATGGAGAACTGGAGTCCATCAGATCACAGGGCCAGAGACTTCGGCTACGCATACTCCGAACTCGTGGTAAAGAACTACATCTCCAGAAATAACTCTCTAAGAGAGCTTTACACAGTTCTAGACGGCAAAATACTGGAAAACAATTCCGAGAAATGGAGGTACTACTCCCGGCACATAGATCTTACGCCATGCAAGAAGCAGACAAGAAAAGAGTTTAATTCATGTCTCAAAAGAGTGAACAGCTACGACTATCCTGTGTACTACGCGGAAAAGATACCTGAAAGAGAGAAGGCAGAGATCAGGGAACTACCCACTCCCGAACCCAGAAACATGTCAGGCCTTGATGGAGAAAAACCGGAGAACCAGGGATTTTTTGAAGCGGTGAGAAAGTTGCTGGCCGACCTGATTACAACGTTAAAACATCTCCAGTGAAAAACAAGTTTATATGGAGACAAAAGAGTACATCACGGTCTACCTCAAGGGCCTGGCCATGGGTGCGGCCGACGCCGTCCCCGGGGTGTCAGGAGGGACCATAGCACTGATCACAGGTATCTACGACCGGTTGATAGACGCTTTGACACCGGAATACAGGGATTTGCACAGTTTTCTGAGGCATGTCAGTGTGTTGAACTTTTCCGAACTGAAGAAGATGATCTACGACCTGGATGTGCCTTTCCTGGCTGTTCTCGGTACCGGCGTCCTGACCTCTGTAGTACTCGTACTGAACCTGGTACACTATATGATCGAGAACCTTCCAGTACAGACCTACGCCTTCTTCACCGGTCTTATAGCGGCTTCAGCACTGTTACTTTACAGAGATATCAGTTTCTGCAGGTTTAAAGATAAGACAGCTGCACTGACAGGTTTTGCTTTCGCTTTCCTTGCATCCGGATACGGTGCAAAAGCACTGGGCCATGAACCTGTTGTTTTAATGTTTTCAGGGGCTGTAGCAGTCAGTGCCATGGTGCTTCCCGGAGTGTCAGGGTCTCTCATGCTCGTGATGCTGGGCCAGTACAAGTACATCTCGACAGCGCTGTCAAACTTCACTGAAGCCGGCCTGGAACTGTTTAAAACAGGTAACATGGAAGGTTTGACGGCTGCAACGCCTTCAATTATGTTTTTCGTTTCTGGAGCAGTGGCAGGGCTTTTCTCAGTTGTCAACCTGGTGGAAAAAGCTTTTGAAAGAGATAGAGAGATGACTATGGTGTTCCTGACCAGTATGGTGGTCGGAGCACTCAGGGCACCTCTGCTGCAGATTGAAAAAGTTGTGGCACAGAGAGAAATAACTTGGTTAACTGTTTCACCGGAGTTCATACCTGCTGCACTGGCAGGGGCCACACTGATATACCTAACTGATAGAAAAACCAGGGATCGGAAGAAGTGAGAAAAAAAGGAAAAAACAGTCTCTCCGTGCTAGTTTCCTTCAAGTGCATCGATGGTGATGGCTGCGGCCAGCACCGCTTCCTTCCTGTCGACCTCTTCCTCCAGTTCTATCTCGTAATGGTCTCTTATCCTGAACTTTCCCTTGATAGTGCCTACATGTTTTCCTTCACTGTCTTCTATCGTGTATCTGTGTGGAAGAAGCTGGAAAAGCTCGGAAAGAGATCTCAGCAGCCCTACAGCTTTTCCCCTGCTCTCTATCCGGGCTATCTTCTCTCCATTGCTGTTTTTGATCTTCCACCTGTGTATAAGCAGTGTGAACTCCTTGCTTAGTACAGCGAACTCTTCGCCTGTTTCTGCATCTTTAAGAACGTAGTCTCCGGCTATATCCATCAGGTTTTCGGCCTTAACAGTGAAAACCTCGTTGCCGTCCGGATCAGTGAACGGGAACTCTTCCTTCATCTTCATAAGGTTCTGTTTTGTCCTGAGAACTTCTTTTCCTGCAGAGTCATACACTCTGTAGGCGTTCCTCACTGCTTTCTGCTTTACCGTGTACCTGTTGTCTGACAGTTCAACGCCATTGATCGATGACATATAGCTCTTGTAACGTGCTGGAAGGTTAACAAGTTACCGGATCCTGTATCTGAGTACTGCCGCAACCCCTCCCATGTTCATCAAACGTTTCCCTTCTTCATGGTCGGTTGATATGATCTCCAGTTCGCTTGACATCTCCTCGGCTTTCTCACCGAAGATATCTACTATATCAGCTATCTCTTCAAGTTGCATCTCCTCATTACACTCTTCACACTCAACTGAGTCATCGATCTCGGGTTTTTCCTCGAAAACCTCCTTCTCATGGCCGTTAGGACACCGGTACTTCGCCCTGTAAAGGTTGACATCTTCGGAGATCAGAACAGTCTCGACCGCTCCCATCTTCAACGCTTTCTCCACCTGTTCCACGCCGTACTCCGATTTTCCGTTCTCTTTTCTAAGATTGTCGAAGAACTTGTTCACAAGGTTCTTCTCCTTCACCACCTGAGAATCCTCTATCTCCTCCTCAGCCTTCTCCACGAGCTGAGACAGGCCTGCCTCGCCTGAAACATCCAGAGACTTCCGTGTAACGACCCTGTCCTGAAGCTCCTGATGAAGATAATCCTCATCCAGCAACTTGTCCTTGACAAAACCCGGTCCACCGACAATGATGCCAAGAAGTTTATCCTCACGGGCCTTACCCAGGAACGCATTCTTCGCCTTCTCCGCTATATCACCTAGAAAAGTCTTTAACATCTCTTCACGGAGGCGTGAAAACCTTTGAGCTGAGTTATGGACTATCAGATTATTTGCTATGAAGTTGCCGGCTTCTACGCTTATGTCTACTACTTCCTGTTCTTCTTTTTCCTCAATTGACTGTATCTTTGTCGGCAGAATTTGGGAGTTGTGAATATTCTCAAGTTCCTTTTCTAATTCTCCTCCTGTTTCTTTTTTGATGTTTTCTTCAAACTTTGCCTTGCTAATCTCCCTTTTTCCCTGTAAGTACATGTTGGAGGTTTTGAACTCGCTGAAGTTTCTTCCATTGTTTTCCAGTATGTTTCTGACTTCTTTTCCATCCTTGACTATTTGACGGTTGTTGTTCTTGGATTTGGCCAGTTGACATATTTTATCCAGTTCACCGGTTTTTCTCTCACTGCAGAATCCGATTTTATTGGCGAAGTTCTGAATTGATTTTGCGTCTGATATGCTTACAGTGTATCTTGTGTTGTCTGTGTGAGGGTTTTCCTTGTTGTCGTAAGTTGTCAGTGATGCTATTACTTCGTTTCTAAGCAGTGTTGATTGAAGTTGCTGCATCATAATCTTGTTGTTTGCTGATATACCTATTCGGCCTCTACTTTCACTGCAGTGTCCTTCTGCATTGTAGAATCCCTGTATAAATCCTTGAACTATATTGTCGTCGGCTTCAAGTATCTTCGCCGGTATCTTAGTATTTCTTGACTTCTTGATTTCTGGAAACTCTCCTTTTATGAATTTGACTAATGGCTTGCCAAAGGCTCTCAAGAGATGGTAGTTCTTATCTTCCCTAAACCTGATTTTGGTGTTGCAGTTGAATACTTTCTCCAGTTTTCCTTGGTAGTACTCTGCTACTTCCTTGTCTTGTTCGTGGAAGTTTAGTCTCTCCGGGTCGAAACTACCGTCTCCAGCAAAGTAGCCCAGGATTTCAGCTAGATCCCTGTCAATGCCTTTTGGCAGCTTGTAATCTTTGCCTCTGCAATAGTCCTGTACAAACTCCTTGAAATCAACTCCCAATACCTTACAGAGATCCTGTAGAAACGCTGTTCCTACATCTCTTTCTCCCAGTTCTATCTTGGATATTGCTGTCTGAGTGGCGTCGACTTCTTCTCCTAGAGAGCCTTGAGAATATCCTCTCTCTTTTCTCATTTCTTTCAGTTTTTCTCTTCCTTTTTCAGATACTTTGAAGGAGTTGTAGTATTTTTCCGTATTCAGTATTCTCTCACTGGAACTGGTTTCCGTCCTTTCAGGGAATAGAAGCTTTTCACCTTCCTCTAGGTTTTCAACAGCTTTTTTCTCTAGCTTAGAAGTGAATACCTCATGATCGCCGGAACAGGTTAAGGTTTTTCTTGGGAACTTGGTCTCTATCTCGTAGACAGTCTTCTTCTCTTTCCATTTGTCCACAACTTTGGAATCCTTCAACTCCATCGATTCGAACTCTGCTGACTTCACGCTGTCTCCAACCTCAATATCCTCAATTCTCTTCAGTCCTCCATTAGACATGTGAACTATAGAATCCGGATCCAAGCATTGCCCTCCGGCTTTGGTCTTTCCAGGTACGTTAGACTCCAAGGTGTACACTGTTTTCACGCTGCTTCCCTGCAGATACCCGATAGCTGCCTTGTTCTTATCTGCGACGATGAGTCCATAGACGCGGTCGTCTACTATCATATCCTTCAGAGGTTGAAGGACGAACTCCTTGTCACACCTGTAGTGCCGGGATTCGATCGGCTGTGGAGGTACAACTTCCCAGATCTTTATCTCGGGTCTTCCCTCGGTGTCTGAAACGTTTCCGGCGAAGAAGGCCACACCGTTCTCCGGGGTCTCCTGCTCTTCTTTCACTTTCCTCCCGATCTTTCCAAGGGCGTCCTGAACGTTTGTCCTGGTATGCTTCGACTTGATGTTCTCTGCCTCGGACTGTTCAGAAGTAATGAACTCTGAGATCTTGGACATGTCGTAACCGGCTGGAATATACAGTGAGACCAGCTCGGTGTTCCTTCCCCGTATATCATCCAGCTTGTTAACCAGCTTCTTCAACTGGTACTTGTTCATTTCCTGAGAGTTTTCCTCTGTCATGAAAACAAGGTTCCAGGTGAATTCTTTTAATTTGAGAACCTGCAGAACATTTTGCAGGAAGAACGAAGAGAGAAGAGGGAAAAGGGTTTTTGAGCTGTTTACTTCACTATCACGGCTGTGTCTCCGGTTTCTACCATTTCTCCCTTCCCTGTGTAGGTTCTTTCTTCTTCTACTTTGAACTCTTCCGGTTCAAGGTGTTCTCCTGCTACTTCAAGTTTGCCCATGTCGATGTTCCAGTTTCCTGCTTCAAGTTCTTCCTCTATCTCTCCGATCTTTTCACCGTACTCCGGCCCGGCTTTGCTGTAGTCGAGTTTGACTTCGACAATCTTCTTCTCCATCCTGGGTTCTTCTTCAAGCTGCTTCAGTTCCTGGACGTGCATTACTTCCCTGACTGCGTCTTCAAAGCCGGTGATATCGCCGTGAACTTCTACCCTATCTATTTCTTCGTTTAGCGCCATGTTCTTGCCTGACTTGTACTTCCTGAGCGCTGATATAACCTGCATGGCTTTCTCTCCGGCTTCCAGGTCTGCCTCTGCGTCTTCCTTTTCAGGCCATTGAGTGGTGTGGATACTTTTACCTGCGTACATACGGTTCCAGATCTCCTCTGTAATGTGTGAGAGGAAGGGTGCGAACAGTTTCAGGAACTTTCTGTGTGCTGTCTCCAGTGCGTAACGGGTTGAAGCTGTTTCTTTCTGCTTGGCTATCTCAAGGTAGTCGTCGCAGAAACTGTGCCAGAAGAAGCTTCTGACTCTGTCACGGGCCTTGGAGAACTCGTAGTTCTTCATGTGTTCCGTAACTTCCTCTATAACCTGGTCCTGCTTTGCCAGGATCCATGCGTCAATTTCATCAAGTTTCTCGGGCTTTGAACTGTTTTCTGTAAGCGAGTCCACAAGTTTTGATGCGTTCCACAGTTTCCGCATCAGTTTCTCTCCGGCTTCCAGTTCCTGTTCTTTGAAAGGGAAGTCGTCGCCGACCTTGGATCCTGCGGCCCAGTACCTTGCGGCGTCGACAGGGAACTCGTCCAGTACTTCTTCCGGTGTGACAACGTTGCCTTTCGACTTGCTCATCTTCTCCCTGTTCTCATCCAGGACATGGCCATGGTTCATCACTTCCTGGAAGGGTACCTCGCCTGTATGCTCGTAGCATTTGACGACGGTGTGGAACAGCCAGAAGCTGATGATGTCGTGTCCTTCAGGACGCAGGTTGAAAGGATACAGTTCCGGTCTTCCCATCTCGAACTCCTGGCTTTCTTCATCCCAGTCCCACCGGGCGTTGATCAACGGTGTCAGACTTGAAGTGGCCCAGGTGTCGAAAACATCTTCCTCAGCCTTGAACTCTTCACCGCCGCACTCCGGACATTCACTTATCGGAGGACTGTCTTCAATAGGATCAACCGGTAGATCCTTCTTCTCAGCCAGTATCTCCTCTCCACAACTCTCGCAGTACCAGACAGGGAAAGGGATACCTGAATCTCTCTGCCGGGAGACACACCAGTCCCACTCCAGGCCTTCAATCCAGTGCCTGTAACGGGACTTCATCTTCTCAGGGTACCAGTCCATCTCCTCCCCGGCCTCCAGGTACTCTTCCTTCCTGTCAAGCAGCTTGACGTACCACTGCTCGGTAACCCGGAACTCGACATCTGTCTCACATCTTTCATGGACCTGGACAGTGTGAGTGATAGGTTCACGGTCCAGAAGGACGCCTTCCTCATCCAGGTCGTCTACTATCTCCTTCCTTGCCTCTCTGGTCGTCATTCCCTCATACTTTCCAGCCAGTTCCGTCATGGTACCTGACTCATCTATCGCTATCTTCAAAGGCAAGTCATGTGCCTGATACCACTCTATATCTGTCTGGTCTCCAAACGTACAGCACATGACAACCCCGCTCCCGGTCTCCATGTCAACACGTTCATCCTCCAGTATAGGGACTTCATGGCCGAAAAGAGGGACTTCAGCCTTCTCACCGACCAGGTTCTCATTCGCCTCGTCCTCAGGATGGACAAATATAGCGACGCACGCAGGAAGAAGCTCAGGCCTGGTCGTGGAAATCATCAGAGACCCGTTACCTGATGCAAGAGAGAACTCTATATCATTGAAATGGCTGTCCCTCTCCGCGTCCTCCATCTCAACCTGACTGATCGCGGTTTCACACTCAGGACACCAGATAGTCGGTGCCTTCTGACGGTACTCCCTATCCTTCTCATACAGATCGATAAACGATAACTGGGATACACGCTGGACACGAGGCTCAATAGTCTTGTACGTATTCGTCCAATCATGTGAAAGCCCCAGAGACTGCATATTCTCCGTGAACTGCCTCTCATAATCCTGGCAGACATCACGACACTTATCCTGGAACTCCCTCCGGGTAAAATCCTGATGCCGGATACCCAGCTCATCCTCAGTCAAACGCTCAGAAGCAATACCGTTATCATCGTAACCAAACGGCTGGAAAACCTTCTTCCCGTACATCCTCTGAAAACGGCCCTGAAAATCCTGCAACGTCTGACCATACAGATGGCCCATATGCAAGCTTCCAGAAACAGTCGGAGGAGGAGTATCAACCGAAAACACCTTCTCCGAACTACTCGCCCCAGGATAGGCAAAAGTCTTATCATTAACCCATTTTTCCTGCCATTTCTCCTCGACTTCTTCCGCGTTGTAATCGCCTTCCATCACAGTTTAAACCTCACAAAAAACAGCTTCTCGAACAGCTTTAAATCCATTTTTCAGGGACAACTCTCCGCTAACAGAGAAGTGTTCAAAGCCAGATCTGGAACTAGAAAGATTTTGAGTATGCTGAAGCTCACCGAGCTTCTTGCTTGCAGAATCCGCTTTGCAGTTTCGAATCCTCCTTGTACTGTACAAAACGGCCACCCTTAGTTGATAGAGTCATAGCAGTATCAAGTTCGACAGAAACTGTTTTATGACTTCTGCCGAATTCCGGTTAGATTTAACTTTTCGTCTGTATGTTGTTGGTATGCCGACGACAGGTGTTGAGATTCCATCGAACCTCAAGGAAAGGATTGAAGACGCTGTTGAGAGCGGCGATAATACATCTAACTCGGACCTGATCAGGGATGCTGTCAGAAGGCTTCTGGATAGAAGGAGTGAAAGGCTTTCCAAGAAAGCTATCAGGGAACTGAGTAAGAGGAGGGACTACAGCGAAGATGAACTTCTTACGCCAGAAGAAGTAGAAAGATAAGTTTAGATGTTCGTTATCTGCCCGAGGTAGTCTCTGATCGCAGGGATATTCCTTCAGATGAATAGGACGAGATAGAGTCTGTTATTGAAGAGGTCAGAGAGGAAGGAACAAAGCATCCAGACGTCAAACTGGTGCCGAACCCACAGCTTGACCATGCTGTCTGGGAGTTAACAGTAGAGAAAAAAGATGTCAACCACAGAGTCTTCCTCGATATAGAAGCCGGTACTCTGATTGTGCTCGCGGTCTGGAGCTTTGAATTCACTCATTCAGGAGACAGCACTGTGAGAAACTTCAGGAAAGGCTCTGAAATCAAAAAAATAGGACTTTTATACTTCTTGAGAAATCCGGTTGTTGTATGAAAGCACTTGTAATTGGAGACTGCCACGGAGAGGAACCGGAGATACCGGATGAAGGATTCGACATCGTCCTCGTTGTAGGGGATGTCTGCGGAGGCACCGAGGAGATGCGCTCCAAGATGTTCGAAGCAGCGGATACTGAAAAGGAGTGGTATGAATTATACGGTGAGGAAGAGGCGAAAAAGGCGGTCGAGAACTCGATTCGGGAAGGCAAGGAAATTCTTGAAGAACTGGACTCTCTGGGCGTTCCAGTACTGGTAGTTCCAGGTAACTGGGACTGGACAGGAGAGAACTCCGAATGGAGTTTCCTGGAAGACAGAGGTTATCCAGGGATGCTGGAAGGATTTGATAACGTTCGGAACCTTAACTTCTCCAGTTTCAACTTAGAAGACTGGAACATCGTCGGCTACGGGCCATGCAGCGGCCCGGAAATCCCGCAGTAC
>JBDGSL010000077.1:0-8420 GCA_042217555.1 Candidatus Nanohalobium sp. | reverse complement strand
AGACTGGAACATCGTCGGCTACGGGCCATGCAGCGGCCCGGAAATCCCGCAGTACGAAGAAGATATGCCAGAGGATGATGAGGAGCTTGAACAGATGGAACAGGATTACAGGCAGACGCTCCAAGAACTCAGAGAGTTAATCGGCGAGAAACCGGTAATTCTGCTTTCACATAATGTTCCTCACGGCACAGAACTTGACATGATAGATAACGAGGAATCGCCTGCACATGGAAGGCATTACGGCTCTCTGGTCGTCAGAGAACTCCTTGAGGAGGAAGAGGTGTTTCTCAATATAGCTGGGCATATCCACGAAGGCAAGGGTACAGAAAAAGTAAAAGATACCACGTGCATGAATACGGGTCTGCAAAGTATCGCCGAAATAGAGATTAAGGGGAGCAAGGTCATCAGGACTGAATTCCTCTAGTATATGACCTCGATTCCGCCGTTCAGGATGTTGGAGCCGATTGCCACGCTCGATGCTCCTCTCGCGAAGTCATCCTGAAGGTAGCCGGTGTTCATGTAATGGTTGTAGGTCGCTGAAAGGACTTCTCCAGGTGTTGGATCCTCCAGACGCCTCACAGAGTTCTCATGGTGGAAGATAACTTCCTCGGTGTCCTCATCGATCTCCTCCGATGCCTGCTCGTAGATATTCTGAGCCCATCTGGTGCCACGGGCTTCCATGACTCCTGCCAGGCTCTCACCCTCTGTCAGATACTCTAGAGCGGAGTCTATTATACCTATCATGCTGCTTTCGGACATTTTGCTCATCCGGTGATATGTCCAGGAGTTCTCCCCTATATCATAGTGTAACCTGTCTTCATCGGAATACCAGTCCGTGTCCATCATTGATTTACCAGCGTTCTCTCCTGGCAGTTCATCCAGATCAGGTAATTCCATCAGATACACCTCATATATAGTTATGAGGTAGTAACAAATATAAGTTTTTCCTTCAGAAGTCGCCCAGGCTTCTGTTGCCGGGGAACTTCATCCCGTCTTCTGCGAACACTACTTTGCATTCTGTATTTTTGTCCAGCCATTCCTTCTGTTTCTCCAGGTCTTCGTTAAGGAGGGACATGCCGAAGTGTGTTACTATCATCGTATTTGGCTGAACCTTTTCCGCGATCGCGGCGGCTTCATCAACCGAGGTATGTCCCTTGATAGATTTTCCGCGCGGCATCGTACAGTAAGTTACCAGGACATCACATCCTTCGTAGAAACCGGTTAAGTCCTCCAAATAGTCTGAATCCGTCCAGAACCCGATTTTTTGCTCTCTGTCTTCAATGGTAAATCCTGCAGTCTTCGGATCTCCATGAGACATCTCCTGAACCTGGATCACAACGTCCTTAAACTCACACCTTGAACCGTCTACAATCGCGTTCACATCCTGACAGAGATCCTGGTAGTAGTCGGAGACCGATTTCTCTATATCTCCGTAACCCTCTAAAACCGTCTTATTCGCGAAAACAGCTCCTGGATGATCGTTACCCTCAGTTATCATCTCTATAATCGGCTCTGCATCGCTTGCATGATCAAGATGCGCATGCGACACAACAACTGCTTCAGTACTCTCCGGACTCTCCAGACTGCTGTTAGCATAGACAAGTGCGCCAGGCCCAGGATCAACATGTATCTGCGTCTCACCGGTCTTAACCACTATACCCGCAGTTCGACGTCTCTGAGACGCCGTAACAAACCTGCTACCGCCGGTTCCAAGAAACTTAAGCTCCACAACTGGAAAAACAGGAAAAAACAGATTTAAAACCAGGAACCAGAACCGTAATGTTGTTATGCGTAGATAAATAAAAACTGGCGTGTTAGAAGGTTTATGTTGCAGGAACGTAAGGAGGTCATAGAAGCGCTTTCAGAAAGAGAAAATGACAGGGTAGAAGACCGGGAGCTGAGAGAACTTCTTGAAGATGCCAGCAGGTTTTACATCGCAGGAGGAAGTTATGAACTGGACGGAGATAAAAAAGAAGCCAGGGCCTGCTACGAGGAAGCAAAAAGAAAAATAGGGCAATATGACGAAGTCAGAGAAATAGAAAAAGAAAGCGAAGAGTACGACATAATATGGGAGAACAACCTGCCGTAACAAACCAGAAGTCTTCAATACCAGAGGCTTCAAGGAAAGGGAGGTGAAGAAGTATCGAAGTAGGCAAGTGGCCGCATACCGTATTGCTTGATGAACCCTCGGTTGTTGATAGATTAACTGAAAGAGATATACAGTATTTCACGGAGTATGAGGATATTGACAGTTACTGGAACGTTCTTGAGGAAAGAAATGAACGTTCATTAAGTTTCAGATTTCCTGATTACGAGGAAAAGCCTTTGAACAGTCTTGGAAAGGCTGTTCGCATAGCTATGGCCTCAAAAGTTTTAGCTTCTTCAACAGATGAACCGGCAGTTTCAGTCAACCTACATTACAGAGACAAGGACCTGAAGAGTAAGAAGATCCCGATGCCCCAGGTAACTACAGTTATTGACGGAGAAGAGTACGGCGAAATTTCTGCAGATAGCCTCGATAACTGTGTTGAAGTCCCTGCAAGCACCCTCCCCGATCTCTACACTATAGGCCTGGCAGTCCACCACTTCCACACTGAAAGCCGTTCAGAAGATTCAGTGTACAAAGATATAGAAAATGAAAAACTGGCAGCTAGAGGAAAGCAAATTGCGGAAAAATACAGTTTCGATGACACCGGCAAATATGAACTCTTCAGGAACCAGGGAGAAAACATTCAAGAAAGAGCCAGAGAAGAATACCTAGATGAGATCATTGAAGATGCCCTAGATAAGTGAAAAATAAACGATTTGCCTGGTCAAAAAACTTCCTAGTTCTGTGCAAAGCCTACCTGCCCCCAACCTTTATTAGTGTTACTGAGTAATAACAACATATGATGGCAGTGGTTGAAACAGCTTACGAGGATGCGGTCCGGAAAGAGCTTGACGAGCTCAGGTCTGAAACACCTAAACAGAAAATCGAACTTAAAAAGATGCAGGTTTATACAGGGTGATTGTGTATGACAGAAGATTATGGGGTTTCCACTGATGTTTGGAATGAATTGAAAGATGCACTGGATGAGAAATATGATGTAGGAGAAGAAGCCTTTGTAGTTGAAGGTAAAGGCCGTACGGGACTTGAAATCGAATATAATGGCAAGGAAATTGGAGTATATCAGACCGGGGAAGGGGTAGGTCTCTCTCACGACGGCCAGCAGTATGATGAAATTTCTGAGGACGATGTAAGAGAAATTCTCTCCGGGAGTCTTGAACAGGAGAATACTAACGATATTATTGTGGCCGGAGAACAGTATGAGGAAAAGGATGAGAATCAGGGGAGTAGTGACAAACCTTATGGTGGAGATGCGGGAACACATCCGTGGAGGAACTCAATTAAGGCAGTGGACGACTATTCCCATCCGATGAATAATTAGGCAGGGGACGGTTTTTACAGGATTTTACTTCCTTCTTCCATTTCTTTGCCTGTTTCAAGCAGTGAAACTGTTTCTCCATCGTCTGATTCTGCGGCTAGCATCATACATTCGCTTTTTTCTCCTCTCATTTCTGCTGGTTCGAGGTTGGCGAGTACTATTACTTTTCTGTTTTTGAGTTCTTCTTTTGTGTAGTGTTTTTTGAGTCCTGCGCAGGTCTGGAGCGTTGTTTTTCCGACGTCTACCTGTACTTTGTAGAGTTTGTCCGCGTTCGGATGCTCCTCTACTCTCCGGACTTTACCGGTTCTGATATCCATCTCTTGGAAGTCCTCAAAGCTTACCGTGTCTTCGTTGAAGCTGTGTTCTTCTTCCATTTTGTCGTCCTCCGTGTCTGAACTGTATTTTTCCTGGTGTTCTGAAGTATCGATCTTTTCGAAAAGTATTTCTCGTTCTCCGAGTTTGTGGCCGGGTTCAAGTTCTCCGACTGTTTTTTCCAGGTCGTTGATTCCTTTTTCCGTATCTATCTCTGTGTTTAACTGTTCTGCTGTCTCTTCGCTGGCTTCCGGGGTGAAGGGATACAAGGTTTTGGATAGGGCGTTGATCATCTGGATTGTGACGTAGATTGTCTCTTCTCTTCTTTCTTCGTGGTTCCATGGCTGTTCCTTGCTGAGGTACTTGTCGCCGTGTCTTGCCAGTTCGATAGCTGTCTCCAGAGCTTCTTTAATCTCGTGGTTCTCGAACTGTTCATCGTATTTCTCCAGAAGCTCCTTTGTTTTCTCCAGTGCTTCTTCGTCCTGCTTCTTGAGTTCGTGTTCCGGTACTCTTCCTTCGAACCAGTCTTCGGCTAGGCTTAATGCCCGGTTGACAAAGTTGCCGACCGTGTTGTTGAGAACTCCGTTTACCTCATCTTCGAAGTCTTGCCAGGAGAAGTTTGTGTCTTCTTTCTGTGGGAGGCGGCGTGTTAGATAGAAACGCCAGTAGTCTGCTGGGTACATCTCCAGCGCTTCCTCTGTGCTTAAGCCCTTTCCCCGGCTCTTGGAGAACTTTGTATCTTCTGCCAACAGCCATTCGTGTATGAACTCGTAGTTGGGCAGGCCGTATTCTATCTCTTCGTTGCTGGCTCCTATTAGCATGCTTGGCCACATAACTGTGTGGAAAATGCCGTTATCTTTGCCTAGAGAGTAGTATGTCTCCGCGTCCTGGTTCCAGTGCTCTTTCCATTCTTCAGAACCATTGAAGTACTCTCTTGTGAATCCTATATATCCAATTGGGGCGTCAAACCATACGTAGGCGACTTTGTCTTCATAAACTTCTTTATCAAGCTTTGGAATCTCTAAGCTTTCTTCTTCTATCCTCTGATTTATTCTTTCAACAGGTATATCGAATCCCCATTCTATATCCCGTGTGATACATCTTTGCTCTGTGTCTTTTATCGCATTCCTGTATTCATTGACTTTATGTTCGGGAATCGGTGTTTTCTCGGAGTTTTCTAGCCATTCAAGAAGCTCTTCCTTGAACTGTGGAAGGTCCAGGAACAGGTGTGTAGTCTCTCTCATCTCTACTTCCGTCTCTCCACATATCTGGCACTCTTTGTTATCGATTTCGTCCGGTTCGACCAATTTACCGCAGTCGTCGCACTGGTCTCCTCGTGCTAGTCCGCCGCAGTGTGGGCATTCTCCTTCAACGTATCTGTCTGGGAGAAACCTTTCGTCATTTTTACAGTAAGGGAGTATCTGTTCTTTCTCATTTATGTGGCCGCTACAGTAGAGTTCTTCAAACATGTCGTGTGTCTGTTTCCTATTATATTCGCTGTGTGTATCGCTGTAGATAGAGTAGTCAAATTTGAAATCCGCAAGAACTTCCTTAACTTTCTCATGCTGCTCATCCTTGAGTTCCTCAACAGGCATACCTCTTTCTATAGCCTCTAGCTCCAGCGGAGTGCCGTGGACGTCACTGCCCCATATGAACTCGTTTTCCACTCCTTTGACATCCAAGTATCTGTGAAGGAGGTCGGCCGGTAGAAATGCTGTGATGTTTCCTAGGTGTGGCACGCCGTGAACATAAGGCAGCGCGGATGTTACCGTAACTTTGCGTTGATCAGAACTCATCTTGTATAATCACCTGTTTCTTCCCGAGATATTCTCTCTTATCTTTTCGATATCGTTCTTCTTATCTCTATGTTTAGTGTAATCAGAAATCATTTCTGTAATCTTTAATAAAGAATCCTTCCGATTTATCTGGAATAATTTGTAACTGTCGTTTCTCTCATATTTTCCCTCTATATCGTATCTTTCTTCATTAGTATAGATCTGAGTTGCCTGAACTCCTAAATCCTCCAGCCTTGATTTAAGCATCTTAAGCATTTCCTCATCGTAGTTACCTAGCGCAAACTTGGCCTTGCCATTTGTGATGAAGAAGCTACCTTCCGCATCGATAAAACCAGTAAGAAATGCTAGGAAGTCTTCTTCTTTCTCAGGCAGAACTAAATCATCTCTTGCGTTAAGTAAGAACTCGAAGGATTCATTCAGGAATGCCTCAACATGCTTACTACCATCTTCGTATGGGCCGCCTTCCCAGACGTGGCCATATTCGTCGAAGAGATCCTTGAACAGCTTAATCTGAGCCTCTTTAGTTGATCCGCAGTCTACTTTAATCGTTTTGCTCTTCTTGCCGATCTTTCTGGCTCGAAGATCTCCTATGCAGAATCCAAGTAGATAATTCTTTTCTTCAGATTCTCCAGAGAAATCCTTGCGTTCATACTTGATATGTGATTTTGAAATATCCCTAGTCGGAATGTCAAACTTCTTCAACTTGTTGTACACTGTTGAACGTCCTGTATCAAGCTTCTCCGCTATATCTCTGGTAGAAAGCTCCTCCACAACGTATAACTTCTCCAGTTTCTCCTTGGTGATGTCGTCTCTTCTTTTTGGTCCACTACTTCTCCGAGGTATATCGTACTCTCGCAGTCTTTCGAGTATGGTTCTTTTGGAACAACCGTATTCTTCTGCGATTTCGTTCGAACTCATCTCTTCCTTGATGTAAAACTCTCTAAGTTCGTCTTCAGGTATCTCAAGCTTCTTCATATGAGTAATTATCTAAAGGCGTTTAAATAACCTTAATGTGCATCACACCAAACTAAAACAAGGCTTTCTGATGAAAATAAAAAGATTGAATATTTGCTCAAAAATAGGGTGTCTACCTGAATACGAAAACTAAGCACCAAGACTTTCTCTAAGAATTCCAAAACCCAGTATCATCTGAACTTTATCGCCGATTACTCCAGTCAACATAGGCTTTCTTTCTCTGAAGTAGAGCAGGCAGTAAGAAGAGAGACTGGCCGGTTAGAAAGCTTCAATCCTGTCCCAATAAGGTCTTTCAACACTGTCGAGACAGGGTTCGTACTCCGGCAACTGGCGGTTGAAACGCCGAAACCAGAGAACATGTTCTTCTATGTCAATGTCGCCCCGAGAAAGGACGACACGGATTCTAGGGAAAACAACGACGGTGAGGACCTGGTCTACATCGAACTGGAAAACGGTGTGCCTATAGTGACGACCTTCTCCGGCTACACACTCTCCTTCATAAGAGATAAGATAGCTAAGATGAGAGCACTGGACATACCTTCTCAGGGGAGTCAATTCAGGTCGAGAGATATATTCCCAGAAGCACTGGCTAGAGTGATGAAGGGGGATAAGTCGGTCTTCGATGGAGAAGTCGAAACCGAGATTCCAGAACTTTCTGAAAAAGCCGTAGGCCACATCGATGGTTTCGGCAACATCAAGACCACAATCAGGGAGTCGGAAGTCGAACTTGAGAAAGGAGAGAAAATCGAGGTAGAGGTAAACGACATGAAACAGCAGATGACCCGCTCTGACGGCATCTTCCATGTACCAGAAGGCGAACTGGTCTACGCCCCTGGCTCATCCGGAGGAGAAGACTCTTTCATGGAGATAGTCCTGAGAGGCGGCAGCGCGGCCAGAAAACTCGGCGAACCAGAACCTGGAGACATGATAAAGTTCCCAGACTAGGTAGGTATCTCCAGGCCGGAGATCCCTGTCCTCGAACTCGACCTCCAGAAACCCATACTCCTCGTCCTCAGGCGCGCCCTCAAGCAGGCGATCGAAGACCTTGTAAACTGCGTCTCCCAGACTCCAGTATCTTTCCGCTCCTCCCGAATGGTATAGAACCACGGAACTTTCTTCATTTTCCGGAGCTTCTTCTCCTTCCAGAGCATCTTCACAGGCATCAATAGTGCACGGCCGAAGATGCCTTCCCGGCCGTAATCCGAGGCCTCATACAGATCCTCGAGATACTCTATGTTTATCCTTGTCTCGCTACCCTCATAGACTGAGCGCTCCTGCATCAACTCTTTCAGGTGCTCTTCTCTCCGTGCATCACACTCCTGCCTCGCCCTCATCATTTTGCTATGTCACAGCAGTAAATATTCCGTGTACTTTATAAGATTCGTTTTGTTATACAGAATATTGGTATGCCGGATTTAGATGATTTAGTTGAGAGGACTGCCTTGGACAACGCTGCCAGACATGTCCTTGATGCATATGAAGAGGGTGAAAGAGAACGATATGAGAGAGATGCAGATTTTTTCGGCGCCGACAGCCCGGAAGAGCTGGATTTAGACTTGAGGGAATATATCGAAAGAGAGTCAAACCTTGGTGAAGGCGCTCTCTTCAGGAATTTAGATAGAGTCTTTGAGTACGTCCCTTTCTTTAAATCCTCGGATAACTATAGATCAGAGGTTTTGAGGGTTGCCGGTGAAATAGAGGAGAAGTTAGAAATATATGAAGAAAATGGCAGCTTTGTCTTCGAATTTGAACCTGATGACGGCCCAATTAAATAATATTCCTCTTCAAACGGTTCAGGTTGCTTAACCCGAAATCTGGCTGCTGATCTTCTTCAGCTTCAGCGAGCTTTTCTCTGTCCAGATCTCCGCTCATTACTGCGCCTGTTGTCATACCAAGCTTGTTACCTGTCCTT
>JBDGSL010000076.1:0-17055 GCA_042217555.1 Candidatus Nanohalobium sp. | reverse complement strand
GCAGAAACTTGAGAAAATCGTTAAAGACGAAAACACGAACGTTGACACAGTCCCTTCCGCAGACTTGCTGCAGAAGGCAAGAGAGCATCTCGGCGCCGACACAACACAGATAGCTAAGCATGATCTGGAGGAGGCAAAGACCGAGATCAAGAGACTGGAGAAACTGGCCTCTTCAGACGTTCTCTGGGATGAGGTAACAGGTATCGAGAAAATAGACTATGAAGGATGGGTATACGACCTGACTGTTGAGAACGACCACTCTTTCACGGCAGGGTTCGGGGGAATAATAAGCCACAACAGCTACTCTCTTGGCACTATAGCTGAGGAGATACATGATTCTGACATTTCTGAGAACTTATCTACTGTTTTAATTGATCCTATGGGTATTTACTGGTCGATGAAGAGGCCTAATGACCGTGCTTCTACTTTACTGGAGAAGTGGGGTTTGAAGCCGAGAGGGTATGATATAGATGTGTATATTCCGGAGGGTAAGACTGACAGTTTTGAGGAGAAAGATATGCCGTACGATGAGACTTTTACGTTGAATCCTGCAGAGCTGTCTGCTACGGAGTGGGCTATGGCGTTTAACCTAGATCTGAACTCGGAGATTGGAATCCTTCTGGAGAGGGTTGTTACGAAGCTTGATGAAAGGTTTGGGGATGAGTACGGTATCAATACGATGATTAAGGCATTGGACAAGTTTGATTTCGATGAGGATACCCGGAGGGCGTTGGAGAACAGGTTAAGGAACGCGAAGGACTGGGGTATATTCGGTGAGGAATCAACCCTGGATCAGTTCACGTCACGTGGAGAGATATCCGTAGTTGACATGTCTGTCTTCGGCGAGATGAGTTCAGGCTGGTCTGTCAGAAGCCTTGTCGTCGGTTTGCTGGCGAAGAAGATATTGAGGCAGAGGATGGCTGCCAGGAGGATGGAGGAACTGGATGAGATGGAAGGTATCTCGGAGAACGAAATGCCTATCGTCTGGATGCTTATTGATGAGGCCCACCAGTTCATCCCTGATAACGGTACGACTCCTGCGACCAAACCGCTGCTTAGATGGGTGAAGATAGGAAGGGAGCCAGGTGTTTCTCTCGGCCTGTGTACACAGCAGCCGGCTAAGCTTAACTCCAACGCCTTATCCCAGTGCGACATTATTCTTTCACATCGTTTAACTGCTAAACAGGATATAGAGGCGTTGGGAGAAATCATGCAGAGCTATATGCGGCATGACATCGGCCATTACATCGATGCGCTGCCTGACAGGCCTGGAACCGGTATACTGATGGATGACAACTCTGAGAGGATCTTCCCTGTGCAGATGAGGCCGAGAAAGTCCTGGCATGCGGGGGGTACACCGGACGCTTTCGAAGACTAACGGTGAATAAAAGTGATAACCAACGAGCAGACTATCAGAAGCACTTTTGAGACCCTGGCCTTAACCCCTTTTGAGAGACCTGAGCTGTTGCCGACCGTTCTGCCTCTGATAGTGGGCGCTCTGGTCATAGAGATATACTTCGGTAAGTACAGCAAAGAGGAGCTGGGGTGGAATACTTCAGTTGGAAACGCGATAATATGGACTACCACCGGGCTGACCATGCTTCTGACCACACACATGACACCGCAGGAAAGATATGCGGCCTACTTCCTGATAGGGGTAGGGGCTTTCTTAGGTTACATGAACTTCTACCATCGCTGGCCTGACACCGTGGCGTTTATAGTCTCTTCTTCCGGAGTAGTCTATACTCTGGCATATATATCGATTATACTGGTGAAGACCTCCACACCTGTGAACACTACCACAGTGAAAGCATCTCTGCTTTTCTTCGTAGTCACCAATATAGGCTTCAGGGTGTTGAAAGGTATGGAGACACCCCGGGACAGGTTCGCGTACCAATAAGAAGCTTCCCTACCCAAGACTAGAACGTGCTTAAGACCGACAAGATAGAATCCAGGACGTATCAGGAAGTTATCGCAGCCTCAAGCCGAGACCAGAACACTCTCGTAGTACTTCCCACAGGACTGGGAAAAACTGTGATCGCGGCGATGGTAGCCTCCCAGAAACTCGGAGAAGGGAAGACGCTCTTCATGGCCCCAACCAAACCACTTGTACAGCAGCACAGGAAAAGCTTCAGAGAATTCATAGACATGCCTGAGGAACAGCTTCAGGTCATGACAGGTGATACAAGACCTGCGAAAAGAGAGAAGCTCTGGAAGCAGAAACAGGCGTTCTTTGCGACACCTCAGATAGTGGAGAACGACCTTATAACAGGTAAAGTGCCGGTAGAAGAGTTTTCACTGCTTATATTCGATGAAGCACACAGAGCCTCGGGTGACTACGCGTACAACTTCATATCTGAGAAGATGAACTGCCAGAAACTAGCCCTGACTGCTTCACCGGGAGGAGACAAGGAGAAGATACTGGAGGTGGCGGAGAACCTGGAGATAACCAACTTCGAGATAAGAACAGAGGACGACCCTGATGTCGAACCATACATAGAGGAGAAAGAAGTTGACTGGAGGAAAGTATCACTTGACAACAGGTTTGAAACAGCCAAGAAGAAGATGGAGGACGCACGGAGAACCCAGCTGAAAGAACTGAAGAAGATGGGTCATGTGAACTCCACAAACGTAAAGAAGAAACAGTTACTTAATATGAGAGGAGAGATATCCTCCAAGCTCTCCTCCACTGACGACCCGGAGCTTTACTCGGCTATCTCCCACGTCGCGACAGCTTTGAAAATTTCACAGGCAGTAGAACTTCTTGAGACACAGGGCGTGACACAGGCCCATGAATACATAAGAGGATTGAAAAACGATGACTCAAAGGCCGCGAAGAGAGCACTGGAAGATGAAGACATGCAGAAGGCGAAAAGCCTGGTTGAATACTTGAGAAAAAAAGGCGAGGAACATCCCAAAATAGATGAGACACGGAGTATACTGTCAGATCTTTCAGGAAGTGAGAAAGCGATAGTCTTCACAGAGTACCGGTCTACGGCCGACAGACTGGTAGATGAACTAAGCGAGGAAGGCCTGAAACCCGTCAAGTTCATAGGGCAGCAGGGAGACGAAGGCATGAGCCAGGAAGAACAGATAGAAACCCTCAGCGAGTTC
Source organism: Candidatus Nanohalobium sp. (assembly GCA_042217555.1). Classification (GTDB taxonomy): domain Archaea; phylum Nanohalarchaeota; class Nanosalinia; order Nanosalinales; family Nanosalinaceae; genus Nanohalobium. The sequence continues at coordinate 13,941 of JBDGSL010000076.1, read as the reverse complement.
GACGAAGGAAAACACAACGTACTTGTATCCACCAGTATAGGAGAGGAAGGGCTTGACATCCCTGCAGTGGACAAAGTAGTGTTCTACGAGCCTGTTCCGTCAGCTGTAAGAGATATCCAGAGAGCAGGAAGGACAGGTAGACAGGAGGAAGGAGAGGTAGTGGTCCTTATCGCAGAGGACACAAGAGACGAAGGCTACTACTGGAGCTCACACCACAAGAAGAAAAACATGAAGAAGACCTTGAAGGAGCTGAAAAACTCGGATGAGATACAGGAAAAGCAGAAAAAACTGGAAAGCTTCAAGGTCAAAGAAGGCAGACAGCAAGAAGAAGACGAAGAAAAAGAAGTCAAGGTAGTCGCAGACGACAGGGAGAACTCCATAGCAAAAGAGCTTGCACGAGACGACATCAGAGTAGAGAAGAAAAGACTGGACGTAGCAGACTTCCAGGTATCGGACAGAACAGCAGTAGAAAGGAAGAGAACCGACGACTTCATCGACTCAATTATAGACAACAGGCTTTTCGAACAGATACAGGAACTTCAACAGTTCAAGAACCCGGTACTGATCATAGAAGGAGAAAACCTGTACACACATAGAGATATAGAACCCAAGGCGATAAGAGGCGCACTCAGTTCACTGGCACTCGACTACCAAACACCTATAATCTGGACAGACAACGAAAAAGACACTGTAGAAACACTTAAAGCCATGGCCCGCAGAGAACAGGAACAGAAAGGTAGAGAAGTCCAGGTCAGAGGAACAAAAAGCGGTATGACACCAGAAGAAACCATGGAGTTCATAGTCGCCGGCATACCCGATATAAACACGAAAATAGCGGAAAGACTGTTGAAAGAATTCGGAACAGTTAGAAAAATTTTCACAGCCGATACAGAAGAACTGCAGAAGGTCAAAGGCATAGGAGAGAAAACCGCGGAAAAGATCCAGGATTACGTGACACGTGAATACCAGTGAAACCACTGATTGTAGGCATAGATCCTGGCAGCACATCAGCAGTAGCAGCAGTAGACCTGAACGGAGAAATACAGCTTCTGGAATCAGGAAAAAACTTTCCACCACGGAAAATCATACAGAGAACAGTGAAGGTAGGAAAACCTGTCGTCGTGACATCAGACAAAGGCAAAACCCCCAGCAAAGTTGAAAAGATCGCAAACTCTGTCGGAGCCCGGCTCTACGAACCTGAAACCGATCTCTCAACGGAGAGAAAGAAAGAACTGGGTAAAGGAGCCAACAGCCACGAACTGGACGCCGTAGCATCAGCCGTAAACGCACACAGACAGCTCCAGAGGGACATCCAGAAGATAAGAAAGTACGACGACAGGATGGAAAAACCACTGGAAGAGATAGCCCGAAAGATATTCAAGGACCGACCCCTGGAAGAAAATGACGAAGAAGATACAGAACACGAACAAACTGTTCCGAACGGAGAAAAAACAGAAAAACCAGGGAAAAACGACGGAAAGCAGAGGATACAGAGGATGCAGAGAAAAATAGAAAACCTGGAAAAACAGGTAGAAGACCTGAAAACAGAGAAAGAAGACAAAGAAGACAGAGTCAGAAAACTTGAAAACCGTCTGGAAAAAATAAAAGAGGAAGAAAGAAAGGAAGTAGTTGAAAACAGAGAGATAAAGAAAAGAGAAGCCATAATAAGAGATAAAGAGGCAGAGATAGAGGAATTAAGAAGAGAACTGGAAAAAGCAGCGATAAGAGAGCGGCAGTACAGGGAAGCCCTCGAAAACATACGCCTAAACAATTTCTCTGTAGTCCCGGTATTGGAGGAAGAGGAGGAAAGGCCTCCTGAAAAAGCAGTTGCACGTGACCGCACTCTGATCGAAAAACTTCAAAAACAGGGAGTCGAAATCCATCATGTAGAGGAAGTTGAAGGTGTAGAACTCAGGGACTACATGGTGGTAGAGGAACTCCCGGACTCAACCGACTTTGAATCCGTAATAGAGGAGTACCAGAATGATAGATAGAGAAGAGTTCACGGAAACCCAGGAAAATCTTTACCAGACACTTCTATTTCTATCCAAACTGATGCTTGCCGGCGGAGTATTCCACCTCATACTCTGGATATACCCGGACACACGTCTTTTTCAGTCCCTACTGGCTGACATCACGGCATCAATGCTCAACTCCTCAGGTATCAAAACAGTTACAGAAGGCTTCTCAATCATAATATCGGGGACCACGTACGTTATCACACAGGACTGCCTGGGATGGAAGAGTATAGCCGCATTCACAGGCCTCATCTTCGCCTCAACGGAGAGAACCCTCGAACACCTGAACTTTCTGATACAGGGATTCACAGCATTGATCATAGCTAACATCATCCGTATCTACACCACCGTGCTTCTCGCAGAAAAAGGAGTGATCTCATTCGAAGTCGTACACAGAGTACTCTGGAGATGGAGTCTTACCCTGCTTATACTCCTGATGTGGATCTACTGGTACCGTAACCTGAAAGACAGGGAGCCAGTCTACCAGCAACGGATAAAAGAACATGTCAAAGAGATCAAAGAGAAATAATAAACACCAATATAGAGAAACCAGCGTCAGTCAGGAGCAAAGCAACAGGAAAGACCGGTAAAAACCTCAGGCCATGCATGACTTCCACTGTACCCTCCATTTCATCTATCTCCTCTTCTGTAACTCCTCTAATCCTTTCACCTTTCAGAACTTCACCTCCTTCAAGATCATCCACATCTACTTCTTCAACCATGGCATAGTCCTCAACAGCCCTGAGAAAGTAAGTTACCAGCACTCCTGCCATCAACAGGCCGTATAACATGAAAGCACGGAAAAAGTCGAAGAAAACAAACACGGAAAGCCCTGCACCGAGAAACAACGCAGCCCTAAACCTGTTATCCACAACAACTTCTCTGAATCCTTGAAGGAAACCCTCAGTACGGTAAGCCCTTAAAACGGAGAAAGCCACGGAGTAAACTACTGCTACCCCGAGCAGATTCATCACAAGATCTCCTGCATGCAGTATCACTCCAGAAGCAGAAGCCGTAAGGAAAGGTGCTCCAAAACCAAGCGCAGACATGGCAAAAGCATCAGCACCGCCCCAGAGACCTTTCCAGTACGCAGCCCACCCATACGCCGAAAAAGCCGTGCCCACAGCCAGGCAGTAAACCAGAGGAAGCCAAGAGCCAGTCAAAAAACTTTGAGCTCCGTGTAAAACAACGCCACCGATAACAGCCACGGCCGCAAAGACATCCGGTACATCACCCAGTTCACTTCTAACATCGAACACAGAGGAAATGAAAAGCATGGAAAAAGCCAGTATGTGGGAAAACTCGGTTAACATAGTACAGGTATAAAATCACGTAGAACTAAAAAACTCAACATGCTGAAGCACTGGCAAAAACTTGTCGCAAACCCGGCACGCAGAACCATCCTCAAAGCACTCAAAGAACCCCTGAAAAAAACCGAGATAAGCGAAAAAACAGGGATCAAACAGAAAAGATGCAGCAACATACTCAGAGAACTTCAAAAAGCCGAACTCGTAGACACAGAAATCCAAAACGGCAGAAGAAAATTCCACAGAGAACTGAATGGAAAACAGGATGAAATACAGCAACAACTCCTCTCCAACACGGTAGGAGGAACCAAGAAAGCAGTTGAAAACAGAGAATACAGAAAGGCAAGACAGCACCTGACGTACAGACCACCAGCCAAAGGAAAAAACAGGGAGAAAGTGACAGCACTTGAAGCAGCCGAGAAACTGGACGAAATAACCTAAACCGACAGAGTTTAAAAGAATTCAGCCAACCAGTTCTAACTGTATGACAGAATACAAGTTCTCAGGAAAAATCCAGCTCGGGAGAGAAGAACAACCATTCACCCGAAAAGTAGAAGCAGAAAGCAGAAAACATGCAGAAGACAAAGTATACGCAGAGCTCGGAAGCAAACACTCCTTGCCAAGAAGCAGCGTCGAAATCAACAACTCAGAAAAAGCTTGATAACATACACGAGGAAAAAATACAATGGAACAACAGCAGATGATGCAGCAGTACCAGCAACTACAGCAGGAAATCGAGGAAATACAGGAGTACCTGAAACAGGTAGACCAGAGCAGGGAAAACGTTGAAGAAACAGTGAAGGCAGTAAAAGACCTGGAAAACGTTGAAGAAGGAGATGAAATACTTGCACCAGTAGGAAAAGGAACTTTTGTTACTGCAGAGATACAGGAAACCGGTAAAGTCGTCACAAACATAGGAGGAGACACTTACCAGGAAAGAGACAACCAGGAAGCTGTGAAAGCACTTGAAAAAGAAGAAGAACAGCTCCTGGAAACTGAGGAAGACCTGGAAGAGAACCTGCAGGAACTGCAGCAACAGTTACAGCAGATCCAGATGCAGATGCAGGAACAGAGAGAATAATCGGCCAGGTACGATGCTGGACAAGTTCAAGGAATCCGTCAAGGACTTTTCGGAGAATGTCAAATCCGCGGTAGCGGAGAAGGAACTGGATGAAGAGACACTCCAACCGTTACTGGAGGAACTGCGTCTGAAACTTCTTCAGAACAACGTCTCTCTGGAAGCCGCTGAAGCCATAGAAGAAGAGTTGAGAGGTCAGCTTCTAGGAGAGGAAGTAAGACGTGGAAAGACCGAGGAAAAAGTAGATGAAGCGGTGAAAGAAGTCCTCCTTGAACTTCTGGACGACTCCTACGACTTCTTAAACGAACTTTCTGAATCCGATAATCCTCCTGTAGTCTTTCTGATGGGATTCAACGGCGCTGGAAAGACAACAACGGCAGGAAAAATTACCAAGATGCTGCAGGAGAACGGAGAGGAAGTAGTTCTGGGTGCAGGAGATACTTTCCGGGCTGCTTCCATTGAACAGCTTCAGGAGCACGGTAAAGCACTGGACACCAAAGTTATCTCACATGAGTACGAGTCGGACCCGGCTGCAGTTGCCTATGATACTGTAGAGCATGCTGAGAACGAGGACAAGGTCGCCGTGGTCGACACCGCAGGGCGCTCACATTCGGATCAGAACCTGATGAACGAGCTGGAGAAGATGGTCAGGGTCAACGAGCCGGATGTTTCCTTCCTCGTGGTTGACGCACTGGCAGGGAACGATGTCCTGGAACAGGCAGAAGCCTACGAAGGAATGTTTGACGCGATAATAATGACTAAGATGGATGTCGACGAGAACGGAGGAGCTATCATCTCTATAAGCCAGAGATCAGGTAAACCTGTCGCCTTCCTTGGTACCGGACAGGAATACAGCGACCTGGAAAGGTTTGACAAAGAAAAATTCGTGGAAGAAATACTGGACTAAACCCTCTTTTTCCTCCGGAACTTGTGACTCCCTGGCTAAAAAACTTTTTCTAGCTGAACGCAGTTCCTTCGTCCAGACGTTTCTGCATGGATTTCTCCAGTTTCCGGAGCTTGGATTTGAGAGGCTGCAAGTCTTCCTCAACGTCGTTCATCCTTATCTCCTTGCCTTCACTTCTCTTCTGAATCCTGTCCTTTCTCATGGTTGCAAGAAGATGGTTGACTTCAGCGACAAGCTGTTCATATTCCTTGAGCTGTGCCTCAATGTAGCTTATCTCCTCTCCCAGTTCTTCCCGGAGTTCAGCGGTTACCTCGTCCTTGACCTCTTCCTTCATCTGTTCCTTGTCCAGGCCAAACTGCTGCCTGACCGTCCTGTAAAATTTTTCCATACCCATTTTCATCTACCTGTATTTACTTTTTCATACTAAAAATCTTTTAAGTTTTGTCCAGGTTCTCAGGCACCACAACTCCCAGATCCTGGAACTGGCCCTGGCTGTAGAACCTTGCCGTCACAGCTCCGAGCACTGCGTCGAACTCTTCCGCGCTTCCTATGTCTCCTTCTACTCCTAGAGCTTCAAGGTCGTCCTCACTGTCGATCACAAGTTCTTGGGCGGTTATCTGTGGTTCAAAACGGATTATCTCTACCTGGCCGCCCATAACATGGTTCAGGTGTCGTTCAAGGCTTTGCATTCTTTCAACTTTTCTCTTCTGATAGGAGTTAGGTGTGAATATATGGCCTTCCTCCTTCAACTTGTTCTCCTTCTTGGTAAGCTCCTGAGCCGACTGCTCCGTACCGACGTCGACGGCCAGGACTTCCGGCTCTTTTTCTTCAACCTTCTCAACTATCTCTTCGTTTGTAGTCAGTTTACAGGTTTCCAGATCTTCACCCAGGAAAGCCATGCTGCATTCCTTTTCAACGTCGTCTGAAAGTATAAGCCCTGCTATCATTTTCTCACCTTTGCCATTCTTTTCTCGAACTCTTCAAGTGTACGGTTCTGTTCCTGTGTTTTCTCTATCTCTTCCCTAGCTTTCTTCCTTTCTATCTTCAGAAGGAAGTCGTTAAGTGTTTTGTTGAACTCCTGTGGCTTCTCGTAGAAGCTGAAAGATCCTGTTTCCACGACCGTAACTGATGCATGAGAACGGAGTTTCCTTACGTAGTCCCTGTCCGAGAAAAAGTCTTTCTCTCCGTGGACGATAAGACACTCTTTCTCAGGTTCCCGGACACCAAAACGTTCCTGGAAACTTTTGAAATCACCTGGCTCCAGGAAATCCACTTCCCGGCAGAAATCCCTTACCTCCCTGTACCTCACAGAAGGGAAGAACATCTTCTTGCAGAGCTTGGGAGGGAAACGATCCGAGGTAAAAACACGGTACACATTACCCGGGATATCCTTCTTCAGCTTCTTCCTTGCACCTACAAGTACGGTGGCGGCAACATCCTCCCTGACCTCAAATCCCTGTACCAGTGAAGCCGAAAAACTGCTTCCTACAAGCACAGCATTATCTACCTCCTCCTGATCCAGAACTTCCTTCAACGCCTCCCTGTGACCGGAAAAGCTCCTGTTGCTGACAGTAGGCCGGAAACTTATAGTACGTCGATCCTTTGAAAAATAGTTTAACTGGTACTTCCAGGCCTCAGGAGAGAAAGCTCCCGGCACGAAAACCAGTTGAAGCCGTGACTCCTTACCGGAGTCGTGGAGATGCATGTTGCTGCCTCCTACACGGGTCAGTGAGAACTCCATCGTAAGAAAGTTTGAAGAGTGAAAACCTTTTATCCCTTGGATCAAACAACTCCTTTAACAGGTATGGAAAGCTTGATTTACAGAACAGTCACCGTCTCAATCCTCTCTGCAGTCCTGGGCTACCTCACCTACACACGTACCGGTCTGATACCGGGCGCACTAACAGTTTTCATGTCGGCCTGGCTTCTCTTCCAGTTCCGCAGCCTGGAAAAAGCATGGAGGTCGCTCGGCAACTTCCAGAACCCTTTACTCTTCGGCATAAACAGTTTCTTCGCAGCCTACATCTACCTCAGCTTCAACCAGGTTACCGGTACAGAAGCCTTCAACCTGTCTTTCGCAGCGTTCCTGCTCGGCGGTGCAGCATCCCTGCTTATAACCAAGTACTGGAACCCGTGAAAGTTTGCCCAGGCATTTAATCCTTCACCCCGCAACAGGAAAACATGTTCGACAAAATCAAGGACTCCATCCAGAAGTTCTCCTCAAACCGAAGCGTAGACGAAGAAGCCGTAGAACAACTGGTCAAAGACATACAGAGAGACCTGATAAAGGCCGACGTAGACGTAAGCCTGGTCTCAAACCTCTCCGACGAAATCCGTGAGGAAGCAATGGGAGAAAAGAAAGACGGTTTAACCAGGAAAGAACACGTACTTGAAGTAGTATACAACAAACTGGAGGAGATGCTGGGAGAAGAAGCCGAGATAGAGATAGAACCACAGACTATACTCCTCCTGGGCCTGTACGGAGCAGGAAAAACCACTTCCACAGGCAAAATGGCGGATTTCTACAGGAAGAGAGGTATGAAGGTCGGTGTGATCGCCGCCGACACTGACAGACCAGCAGCCTACGAACAGTTGAAACAGATAGCAGATGACGTAGACGCAGAGTTCTACGGAGAAAAAGACGCCGAAGACCCTGTCAAAGTAGTTGAAAAAGGCAGGGAAGAGCTTGACGTGGACGTCCTGATAGTTGACTCCGCAGGAAGAAACTCTCTTAACTCCGAGCTTAAACAGGAACTATCAGAGGTGGAGAACACCCTTCAACCGGACGAAAAATACCTTGTTATCCCGGCGGACATCGGTCAGAGCGCAAGAAAACAGGCCGAAAACTTCGACGAGGCCGTTGACATATCCGGTGTCATCGTCACAAAGATGGACTCATCGGCTAAAGGAGGAGGGGCACTGGTAGCATGTGAACACTCCGGAGCCTCGGTAAAGTTCATAGGTACAGGAGAGGAAATGGGAGACCTTGAAGTATACGACCCTGTCGACTTTGTCTCCGACATGATAGGCCAGCCAGACCTGGAAAGCCTGCTTGAAAAGATAGAAGAACTTGACACAGACCCGGAAGAGATACTTGAAGGCGAATTCACCTTGAAAGACTTCAGGGAACAGATGGAGTCCGTTACCGACTCCGGTATGATGGACGAACTTATGAGCCAGCTACCGTTCTCATCCGACCAGATACCTGACAACATATCCAACCTGACACAGGAAAAAATCGGGAACTACACCGTCATAATGGACTCCATGACCGAAGAAGAAGTAAACGATCCCTCCCTCATCAACAAGTCCAGAACCGAGAGGATAGCACAGGGATCCGGCACATCACGTGAAGAAGTACGTGAACTGATCAAACACTACAGGCAGACCAAAAACATGGTCGACAAGTTCGACAAAGGATCGATGAAAAGAGGAAACATGCAGAACATGATGCAGAAACTAGGATTCTGAAGAAATCACATACGGTGTTTGAAGTTCTGGAACTCTACCTGTTCGATTCTTTTCCGGGCTGTATCCAGGTCTTCTTCTGTATACAGTTTACCTCTCCCTACTTTCCGGCTTAGATCCTTCTCCAGCCTGTAGTACTCCTCAGTGACTTCGTTGTCAAGAACAGAGAGCTGTGCGTGAAGCGTCTTGCTGGATACTTTTAACGGTTCAGAAAGGTTCTGCCACTTCCCAGGCAGCGTATAGTCTGTTGATGAAAGTACCTTGGTCAGGCCCATTAAGGCGATAAGACATCTCCGGTAGATCTTCCGGTGTATATACATCCAACCACTTCACAACACTCCCCTCTCCCTTTTTCTTGTTCAAGACTGATCTCGGCCAGTATTTAAAGTTTCTCGCATTTCAAAAAACCTGTATATGATCGCAGTAGTTTCTGACTCACATGTTCCCAGCAGGGCGGAAAAGATACCGGCAGAGTTCCGTGAAAAGATGAAAAAGGCAGACCTGACAGTTCATGCAGGTGACTTCGCTGAAAGAGAAGTATACAACTCCATAGACGAGTACGGAGACCTTGTCGCGGTAAAAGGCAACTGCGACTTCTTCGACCTTCCCAACTCCAGGACATTTGAAAGAGAAGAAACGGAGTTCGGAGTCTACCACGGTACCGGTATCACACCCAGAGGCGACCACGACACACTGCAGAAGATAGCCACAGAAGATCTAGAGGTAGATGTCCTGATCACAGGTCACACCCACCAGGAAGAAATAACAGTACTCGAAAACTGCGTTATACTCAACCCGGGAAGCTGCACAGGAGTAGGCGGCGGCTCGGCCAGAGAATCAAGTCCAACCATGATGGAGATAAACACAGAGAAAGAAAAACTTCACGTGAAACTACTGGAGAAAAAAGACGGGCAGATCAAGGTAAAACAGGAAGAAAACATCACTCCCTAACTCGTGCCTTAAAAATCTCACTTCCTCAAGATAACTCTATGCTAACAGTTCAGGAAAAAGCCGGCCAACTCCTTGAAAACAGAGAACTATGTGATCACTGCCTCGGCCGGCAGTTCGCCCAACTCGGCCACGGACTCGAAAACTATGAAAGAGGACAGATAATCAGAAACACGGATGAACTTGACGAAGACTCTTTCGTCAAGGAAAACATTCCTGAAGATGCGGAGATCGGCGGAAACGCATATTCTAACGAGAATATGCTTGAAAGCAACGACTTGGAGAGCCAGTGCGTGGACTGTGAGATATGTCAGGGAGTATTCGACGAACTGGATCGCTGGGCAGACATGGTGGAGAACAGCTTTGAAAGATACGAGCTTGACACCTTCCTGATCGGTATCAGGCCACGGGAAGAATCAGTCAGGGCCGAAGAAGAACTCTGGGAAGAATACGGAGTGGAATGGACAGAACCACTGAAGACAGAACTCTCACGGCTGCTTGGCAAAAAGATGGAGGAAAGACTCGACATAGAAGTCGACTTCGAAAGAGCCGACATAATGGCAGTAGTCGACATGAGAGAAGGAAAAGAACGAGTCGAACTACAGGTCAACTCACTGCTGATCTACGGCCAGTACAACAAATACTCCAGAGAAATACCTCAGACCGAGTGGCACTGCAGAAACTGCCGAGGTTCTGGATGCGAGGAATGTGACTGGACCGGCAAACAGTACCCAACATCAGTCCAGGAAGAGATTCAGAAACCATTCATGAGAGAATCCAAAGCCGTCGAAGCCAAATTCCACGGCGGAGGCAGAGAAGACGTTAATGCTCGATGTCTGGGAAAAAGAGAGTTCGTACTTGAACTTATAGAACCACTAAACCGCGATCTGGACCTGGAAAAACTTCAGAAAGAGGTAAACGAATCCACGGATAAAATCGAAATCTTCAACGTGAAGTTCACACACAAGGACAAGGCCGCAGACATAAAACAGAAGCACGCCGACAAAGAATACAAGGCAGTAGTCGAAACAGAAGATGAGATATCAGAGGAAGACCTGGAAAATATTTCTGAGGTCGTAGGAGAAGTAGAACAGGAGACTCCGGAAAGAGTCGAACACAGGAGAGCCGAGAAAACCAGGAACAGAGAAGTCTACGAAGCAGACTGGGAGAAAACCGGCGACAAAGAGTTCGAGTTAACTGTGAAGGCCGAAGCAGGGACATACATCAAAGAACTGATCCACGGCGACGACGGAAGAACCCAGCCCAACATCTCCGAACTGATAGGAACCCAGGCAAAATGCGTCCAACTGGACGTTACCTGGATCGAGAAATAGGTTTTTTATCTCTCAGAACTCATGCTTTGATATGGAAAGAGAGAAAATCCTACAAGAAGTTTTTTTGAACCACTCTACCAGACAGCGATAGGAGGCTAACAATGGAACAACAGACCGCGGACAGGATAAGAGAGAAACTAAATCTAATCGATTCTTCTCTGGAAAGGGTTGGAAGACTTCGAGGTTTTCCGCAGAGAAGTTAATGAGTATCTGAACTAGTAACTGGTTTAAAAAGATTTGCTGGTTGATACTGGTTATAGAGGTTATAATAAAATGATTGAAATTCGAAGAATTTCTGCACAAGCCGAAAACCACGAGGTGGTTTTCTAATGGCACAGAAGAGTCAGGGCCCACAGCAGGGAGCAAGAAAAAAGCTTTCCTCCGGTCCACGTGACAAGACAACGGTAAACGAATACTTGAAAGAGTTTGATGAAGGGGAAAAAGTACTTATCAAGATTGATCCATCTGTTCAGGAAGGACGGCCTCACACACGTTTCCACGGCAAGACCGTGGAAGTCACCGGGAAACAGGGTGACAGCTACAAGGTAGAGTTCAAGGATGGAAACGTTGAGAAAACCCTGTTCATACCGCCTGTCCACCTTCAAAAGACAGAGGCCTAGAGAGGGTCTAAAAATGGAAGTAGTGGACGAAGAACTGGCTTACCCGGTTGAAGCACTGCAGATTCTCGAGGAAAGAGAAGAAGAGACGCTTTCACACGAACAGAAGATAGCGCTGGAGAACCTTTCACGCCATACCAAGGTAAAGGATCTTGAAACACTGGAAGAGCTTCACAGCGAGCTTTCCGAGGTAGATTCCCTGAAAGACAGGCATATCTACAAGCTGCTGGAAGTAGTTCCCGAGTTTGAGTCAACGGTTAGAGCCGTCTTCGAAAAGGAGAGAGTAAAGCTTGAAGACGGTGAAGTTGACAGGATACTTGAAATCTGTCAGAGTATAGAGACCGAGGACTGACTCGGAAGGTTTATAACTCCTTAACCGGCATTACCTTTTCAAGATTCTCATTTCCCCTTCTTTCCAAAAAATGGAGGGGGAAAGCCGGATCTGTTCAAGAAAAGGTGGTTTTTACAAATGGTTGATAAAGACGAATACGCGAAAGTCCTTGACTTCCTGGAGCACGGCAGAAGCGACGACAGGGACAAAAGGGTTGCACAGGTAATAGGAACCGATAATTACACGTTGCTAGAAGTAGTTATGCGTGAAGAAGTCAGGCCTAAAGGCGGTGAAGAAGTATATATCGGAAGCGGAGACAGAGAGAAAGTAGAGTTCATAAAGCAGAGGATAGACTACGACGACCTGACAGGAAGCGCAAAGTCAGAGATAAAATACGTTTTAGACGCACTGATAGATGAAAACGAGGAAGACTTCGTCGAGTTCTTCAACGAGGCCACACCGGTAACACCGCGCAGACACGCCTTCGAGCTTCTACCAGGCATAGGAAGCAAGCACATGCAGAAACTGATAGATGAAAGAGAAAAAGGCGACTTCGAAAGCCTGGACGACGTCAAGGAAAGAGTTCCGTCAATCACAGATCCACATAAAGCCATAAGAGAACGTATACTTGAGGAACTGAAAGGAGAGGCAAAACAGAGGCTTTTCACCTGATATACTTCTATGGATGTACAGAAAAAACTTGAGGAAATCGGTGTAAAGCCGGGAAAGGGCCAGAACTTTCTGAAGCACGAACAGACAGCAAAGGCACTGGTAGAAGCCGGTGAAATAGATGAAGGAGAGAAAACACTGGAGATAGGGCCTGGAATCGGAATGATAACCCGGCAACTGGCAGAGAAAACCGATGACATAGTAGCAGTGGAGAAGAACAGGAACCTGGCCGAACACATAGAAAGAAACTACCCGGTAGACACCAAGGTACAGGACTTCCTGGAAATGGAGAAAGTCGAAGAATTTGAGAAATGTGTCTCCAACATCCCCTTCCAGATATCCTCACAGATACTTGAAAAACTGGGAGAGGCCCAAGTACAGTCCGCCTTAATCGTACAGGATGAACTCGCCGACAAAATAGTGGCAGACCCGGGAGACAAACAGTACGGCTTCTTATCAGTCAAGACACAGTACTACTTCATCCCTGTCAAACTCAGAACCCTAAACTCAAGCAACTTCCACCCGCAACCGGAGGTAGACGCAGCCATAATCAAACTCTACCCCAACAAAAACCGGCACAACATTGAAGACGAAGAAGCATTCTTTGAACTGGTTAAAGCACTGTTTACACACAAAAGAAAAAAACTCCGGAACGCATTCGTCGACACCCGCCACATACTCAACTTTGAAAAAGAAAACGCCAAAGAAATCAGAGACAAACTACCACACTCAGAACAACGCGTCATAAACCTGGACATCAAACAACTCTCCGAAACAGCACAGTTCCTCGAGGAAAAAACATGAGCCTGCTCGATAACATCCAGGAAAAACCTTCCAAGTCGGCCCTGATCCTGACCGTACTGCTGTTCTGGATGCTGGCCCCGCTTGCCGCCCAGAAATACCTCAACTACTCTGCGATAAACGTGTCGTTTGTCATCACGGTTTGCTATTTCATTACATGGAAGCTCTACGAACACCAGGACAAGCTTCAGGACTACTTACCATGAGTTACAGATCAAAGAGTTCACATACTACCGTGGAAAAACCGTCCCACTCACTGACTTAGACAACCCCTTAATTAAATCTTGTCTTTCCATTCTCATCCTGTCAGGCGGCCGTAGTGTAGTCTGGCCAAAGCGTGTTACGCTACGCTAACGCAATGGATGGCTCCACAGGAGCCAACTCTTCTGCTGAGGCTTGGTCTGCATGCGGCAAGTCATCACGCCCTCTCGAGGCGTAGACCCGGGTTCAAATCCCGGCGGCCGCA
>JBDGSL010000075.1:19379-20122 GCA_042217555.1 Candidatus Nanohalobium sp. | reverse complement strand
CAAACACCTGTTCCCCGTCATAGGTCTTCTTCCACTCTTTGTTACGATTTAAACCCTTACAGCGAAGAAATCGGCGATGATGAGAGAGTATACCGCCTGAAAAATACTAAAATCCCTCAGAACTATACGCAGCACGTAGTTATCAGTGAAGAGCTGCTTGAAACGGAGGAACCTGAAGAAGTTATAGAGTCATGGCTTTCAGAAGTGGAAGAGCCTGTAAACCGTTCTGAGGACTACCTGAGGATCGATACGGAAACTGTCGGCCCGGAAGATTATACCGTGGTGGATTAAAACTGTTTTAGTTGAGAACCGGTTTTTTGGCGAACTCTTCCCGTTTTTTTGTAGCTGGTTCAAGGTTTGGGTTGTACATGTCTGGTGTATGGGAGGAGAATTTTCTCTTGAGGACAGAGTTTTCGATGTCGCGGGGGATTACGGTCTTGACATCGCTGGTGAACTGGATGGTGTGAGGGAGAGGTATCTTGGTACGTATGTTAATGCGAGAACCGGTATGCGTGGTTCGGATTTACTGATTGATTTTGACCCTCACAACTTTTCTGGTAAGTCAGGAAGGGAGCAGAGACGGATTATACTTCACGAGTTGATTCATCCCGACCACGTAAGGAGACCTCGTCCTCGTGAACGCAGTGAACAAGATCGGGGAGGAATTACGTTTTAAGGTTTTGAACCGGATACTGTACTGTCAATAGGGTTGAGCGGGATGCTTCCGGTTTTAAGGCACACAG
>JBDGSL010000075.1:0-19237 GCA_042217555.1 Candidatus Nanohalobium sp. | reverse complement strand
CGACTGGTAATTAAACTGTCTCTGCATGTTGGTCACCATGTAAGCAAGCCCCTTCCTAATCTCTGATTAGGTGGTGGTAGTTGACACCTGTCTACGTATCCGGTCAAACGCTCTCTGCACTACTTCGTTGAGAGCCGGGTGTATGTGGACAGTGTTCTGTATGTCTGCTACGTTCTTTGAACCGGCGTGCATCGAGACAAGAACCTCATGTATCAACGTGGATGCCTCAGGGCCGATGATGTGACAGCCCAGTATCTCTCCTTCCTCCGAGGCCAGAACCTTCACGAAACCATCTGTCTTCATCGCCATACCCATGGCTGTATCTGAGTAATTATAGGTAGCGGAGATGTACCCGTCTTCCAGTTCCTGCTCAGTCTTCCCGATTCCTGCCACCTGTGGATCTGTGAACACTGCATGAGGCATCTCAATATCGGGCAGAGCGTGTTCGTTGCCCTGAAGCGAGTTGTACGTAACGTACTCTGCCTCCAGGTTGGCTGAGTGTTTGAACATCCAGTTGTCAGCGATATCTCCCAGTGCGTACACTCCGTCTACCGAGGTCTCCATATGCTCATCCACCTGTATAAAACCCTTCCTATCGGTCTCTATACCTGTCTCCTCCACATTCAGCAAGTCAGTGTTAGGCTGTCTACCGGTTGCTACCAGCAGTTCATCGCCTTCAACCACTTCATCCTCGAGATGCACCTTCACCCTGCCGTCCGTTTCCTCTACCCTGGAGGCCTCTGCATCGAGATACACGTCGTACTCTTCCTCTGCGATACCGGTTAACTTCTCTGAGACATCCCGGTCTTCCTGGGAAAGCAGTCTGTCATTTCTTTCAATTATACTGACATCCGAACCCATCCTGCTGTAGAAGTAGGCAAGCTCCATGGTGATGTAACCTCCGCCCAGCATAACTATCTTGTCAGGACGCTCCTCCAGCTTCAAAGCCTCCCTGCTCGTAATGTAATCCACATCCTCAAGGCCCTCAATCGGAGGGATGAACGGCCGTGAACCCGCAGCCACCACGATCCTGTCACCGGTTATCCTCTCCCCTCCAACTTCCAGAACCCTGTCATCCACAAAACAGGCCTCAGAACTGTAAAGAGTATGGCCTTCAGAACTTTCCAGACCCTCCCGGATGCTCTCCGCATCGCCTGACACATCCTCGTTAACCCTTTCCACAATACCCTGGAAATCAACATCTCTGACCTCGGCATCTACACCGAACCTCTCCGAACTCTCAACAGTGTCAACAACGTCAGCCCTATGCAAAAGCATCTTAGACGGTATACAACCCCTGTTAAGACAGGTACCTCCCAGAGAACCTTTCTCAACAACCGCGACATCCATGCCTTTCCTGACATACGCTGAAGCGACATCCAGACCCGAACCAGAACCCACAACCACAAGATCAAACTCTTTCATAAACAACTGAAAACGGCCTCCACCAACTTAAAACCACCGACCCGGAAGAAGGATAAAAAACTGGAATAGAAAACCGTTCAACATGGACTTCAGGGAAAAGTACAGCGACTTCTTCCAGAGCCTTTCACCCGAACACATGGACGAAAAACGGTTCGTGCCCGCGACCGGCCCGGAAGACGCAGACTTCATGCTCATAGGAGAAGCACCAGGAGCCAATGAAGTAGAACAGGGAGAACCATTCGTCGGCCGGGCAGGAGAAAAAATGAACGACATCCTTCACGACATCGACGTGGAGAGAAGCGATCTCTACATCACCAACCTGGTGAAGATCCGGCCTCCCGACAACCGTGACCCAAAGAAGGAGGAGATAGAGGCCTGGGCGCCGCTACTTGAAAAAGAGATTGAGGAAGTCGACCCTGATATCATCGTCACGCTCGGCAACTTCCCATCCCGTGAAATGCTCGACACTTCGAAAGGCATCAGCAGTATACACGGCAGGATCTTCACAAGAAACGGAAGAAAAATCATGCCGGTCTACCATCCTGCGGCCACGCTCTACGACCGCAGCAAGACACCAGACCTGGAAAAAGACTTGAGGAAAGCATTCGGGAAAGAAGACACAGGACAACAGAAACTGGGCGATCTCTAATACCAATTTCAGCTAACCAGGGAAGAGAAAGCATCGGACAGCTTGTCAAAGAAGACGAGATAGCAGACCTCCTGAACTACACCCCCATAGATAAGCCCTGGGAGACAGAGAGATAATCTACGAGGCAGACTCCACAACTGCCTGGCTGGGCGCCGACTACACTCTCAACCTATATGATCAAAGGTGAAGAAACCTCTTTCAAAAGACTTCAAGGCCAGAATATCCTATGGAAAAATACAAACCCATAATCGACAACTGGGAGGCCTTCAAGCAGCAGTCAGGGAATCACCCGCTGCAGGGCATTCGGAGAAACCCGTTGAAGGCCCGCAGTGATTTTAAGGAGAGACTGGGAGAAAGCTTTGACTACGAACAAGCCTCCTGGAACAAGAAGATTTACCGTGTGAGTTCTGAGTTGCCGGGAAAAACTTTGCTGCACTGGCGTGGCGAGTACTACGTCCAGGAAGAGTCTGCGGCTTTACCTGTTGATGTTCTGGACCCTCAACCCGGTGAGAAAGTTCTGGACATGTGTGCTGCTCCCGGCGGAAAGTCAACGCAGATAGCCGCTAAAATGGATAATCAAGGATTGGTTGTGGCGAATGATTCTTCGGGGAAGAGGATGAAGAGTCTTCATGCTAACGTGTACAGGACCGGGTCGAAGATTGTCGAGGCAACGAACTACGACGGCAGGAACATCCCAGAAGACGAGAAGTTCGACCGGGTTCTCGTGGATGCACCGTGCAGTGGGGAGGGCGACAGTTATTACCGGGATTTCAGTGCTGCTGATAGAGAGGAAAGCCAGGATCTTTCACGTCTACAGAGACAGTTGTTGGAGAAGGCCGGTAAACTTGTTAAGGATGGAGGTACAGTGGTGTATTCTACCTGTACTATATCACCGGTGGAGAACGAAGGCGTGGTGACTGACGTGGTTGAGAATACAGAGCTCAGACTGGAAGATGTGGAGACGGATGCAGAGCATGTAAGAGGGGTTGAAAGCTTTGAGGAAGAAAGCTATCCTAAGGCCAGAAATACTGTCCGGGTCCTGCCACACCACTTGAAGTCAGGGGTGATATACGTTGCCAGGCTCTCAAAATAAAGCTGAAATATACCTCACGGACAGGTTCGGGGTAAGCCGGGAGGTCAACCTCGAGAAGATAAACGGCGATTACTGGCTGACCTCAACGGAAAAGACAGGACTTGAAACCGAGACCAGAGGTATACGTGCAGTCAGAGACATGGACATAGGTTTGAAGCCTACCACTTACCTGCTCCAAGTATTACAGAACGAGATAACCCGTAACACGGTAGAGATATCAGAGGAGGAACTTTTCAGTCTTGAAGAAGGAGAGATGATCGAGAGAGAACTTGAATCCAAAGGCTATGTAGCGTTAAAGTTCCGTGACAGGGTTATAGGCTGCGGTTTCTACATGGACGGGCTTGTGTCCAGCAGGATCCCTGAGGGCCGATTCAGAGAACTTGTGGACTTCATTCAGTAAGGAGAATCCCTACCGGAGAAACGGTCGTGAAGAAGGAACCCCAGGTTTACAAGTACAAGCAGGCCAGCCAGCTGAACCGCTACGACAGTAGGGTTAAACGAAACCGACATAAGCTGATCCCTGCTGTAACCCAGGTTGCTGTACGAAACCAGTCCAAAATAGATGTATACACCTATACTCAGCAGATCCAGCAATGTAGAATGCTCCAGTTTCTCACTGAGTGAACGACCATGGGACATACAGCAAACTTTGGAAAGCCCATGTAAATAAAGCAAGGCCCTTCCTATACATGTGGTTTATAAGAGTAGGGCGTACATGGTCCTAGTACAGGCGGCCATAGCGAGGGGGTTAACACCCGTACCCATTCCGAACACGGAAGTAAAGTCCCTCAAGCGATCTGACTGGTACTGCCCTTCACGGCGGAAAAATCAGAACGCTGCCTGACCACTTTTCTCAACTTTATGTGTTTTTTCCGTGTATGGTTTAAACCTGGATTGTTTTTTCTTGAACTGTGGGACGTAAACTGATCGATGTGCTGCTGGCAGTGGTTTTTGCAGTGGCACTGCTGAATATAGGTGTTGATTTCAGTCGTGAATCCGGTTCTACTGTTACGCATGTCAGAGATGGAGATACGCTGGAAGTGGAGAAAAGTGATGGAAGAGAGGTAGTGAGGTTGCTGGGCGTTGACACTCCTGAAACCAGTGGATCAAACCACCCGGCTGAGTTCTTCCTTCCAAACAGTTCAAGAAGCCTTAGATGCCTCAGAGAGATGGGGGAGAAAGCTTCAATATATGTCAGAGAAAACCTGGAGGGCAGGGAGGTGAAGGTTGTTACGGACAGTGAAAGCGACTTAAGAGGTAGTTACGGTCGCTTGCTGGCGTATGTAAGGTATAACTCTTCGGATCTGGGCCGTGAACTTCTCAGGAAAGGGTATGCACGTGTGTACAACTCTTCTTTCAGTTACAGGAAGAAGTACAGAGGTCTTGAGAGACAGGCCCGGAGGGAAGAAGTCGGTATCTGGAGTGATTCCTGCGGCAGGAAGAAGCAGTAGTTTATAATGTTTTTCCACGGTTTTAGATTTTAGACCAGCGGAGTTCTCCATCAAGGAGGGCTGAACTGGATCGGTACCAAAGGTGAAATAGTTTTTCTATGAGCAGAATGCATGACAGCGCAAGCGGAAGTTCCGGAAGTTCCAAACCTGTAGAGAAAAACAACCCTGACTGGGTAGAATACGGAGAAGACGAGATAAAGGAGATCATCCTGGAACTCAGGGAAGACGGCCTTGAACCTGCCCAGATAGGACTGAAGTTAAGAGACCAGTACGGCGTTCCAAGCGTGAAACAGGCCACAGGACAGAAGATAACCGAAGTACTTGAAGAGAACGATGTTGCACCGGAGACTCCGGAAGATCTCAACAACCTGGTTGAGAAAGCAGAAAGCATCGAAGAACATCTGAAGGAAAACGGGAACGACGAACAGGCAGAGAGAAGACTGGAACTTACAAAAGCCAAGATCAGAAAAGTAGCCAACTACCACAGAGAAAACGGCAACATCCCGGAAAACTGGAAGTACGAAGAAGAGTAAAAAAACAGGTTTCTCTTCTCGTATCTCTTCCTCAACCTATTTTTTCCAGTTAAACTGTTCTATCGGTCAAACCGATGTACTACCTCACTATCCACGGATTCACTCAGGTAGATCATATATCTATCCGGTTTATCCGGACATCTACTGTTTTCAACGCCGTAAATTCCGGAGTAACTGACGTTTTCGTCCCGCCGTGGATAAACTTCATCAGTCAGGTTAAACCGTTCAGTCTCTCCACCTGCAATAAGACCGTTACTGGAAGGACTGATATAGATCGGACGTGAATCATTACCTTTTTTCGAGATACATCCCTCGTAGCTTGGAGGTTCAAGACTGCGGGAAAGAGGAAAACTGTTACTGACTTCAAGGACGCCTACGGAGAACTCTCTGCCTTCAACCACTTTAACTTCCTCACGGAGGGAAAGACTGTATTCAGGCTGCGCACCGGTCACGTCAAACAGAACCACTGCAAAAAGCAACACCGTTAAACCCGCGATAACCTTCTTTGCATTCCCGGTTTCCAGCCTGAAACCTTTCTCACTTCTGACGTATCCGAGCGCCATGAAAACCGCAGAAGAAACTGTCAATACAGCGAAGATCTGGCTGCTCGTGAAATCAAAACGTGCAAACATGTAGACCAGAAATACCAGGTAGGAAAAAGCAGACAGAACATAGAGAGAAGTCTTCATCAAACCGTTCTCAAAGACATCTGCAGCAGACAGGAAAAGACCGGTCCCTGAAAGAAGCATAAAGGTCTTCACAGTAGGTGAAAGATCAAATATAAGCTCATGTCCAAAGTAAATCAACGCCAGCACACCGAGAAAAGAACCCAGGCTATAGAAAATCCTGGACTCATCAATCTCCAAGTCCATAAAAAAACCCTCTTACACCTCCCGTAATATAAAAACCTGGGCCGGGTTTACGGGGAAAACCAGGGTAGAAACTTCAGATTCAAAATGCATAAAAGAAGCTTTTACTCAACCGTTTTCTAGAGATGGTTGACGACATCCTTGAAGAGGCGGAACCGGCAGCTGAAAAAATAAGAAATTACGAAGGCAGAATCCGGTTGATCGGACAGTACGACGCTGACGGTATTAACGCCACTGCAGTAGCCCATGAAATGCTTGAAAGACTTGGAAAAAACTTTAAATACGAGATACTGAAACAGCTGTACGAAGAAGACGTGGAAAGAATCGCAGAAGAAGAGGAAGAACTTATCTTATTTGTTGATATCGGGTCAGGGCAGAGCGACCTTGTAAAACAGCACATACTGGAGGAAACGGACAAAGAAGTCATCATCTCGGATCACCACGAGCCGGCTCTTGACTCTGAGGAGTCCACAGAACTGGAAGACATGATCCATCTCAACCCTCACTACCTGGGCCATGACGGAGGAGAAGCTATCTCAGCAGCAGGGATGACCTATCTGCTGGCGAAGGCAGTCGACGAAGAAAACACGGACCTGGTTAAGTACGCATTAATAGGTGCGACCGGAGACGTCCAGAAACAGGATGGAGAGTTCCTAGGCTTAAACAAAGATCTTGAAAAGGAAGCAGTTGAAAACGATATAGTAGAGAAGCGACAAGGCCTCGATCTGTATGGTAGAACGACGAAACCACTTCAGAAATCGCTTATGTACACCTCCGACCCACACCTGGAAGGAGTATCTAACAACGAATCCGGAGCAATCCAACTGGTAAA
This sequence comes from Candidatus Nanohalobium sp., assembly GCA_042217555.1. GTDB lineage: Archaea > Nanohalarchaeota > Nanosalinia > Nanosalinales > Nanosalinaceae > Nanohalobium. Next base: position 12,385 of record JBDGSL010000075.1, on the reverse strand, counting down.
GTCAGCAGGAATAGACATCAGGGAAAACGGAGACTTCCGTACACTTGCAGATCTATCAGAGGAAGAAGAACAGAAGCTTATACACAAGATGATCAAACGCGGCTACCCCGTCCAACAACTTCTCAACGACATCTACACCCTGGACAACGGCTACGAGATCGATGAATTCTCCACTATAATCAACGCCTGCGGCCGACTCGGAGAACCACGTAAAGGTGTCAAAATACTGCTTGAAAACGACCTGGAACTGGCGGAAAAAATCTCACGGAAATACGGACGGAAAATCAGCTCATCTCTCGGATACGTCGAAGAAAACAAGGACGATACCGATGTGGTCTACGAAGACTCTATCGGAGTTATCGACGCAGAAGACAACATCGACGCCGACTTCATCGGAACAGTCACAACCATCACCATGAGCAACGGAGTATTCTCCGCACCCATCGTAGTAGGCGCTGCCCACGCAGAGAAGGAAAAAATCAAGATATCTTCCCGGGCCTCAAAAGAAGTAGTAGAAGACGGCTTCAACCTCGGAGAAATCATAGGTGAAATATGTGAGGAAGTTGACGGAGAAGGAGGAGGCCACAACGTCGCAGCAGGAGCAAAAATACCGAGAGAAAAGAAGGAGAACTTCATGGAGTCTCTGGAAGAGAAAGTATCTGAGGCAGTCTGAAGGACTCCGTTAATGTTTTAGATTTGTGGGAATAAGTGTTAGTTATGATGTCTTCCGATGAGGTTTTGGATTTCCTGGATGAGAACAGAGGTGAGATTGAATCCTTTGGGGTTGAGAGAATCGGTGTTTTCGGTTCTGTGAGCAGGGAAGAACAAGATGAATCAAGCGACATCGACTTTCTTGTCGAGTTCGTGGATAGTGAGAAGTCATACAGGAATTTCATAGGTTTAAAGCGTTTTCTCGAAAATGAATTAGGGAAAGAAGTTGATCTCGTGACTAAGAGTTCCGTCAAGCCTTCGATGAAGGACAGGATTCTGGAAGAGGTAAAGTATGGCAAGGAAGCGTAAAGACTACCTTGAAGACATCCTATAGTCCATCCGACGTATTCAAGAATACACTAAAGAGATGGACTACGAAAGTTTTGTTTCAAATCAGAAAACAGTAGATACGACCATAAACAATCTGGAAAATATAGGAGAAGCAGCCAAGATCATTGAAGATGAAGATGACGACTTTGAGTGGAGAAATATATCGGATCTCAGAGACGTGCTTGTACACCAGTACTTCAGAGCAGACAAAGACATAATCTGGGACATAATACAGAACGAGATACCGGAACTGGAAAAGAAAGTAAACAAAGAGATGTCAACTATCAAGTTAGAATACTCTCAAAACCCTCCTCAACACTCTCCCTCAATCTCTCATCTGAAACTTTCGGAATATCATCCAGTTACATTCAGTCTTCACCGTAGAGATTTTCTATTGATTTTTCTACTTCTTACCTCCACACTTCAGTGAGTCTTCCCAGTACTCGTACTGGCTGGTCGTTATCAGGAAGACTGTAGGCACTTCCATATCATGGCCTTCCGTATCCAGGTCAACGGAGAAGCCCTGGCTATAAGCCTGCGCTGGGATTTCCTTATGCCCGTCCTCCAATACTGAGACAACGGCTTCAGCCAGCACAAAACTGATATCTCTGTCCAGACCGAAAACATCTCTGAAGTCGTGGTAGGCTTCTTCAACCGCTTCCTTGTATATTTCCTCCCTGCTCCACACACTGTTTATAAAGTTTTGACTTCTGGGTAATTGTATGGCTAAGGCTGTACTGCAGAAAAACTGGTTTACTGTTCAGGCGCCGGATATATTTGACGTCGAGGAAGTATCTGAGACTCCGGCCGAGAAAGCTTCACAGGTCAAAGGAAGAACCATCAAGGAAGGACTAAACGAATTGATGGATAACACAAGCAAATACTACATGGACGTCACCCTGAAAGTGACGGAAGTAGAAGGCAACAAAGCCTTCACAGAGATAAAAGGCCTTGAATGCTCATCCGAGTTCGTATCAAGACTTGTCTCAAAGAGAAGCGACCGGTTCGACATGGTCCACGACGTAGAAACAGAAGACGGAAGAGAAGTCAGAGTCAAAATCGTCGGATCAACACTGAGAAAGACATCCACAAGAACACTTCAAGCAGTAAGAGAAAAGATGCAGGAAATCCTGGAAGAAAACGCATCCGAACAAGTATACAACGAATTCATGGAAAACATCTTCACCGACAACATCCAGGAAGAGATGAGAGACAAAGCGGAGAAGATCTACCCATTCAGAGAACTCGAAATCCGGAAAACCGAACTCCGGAAATAAATCTTCCCTCATTTCTCCCCTCCAACAACCTTAACCCATCAGAACACAACTACAGAGCTATCCTGACAAAAAGGGCCGGTAGCTCAGTCTGGCAGAGCACCAGGCTCTTACGCCTGCGCCTCCAAGCCATGCTATGCATGGACTACAGAGCCAAAAAAGCATAGATACCTGGTAGTCGCGGGTTCAAATCCCGTCTGGCCCATTTACTCCATATAGCATATCCCTCGCCCAAGACTGTTTCTGTTCAAGTCCGAACCGGGATATAAGAAAGTAATTCCGCCGGGCTCCGGGCACGGTGACGCCCAGAAATGGCAAACTACAAAGAACAATACCCGAATCTATATCACATCAACTCAAGTCTTGCTAAAACCAAAGAACTATCAGAACATAACAAGGAAGTACTGGACGAGTACTTTGACAGGTGGAGAAGTCGGACAGACTCTGCTTCAAACTCAGGATTCGCCTCTCGATGGAGTACCATAGCTCCTCACATCGACTTCAAGATAGATGAGGCATCGAGAGATATTGGACATTATTCTCCAAGAACTCAATCTTGATGAAGGCGATATAATAGAGAAGAACTCGGCAGAGTTGCTGGCCGAAAATATGGATAAAATTTGAGGAAGAGGCTAAATTGCTCAACCTCTAAATCTCATTCAACCCAATCTTCTCTTAACATACCATAAGTTAGAGCATCAACCCATTCTCCATCTAAAATCAAAGCCTTCTTCATTCTTCCTTCTCTATCGAAATCTAATTCCTGCCAAATACTTTCTGATGATTTGTTAGATGAGTGGAGTTTAGCTATTATTTTATGGAAATTAAGATGGTTGAAGCCGAAATCTACAATCATTTCAGATGACTTCTTACCGATTCCCTCTCCTTGATATTCGGGATCAACCCATATCTCAATCTCTCCAAGTCGTGACTCGGTCAATAATGTCTTCAACTCGATAAATCCTACTCTCTCGCCTTCATACATAATGATGAAAGAGAACCTTGAATCATCGTTGTTTACTTCTCTAATAAAGTCCTCTTCCTTTCTCGAAGTTGTAGGGCCTCTATGATCGACAAAAAGCCTAATATCAGATTTATTGATGTTTTCCTTGATAAATGAGGCATCTTCTTCCTCTATTCCTCGAAGACTGACTCTTTCTCCCTCAATAAAATTTTTGTTCATTCTATCTCACCTTGAAATTTTCTAAATCTGATAACATCAAGATAATCTCCATTTCTAAAAATTTCCTGCTTTAAAACTGCTTCTTCCTTGAAATTACATTTTTCCAATACCGATCTTCCTTGTTCGTTTCCTTCGATAATATCTGCTCTTATTTTATGTAGATTGAGCTCATCCAAGCCGTAGTTAAGAACCATCTCTATCGCATTTTTTCCTACCCCCTCTCCTCTAACATCAGGTTTTAATGCTAAACCGGTCAGATTCGCTGTTCTATGAAAGTCATCTATATCCTGTAGCTTAATCTGGCCAACAGGTTCAGATTCATATTCTATTATGAAATAAGCCTCTGGTGATGAATTTTCAAACTTTTCTACTTTTTCTTCAAACCTTGACAGAGTTAATGGTCTTGGAACCCCTCCAAAATTTTGCTTGATATCATCCATATCATACAGAGATTTTACAAACTCATAATCTGATATTTCGACAGGTCTCAAACCAACATCTTCTTTTTCCAAGAACATAGTCAAGATTAACGAACTCTTATACTTAAGTTTTTTCCGTCATCTATCCCCAGAACAGAGCTCAACACCAGATTTGAGAATCTCTAAATATTCTCAATTAATTCAGAAAGAAATGGCGACATCATACCCCACTACTTCCGAATGAGAGGGATTGCGAAAATCGTCAGAGAACTTGAGAAACAGGAGGTGAGAAATAATGACAGACAAAGACCTCGATGAGAAACTGGACGAGAAGATCAGAGAGTTGATAGAGGAGAAGGAAGCAGAGAAAGACCTCATCGATCAGGAGGAAGAGGAAATGGGATTTATGGTTTAATCCCTCCTCAGTCTCCCTCACATTTTTACCTTTATTCTACTATTATTTATACTGTAAAACCCGACTTACAACCCAGAGTCCGGGCGGAATACTGGCTTTATGGAGTAATACTTCGTCTGGCCCATCTTTCCACTTCTGGAAAGCTGGTTTCAGAAGCAACGTAGTTGCTTCGGGCCCAAACTTCTGAATTCGAAGATCGGAGATCTTCTGCAACCAGCAAACTCAAGGAGTTTGCGGAAGTTTGATCAAGCTTAAGCTGTACAGGGCGGCTTTCGGAAAAATTCTAAAGAATAAGTTCTACAAAACCTATCAGCTAGTTAAAACTTCCTTGCTTTCTCTACTTTCGGCTGAGCATGCATTGTGCAGTACGCATCCTCTGGGTTCTTTTCGAAGTAGTCCTGGTGTTTTTCTTCTGCTTTCCAGAAGTTGTTGAGTTCTTTCAACTCGGTGACGATTCGGTCTTTGTACTCTGACTGTTTTTCCTCCAGGAATTTCTCTGCTGTTTCTTTCTGTTCGGAATTTTGATACAGTATTATTGAGCGGTACTGGCTTCCCGTATCCGGCCCCTGCCTATCTTTTGTGGTTGGGTTGTGGATACGGAATAAGAACTCAAGGATCTCCCTGTATGAGATTTCCTCTTCGTTGTACTGTACTTTGACCACTTCTGCGTGGCCGGTTTCTCCGCTGCATACTTCTCTGTAGGCAGGGCTTTCTTTGCGGCCTCCTGCGTAACCGCTGACTACGTTTTCTACCTCCTTCAAACCTTTGTATGCGGCTTCTATGCACCAGAAGCATCCGCCGCCGAGAACTGCAGTCTCCATAAAAAAAGAGGGGGTGTGTTTTCAATCGTTTTTATTTTAAAGACTGAGGCTTCTCTTCGCTATCCTGATAATCCTTGTAATTTGAGAGGCAAGACCGGCATCTCTCGCAGCTTCCGTCCCGGCAGCCTCCTCAGCAGAAAAACCTTCAACCCAACTCAGAAATCTCAACTCACGGACAAGTGCAAAGGCCGGAAGCACAAGCAAGGCATCAAACCAGTGCTGTCTCAAGAACCCACTGTCACTCTCCGCCAACCTGAAACCCATCGCAAGCCTCAAAACAAAGTAGAAAACCATCACCCAGTTCAAAAAACTGATGAAACCAGCCATTGAAGAACCTACATCCACTGCAAAATGAAGTACAAAAAGAGAACCCATCAACAACAAAGCATACGGCAGAAAACGATCCAGAAACATCTTAACCCTGGCCGCATACCTACGAGGAACAAAACTCTCAGCATCCTCCTCAACACTCTTCACCCACCGCACAGCATCCGACTTCCAACTCACAAACCACACTTCCCCAACCACAAAAATAAAACTTCCCCCCACAAAACCAGCATCCCTTTTTAGAAACTTAGGTCCCAAACCACAACCACGGACAACGGACCGGTAGCTTAGCCAGGTTAGAGCGCCACGCTGATATCAAACTTCTGAAAGTTTGATCCGCAGCAACTTGAAGTTGCTGCTTCAAGCAGCCATCTCTGTCGAGATGGATGCGTCATCAGAAGCCATGCCATGCATGGCTTACGGCAGTTACTGCCGTAGAAAGTCAGAAACGTGGAGATCCCCAGTTCAAATCTGGGCCGGTCCACTTCAACCTGTATTTATTCCATCTTTTCAACCAGTTCTCTTGGCGTAATTACGCTTATTTCTCGGATGATCCTATTGGTTGGACATGTTCTTTATCACCCGATACCACGTAATCTGCACCTGCTTCTAAAGCTGCTTCAAACAGTTTATCGTCATCAGGATCATCTTCCACTAATTGAAGATTTTCTTCAGGATGTACCAGTTCTCCGTTTTTCTTTAGGTTCTGGATAGTGGAATATCTTGCTTTTACCGATATTGTCTCCATCTGATTACATTTCTCCCTGGTATTCTGCGAGATCATGATGTTCCAGGTGATAAGAAGAGACTACGGCCTGAAACTGAAAGACAACCCCTGGTTGATAGCAGGGATCCTGGGAGCTTCAGCATCACACCTGATCATACTCTACACACCTATCTCCGGCTTCTTCGGAGTAGAACCTCTTTCAATCCAGCAATGGGGTTACATAGCAGCAGCCCTGACCGTGTTCGCCACAGTAGAGGTCGCATTCAGAAGGACGCTTTCAAAGAAATACGGAGACAGGATAGGAGACTTCCAGGAGTTTCACGGCTGAACAGGTCCAGAAACAAAGTTGAAAGGTTCTGACTATCCTTTCAGCCGTAATGCTCGTCAAGGTACTCTATAATATCATCGCTCTCGTTCACTGTCTCTCCTGTGTTGGGATCTCTGAGCACCGGGACGTTTTCCTGGCCTGAGATCTCCTCTACACGTTCCCTGTCGTACGGATCAACGTGACGTGCAATGAAGTCAATACCTAGCTCCGTCAGTTTCTTCCTTACCTTACCGCAGTAAGGACACTGTTCGAACTGGTAGAGTTCAAGTAGTTCTTTCATCATTCTTCCTCCTGTATTTTTTCTGCAGCTCTCTGAAGTAGCTCTCTGTTGTTCTCATAAGTCAGCAGGCTTTCCGCATCCTCCTTTTTCAGGAAGAATCCCTGCTCGTGTTCGTCACAAGGGTTTTGAGAAGTGTCGATCCGGACATCCTCATCGACCTTTACGGCAAAGGCCTTGTACTCCTTTCTGAACTCTGTTCCGTCCTGCTCGTACTTCCAGGAAGTAGCCTCTTTCAGGTCCTCCATGCTTTGAATCTGGCTTTCGTCTATCCCGCACTCCTCCATCAGTTCGATCTTCACGGTCTTCCTGTAGTCGTCTTCCTCCAAGTGGCCCTTGGGCAGCTCCCAACCCTCCCAGTTCTTCTTCCTCTTCAGCAGAGCGTAACGGTTGCTTCTCCGTGACTGCTTGTAGGCTACGATCATCACTCCTTTCTCCGTCTCCATACACCGGACTTCCATCCCGTATTTTTTAACTTTTCCAGGTGATATAAGGCAGAACCCTGTTGAAAGCCCCCCGGAGTAGAACCTGGATCTTTCTGTTCACAGAGTTCAAACTTTACGGCCCTATACTGGCAACGGCTTTTTATATTTCCGCTTCGATTTTATCATTGAGCGGTGTCAAAATGATAGGTCGTCTCAAGGACTTGTTCAGCAGTTTGTTCGGTGATTCCGAAAAGGAAGATGTCAGTATAGGGATCTACGGACCTCCGAATGCAGGTAAGTCAACACTGGCTAACGAGATATCAAAGGATTTAACCGGTGAGGAGATGAGTAATGTCTCCGAGGTCCCTCACGAGACCAGGGCTGTCGAGAAAAAGGAGAAAGTTACTATAGAATCGGATGACGGCAGAAGCCTTGACCTGAATCTTCTGGACATGCCTGGTATCTCCACGAACGTCGATTTCAAGGATTTTACCCAGCACGGTATGGAAGAGGAGCAGGCAAAGGGTAGAGCCAAGGAAGCTACCAAGGGAATTGTAGAGGCTATAAAGTACCTTGATGATGTTGATGCGTGCCTTGTAATCTTTGATTCTACGGAGGATCCATATACGCAGGTAAACGTTACTATAATCGGTAACCTTGAGGCTAAGGATATACCGATTTTGATCCTTGCGAACAAAGTGGACTTGGAGGACTCTGATCCTTCCCGTGTACGTGACGCGTTCCCTCAGCATCCTGTACTTGAGATCTCGGCGAAGGAAGGTGAAAACATTGACAAACTTTATGAGGAGATAATAGAAAGGTTGTCATAATGAGCGAGGAAGGGGTTACCATAGAATTTCTCTCAAGGGAAAAGCTTTCAGCCGAGGACTTCGATGAGAAACTGGACCTGGTGCTTGAAAAGGTACGTAACGACTCTGTCCTTGTACTGGAAGAGGCCTGGACTCCTGAGGAGAAGAGGCAGCTTATACAGAACTCGATGGAGGAGGTCGACGAGGACTTTCCGGGCGTCGAGTTCATGGGTCTTGAATCAGGGGACAACCGTTTCGACAAGCTGAGGAACATGTTCTACGAGAAAGTACTGAACGAGAAGTACAGGAAAGGATTGACGATCGTGGGAAACAGCCGTGTAATGGAAAAAATCAAGGAGGAAAGAGATACTATATCCTTCCTTGCCAAACTGGAAGACCAGGCCGACAACTAAAAGTGGTTCAAAAAATGGGAAACGAAAAACTTGGAGGCGGTGCTTGAATGCCACACAGGTGTATGAACTGCGGCAGAACCTACGCGGACGACTCTGACAAGATAGTTGACGGATGTGAATGCGGTTCCAGTCTCTTCATGTACGAGTCCGAGCCAGAGATGAGTGAGGACGAACTTGAAGAAGAAAGGGCCAAGGTCAAGTCAGATATCGAGGAAATGGTTGAAGAAGGGGAGGAAGAACGTGGAGATATAGAGTTCCAGTTCGATCTGGATTCGATAAGTGTAGAGGAGGAAGGAGTCTACAGGATAAATGTTTCAAGGCTTCTTGAGGAGATGCCACTGGTTATAGAGAAAGATGAAGGCATTTACAGAATCCACCTACCATCTGCGTTTAAACCAGGAGACAAGGACGTGGAGATAGAGGAACTCTAAGAAACCATGGTTTTTCCAGCGGAAGTTTTATACGGAAGCCCTGTAAAAACTTTTCTGTTAGGAGGGTAATAATAAAGATGGAAGATGAAGAAGTTAGAGAGGAGGACATATTCGGCTTGCCTAAACTATCCACGAACGCCGAGGTAGGTATCTCGTTCACTCTATTCATACTGGGCAACCTGCTCCTGTTCTCGGTTCTCTACACTACTAACACACTGGCCGCACCTGCAGTTCTCGGCCTGCTGATGATAGCAGTCTCATACCTGTTCATAATTGAAGCAGTGAGAGAACTCGAGGAGAAGGACCACTTCCTCTCAAGGAAACTTATGAACAAAGACGATTAGAGACCAGGAAAAACCTTTTTCCCACCTATACTTCTTTTTAACCCCTTCCCAGTCAATCCTGTCTGCCGCAAAGAGTTAAAACTTTTTACTTCTCATCAGTCACTATGAGCAAAGAAGTGGATCTTGACTTCGAGTTTACAAACGATGAACTGGCCAACTTCCTGGAAAACTTCGCCGGCAAACTGAGAGAGGGAAAGGTAGGTCTCAGCTTCAAGGGCAAGGAAGAAGTAAGGATAGAACCTAACACACCAAACCAGCTTGAGATGGAGTTCAAAGAACAGGAAGACCGCAAAATACTGGAGCTTGAAGTAAGCCTGATGGAAGAAATCGAAACCACCGAGGAAGGAAGACAGAAGATAGAAGTCGAAATAGTCTAAAAAATGGTTACTCCCTTCAAAAAACCCTTTTTCCTCCTGCACTGCATTCCAGGAAAAGAAGAGGGGTTCAGTTACCGAAGCTTTCCAGTATCTCAATCATCCTCTGATTCTGCTCTATAATCCTGTCCAGCTTCTCCTCTACCGCACTACCACGGGAACCGTCTTCCGAACCTGTCAGAGGATTACTGTTGTCGGAACTACCTGTTTCAGACTTCTCCCGGCTGCTGGAAGGCTTACTACGTTGCAGGCCGTCCTCTTCAAGAACCTCTATAGGTGTGTCATCGCCTTTCTCCTCATCTGACTGAGTGTTCTCCTCAGCGGATTCACGGAGAGTATCAAAGCTAGGCCCTGAACCATTGCTACCTGATTTTCCCGAGTTCTGGTTTTCTTCTTTCACCGAATCCTTCACACTGTCATAGTACCCCATTCAAGTCACCTTCCATATCCTGTTCTTCAGTATTGGAATCCTCTCCATTTAACTCTTCCAGCAGTTCGATAATCCTCTTGTTCTGCCTGTGCACATCCTCAAGGGACACACCGTCATCCCCGAACGTGCTTTTCCCATGGGAGTTACTTCTCTCACGTATCTGCTTCCCACGGCTTGAAGACTTCTCCGAACCGTTTCTGTCAACTATTTCGTCCTCAACCTCATCCTTCAAACGGCTTTCCGACTTCTCCCCGCTCCGAGGAGAGATCTTCACCTCATCCGTATCATCCTCTCTATCAAATATACCCATACACAGGAAAAAACTTTCGAATACTCAAATAAAAGATTTCCCCGTCAACCAAACCGCTGTGAAAGCAGAAGTAAAACCCACGGAAAAAAAGAAAAGACTTGTAGAATACCTGAAACCACGACACAGCGAAGTAACCAGAAAAAACGACAAAATAATTGTAAAAACAGAAGAACCAGAAAAACTGGCCAGAACACCTGGAATAGAAGAATACACGGTTGAAGAAGAGACAAAAGATGGGCTAGGAGGAAAACCTATCCACAGAGAAGCATTCACCCAAGTGGAGACAAGGATTGACGCAGCCAAGGCCTTTCTCGCAACCGTCAATGGATACACCCTCTACATCTCAACCAACAGGGAATGGGACCTCCGACAGCTCAAGAAGTACAACTCAGAGATAAAACAGGCTGACAGAAAACTCGTGGAAAAACTGGACATCAACGAACTGGAACAGGAAACAGAACTACCACAGGAAAAACTTGACGCCATCTACAGAGAATTCCTGACAGAGTGAAAAACCTGGAAGAGGCAAGGACTTAAAATTAGTTGTTACCAAGGTGAAAGTGTAGCCATGGAAAAGGATATAGACTTCGAAAGGGTAGAGTACTCGACCAACAGGAAGGTAGAAAACGACGAAGGAGAAAAAACAGGAAGAGTCAAAATGTTCTCCTACGACAACGAAACATACCACTACGAGATAAAATGCCCTTACTGCGGCCACACATGGGAAGACTCCCAAGAACTCGGTCAGAGACCCTGGTGGATCGAATGCCCGGAATGCACACGCAGCATCAACGTCAACCGCATCAAAGACGCCATGGAACGCCAGATAAAAGACAGAGGAGCAGACGCAGACGCACCAGACGACGTAGACCTAACCTAAAAGCTCCTCCTGCACCACAAACTCGTTACTCTCCCTTACCAATTCTCTAACTTTCTCAACCAGATTCTCCGCAAACTCCTCCAGGTCATCTACCTCATCAACAGTGACACCAGTACCGTGAGACTTGCTAAGCGGCTGGCCATCCTCATCAGTTATAATCGGCGCCAGAAAGTACTCAGGAGACTCACCACACGCCAACTCCGTGATCTTCTCAACCTTCTCAACCTTAGGAGTCTTCATCTCCTTCTCCGCATCACGGTAATCACCACCAAAAACGTGAACAGCAACATCCCTGCCCGGATCCCTAACAGGATCCAACAGGTAGTAAACACCTTTCTCCGACTCCGACAACCCGGCCTCCATAAAACCCGCATCACACCCAGGATTCCTGCACGCAGAAACCAGCAAATCCATCTCACTGGAGTAGGAAGAACCCTTCGCATCAGAAAAACCACAACTGGAACACACTGCGGCAACAGGACTTCTATAACGCCTCCGAAAACCCCCGCCAAAAATACCATCAAACTCATCCATACTCCGCAACACGTTCCTCAAAGCCTCAACATACTCTTCATCCTCAAGCTCAGAAAGAAAACCAGGCTCAAAACCAACAGTCTCACGCTTCAACACCTCCAGAAACCCGGATATCTCATCCAGACGATGCTCAGCAATATCTGAATGAGAACCACATGGACACTCCCTCTGGAAAAACAGCTTCATCACACGGTTCTCACCCGGCAAATGATGCTCATGGATATGCGCCGACCAATCCGTATCACACACCATCAAATCCAAATCCTTACCAAGCTCCTCCGCCAAGACCGCCGCATAAGTAATAGTCACAAGATTCCCAACATGAAGACTGCCAGAAGGCCTAAAACCCACAGCAATCCTGCCCCCGTCAAGGTCCTTATCCTTCAACTCCTGAACTCTCGACACCACCATACACACCACTCCACAACTTCACCTATTTAACTTTTAACAGAACCCACCTATACAACAGGCCTCGATAGCTCAGCCTGGCTAGAGCAGCTCCCTTGTAGGACTGGTTACGCTCGGTCCACACGCAATCAGGCATTCATCGAATGCCTGCCAAGATCGGCAAAAACAGTCACAAGCTAGGAGCAGGTCGAGGGTTCAAATCCCTCTCGGGGCTT
>JBDGSL010000074.1:0-5228 GCA_042217555.1 Candidatus Nanohalobium sp. | reverse complement strand
CTTTTTCCGGAGCAATCGCCTCGAAAACCATCCATAGCTGTATCGCCATGAACTTTCCCAGTAGGGCCAGCTTTAAACAGGTTGCGAGTATCCATGAAATTCTCCCGAAAGTTATTCAAATTGTACGGCGGAAATATCTTTAGAAGGGTTGAGTAGGAGCTTTGAATTCGATAAACACGGTATTTAGCTTCAAGCAACTATTACTCGTCACTTTCCTGATATCAGTTCTTTTAGTCCCTGCAAATGCAAAGGTTTCGACCGAGACCGCGGACTCGGAAACTATAAACGAGGGAACCCTTCTATCCGGAAACGTCTCCGATACACGGGACGATGATGGAACCACGAAGGACATAGAGGAGGTGCTCTCGGGCGGGATTCTGACCCTCGACACGGAGGAGTTCTACGACACCGATGTCTCGCGGTCCGACATACTCAAGCTGAACATAACTGTCAATGCTTGGGCCGATGGCGAGACCATGAATGTCCGTGTATTCAACCTTTCCTCTTCATCATACGTCAGTACCGGTATAGGTGTCAGTGCTACCTCTGACGGGACCACTTACTTCGCCACTTTGTGTGAATCTGGATGCGATGTGAACGGCAAGATTTCGAACTTCGTGGGTTCTGGTGGAGGGATGCAGACCCAGTTTCTGGACAATCAGAACGAGGGTAATTTTGGAACTGCCGATGTTCTAAGGATAGATTATCAATCTATTAAGGTCATCTATGATTCGGATGCACCAGAGTGGAGGAACCAGCGGCAGAACAATTCACGGCCGGACAAGGGAGGGACATTGAAGCTTGCGGCCCAAGGAATCGACGAGAAGAGCTTGGATGGAGCTATACTGGCGACGAACGAGAGCGGGAGCTGGGATAACAAGTCCGGTGTATACGGCTCGCCAAAGAATCCTGATACATCTGGAAGCTGGACTTGGACCAATTTCACCTGGAGCAACAGCTCGGTCCCGACGGCGACCACAGTGGGATGGCGGATATGGTACAACGACTCCGCCTCTAATTATAACGGCACTAAAATCAAGGAATTCATAGTTAACCCTCCACCCAACACTAAAAAAAGAACTTTCAACGGGACGGATTACGGCCAGCTGAAGCCGCAGTCCGACTTCCTCCGGACGGATGAGATAACCTTCAGGGCCAATGTGACCGATGAAGAACTCGATGAAGTCTGGATTTCTGTTAAGAACGAATCCGGTGGAGTAAAAGTGGAGAACGCTTCAATGACGAATATATCTGCGGTAGATACTGGCGGAAAATACGAGTACAACTACTCCATACCTGACAGTGGCGAGATAGGAGAGTGGAGCTACGCTGTATGGTCAAACGATTCCTCGGGACTGACTGCCTACTCGCCTGGGAACTTCGATGTCTTCGTGGATTCCTTCCTGAATATAACCTACTGGAACACCACTACTTGGGAGACCGATCTTTATTCAACCCGCAAACTTACCGCCAACGTGACATGTGATGGAGGCAGCCCAGACGCGGAATGCGGAAATGTCAGTGCTACTCTCCGTTACGCGGACTACGACGGGGAGCCTAAGGATGTTGTGCTGGTAAGCAAGAGCGCTAAACCTTTCTACACAGACAATACTGACTGGTGGAATACGTCCTGGAGGGCGAGGAAGAAGGTGAAGATAGCCGAGCAGTCAGGCAGGGACCTCCGGAACCACCAGGTTCTGGTGAACGTGAGCTATGAATCGGAGATGCAGCAGGACTTCGGCGACCTGAGGTTCGTTAACGCTACCGACCAGACAGCTCCCTACTGGATTGAGAACAATGTGACCGGTAAGTATGCGGAGGTCTGGGTCAAGCTCTCCAATCTCTCCGCCGGTTCTGAAAAAACGCTGGAGTTGTACTATGGGAACAGTGATGCAGAAGACGGGGAAAATCGGAGCCGGACCATGACTTTCTTTGATGATTTCGAGGGCTACAGCACGAACGACCCCGCCAATACTGACGTGTGGAACGTTACCGCTGATGTGGAGTCTGGGAAGACCGCGAACCCGGGAAATGCCAACTTCACGAAGGGCGAGCTCTGGATTTCGATTGACGGAGACGGCAGCAACATCTTCGTGGAGACCGCCAGGCAGTTCCCCATGGGGGTGATGGAGACCAAGAGATGGATTACGAACGGTGACAACGAGAGATCCAAAGCTGGACAGGGTAATATGACACAGGCCTCGGACAACGATCCTACATTCAGGGACCCTTATCAGGTCTACACCACCTATACCTATGACCCCAAATCGGATTATTCGGCTAATTTCAAGAACGGCACCCAGAAGGAAACACAGACCTCTTCGCCGCAGTTCGACACCTTCTTCAGCGAGTTATGGAGGAGCGAGAGCTACACTCTCGGAGACAGGTGCCAGTACAAGCAGGCGGGAGAGCTGATTTCCGACTTCTCCGACCCAGCCTGTCCCGGTGACGGGAAGAGAGAGCTTGCGTTCTCGTCGAAATCATTCGGCCCCACGCTCCAGCCTCATCAGAGGATCGAATGGATCCAGCTGAGGAAGTACGTGGAGACCAAGCCGACGGTGGATTTCACGCAGGAAACCTCGATTAAATCCTGTCCCCAGAATAATCTAGAGTTCGGTGAAAGATGTAGCATCGAGTGGACGGTCAACGCCTCTCAGAAGGGAGGTTTCAACCTTGATGCTAACTTTTCAAGTAGTGAGTCATGGGTGCCGGAAAACGATTCGGCCAACCGCCAGATCAATGTGGATCTGGGATATCTTTCGGTAGGCCTGTTTGCACCGGTTCAGGATCCTCTTGAAGTCCCAAAGTTTGACACTTTTTGGTTAAACGCTTCGGTGGACTGCAAGGGGGAGCCAGATGATATATGTGGAGATGTCGACGGCGGCGCCAGGTACAATGTGTCTCAGGTGTTTCCTGATTTGATAAGCACAGATACCGGTGCGAAGCCGTTCTTCGTGACAGGTGGCGATAGCAATCCCAAGAGCTGCGGTTCTCTGTCTTCCGGTCAGAGCTGCCTGCTGAACTGGTCGGTCAATGCAACAGGTTATACACCGAGCTACTGGTTGCTAGATTCTAATTTCACTTCCTCCGAGTCAGCAATCAAAAACGCCAACACATCCGATACTGGTGTCTGTATCTCAAGCTGCCCCACGTACCTCGATGTATCGATAAGTGACCCCGCCCAGAACACTTTGGTCAGCCGATTTGCAAGCATATATCTTAACGCATCTGTGGAGTGTAGTGGAGAGGGTAACTGTGGCAGGGTGGAGGGTGTTGGAAGGTTCAACCTTACCGGTTCTAATCCTGATACCGCGATAGAAGGCCAGGAAGGACTCCAGCTTCTCAAACCCACCGATTACTTCGACGATGAGGAGGTAACCAGTAGCGAGGAAAAAGCCTTTGACTTCCCACACGACTTCAACGGAAATACATCTGCGGTCGTGAACAATCCCTCGACCGATCCCTCGGTGACATGGAGGACGTGGGAGAACTTCAGCCAGAAGAAATACAAGGAACTGAACCTCACGGTTACTTTCTCAACTTCAGGTTACAGCGATGATGACTGGTTCATCTACTACGACAATTCATCAGACAGCACATGCGATAGTTCTGATAATACTCTGGTCCGTTCGGTGGATATAGGAAGAAACGTCCAGAAGAGGAATTATTCGGTATCTCTACCGGATAATGAAAACCTGTCGGAACTGGAACTTTGCGTGAGCGGACAGGTTCTTGACTCGGAGGACGGTGGCGATGTGAATATCTACGACATCAGAACAAATGGAACGGTGAATTCGTCTGCCTTCAGCACTATAAACAAGAGCAATCCGCTGGTATGTGACAGATATCTGGAGAACGGTGAGAAATGCAATGTTACTTGGAATTTGAATGCAACAGGCAAAGTAGGAGGTTTCTGGAGTCTGGATGTAGGCTTCCACTCAAACCGGAGCTCAATCGTGGATAACGATACAACGGATAGAGGGGCCAGCATAACCGATCAGTCATTCCTCATCTCCCTGAAATGGGACGAACTGGAGTTCGGGGTTCTGGGTCCCGGGACAGAGAATAATTCAGCTCTTGGTAACGAGAACTTGACTTACAATATAACAGTACTAGAGGGCAGCTTCGAAGTGGGAGGGTTATGGGTTAGAGGTACTGATCTCAATTACACAGGTTCTGATAACTACTCGATACCTGTTGAAAATATATCTTACTCTAACCAGAGCGATATAGCCACCGAGAAAGAGCTTCAAAAGCAGTATAACAGGCTAGAAACCGATATACCTCCAGGTACGAACGTCACCAGCTTCTACTGGATAGATGTTCCGCAGGGCAGACTGAGAGGTATCTACAATGGAACTATTTACTACAAGGCCAACGCCACCGGCTAGATATGAGGGTTTTGTACTCCTGTTTTTCCTGTTGTTCTTGAGTTCTAGCGCTCTGGGGATTGGTGTGACTCCTCTGGACAGCTCCAAGACCACAGTCAGTGGTGATGCTGCATATCAGGTTGCATTGACCAACCTTGGTGCTTCGAACAGGACGGTTCGTATAGTGCCTTCGGATAAAGACCGGCTGGTCCTGAATTACCCTGAAAATATTACTCTTAGGCCTTCCAGAATTTCAGGCAGTCCCGGGAAAGGCAGGTGGATTGCTGTGGGAAAGGGCAGGTATCTGAAGCCTCGTGTCATTCGCATCATCGCCACTATGCAGCAGGCGGATGCTGGAGAAAAAAGAGAATTCAAACTGAGGTTCTACAGCAGGGAAAATTCGAACAATACGAGCTCGACTGTCCAGGGTGGCCGTGCAGTTGAGGTTGTTGAGACCTCCTACTCCATCAAAAAGGTCAGTCCAGAAAAGACCGAGGAAACACCAAAAGACGAAAAAACCGGCTCTGAAGGCGTTAAATGGGTATCTAAAGGTGTAGAAGATGTCAAGAACTCATTTGACCAGTTCCTAAAAGATAAGGCGGGAAACAAACCGGAATCAGGGAAAGAGATTAATAAGGTCACTTGGTTCCTGCTGGTAACGGTTATCTTGCTTTCTATATACACCTGGCGGCTTTACTCGAATCCCGGCAGGAGGAAAGTGAGAGAAGTTGATAGGCCTGATATCTAAAAACTGCGTGGAACCGTTTTAAACAAAGCCAGACGAGTTTTACACCATGGGTACCAGGAAGAAAATCGACGAGATAAAGGTCAAGATGGAGGACGCCCGCCGCCACTACG
>JBDGSL010000073.1:0-3955 GCA_042217555.1 Candidatus Nanohalobium sp. | reverse complement strand
TACAACAACTTTATCCCACAACAATGCTTTTAACCATAACGTAACAACGAAAGAAAAGTTTTTTTACAGGAGGTCCTGAGCAGTAAACAGATACAGATCTTTTCTCTCGGCCTCAAGGCCTTTCAGCTCATCGGTGAACCCAGACTTACTGAATAAAACGTACTCTGTATCGCCGTCTACACGGATATGTTTTTCCTTGCGCTCCAGATCTTTCAGGAGGCCGGTTCCAACCTTCGTAGAAGTATATTTACATTCTCCCAGTACTTTACCGTCCTCTTTCAGGCCTACTACATCGATCTCGTGTTCCTGATACCACCACCGGCCGGTAGCGGTAAAGTCTCTCTCAATCAGCTTCGGAAGCTTATCGATACACAGCTGTTCGAAACGAGGAGCTATAAAATCGGAGAGACCTGGTTCTACAATATCTTCGAAAGGAGTTTCTGTAAGCCCGATCCTGTCCTCGTTACCGTAGACAAAACGGAACCAAAACTTCACCATCGGCTCCTTTATCCTGTACCGGCCGGACCTCGACCGAGGAGGATCCTCAGTAACAGGTACCTCGCGTTCTACAAGCCTCAAACGTTCAAGCTTCGAAAGATAAGTCCCTATGTTTTCAAGGCCTGTCTCCTGTACAATCCTGTTCCTCTTCACGTTGCCGGAGGCAATAGCCTTCAAAATAGCCATGTATCTCTGAGGCTGAGAAAGCTCTGATCTCAGGAGGAACTCTGGCTCATCACGCAAACTTCCTTGCTCGCTAATTACTAAACGGGAAATATTGTGTTCAAGACTTTTCTCAGCATCAAGCGATTTAAGATAATGAGGAGTTCCTCCAAAAACACTCCACGCACCGATACTTTCCTCCACAGAATAATCTGGGAAAAACTTGCAGGCACTGTCAAAATCTAGAGGCTTGAGGTCAAATCTCTCGGTCCATCTCCCATGCAGAGGACTTCCACCGCTTAAAACCTCTTCCTCCATCACGCTAATCGAGGAACCAACCAGAACCAGCTTAATACTGCTATCCTGACTGTCCCAGAAACGCTGAAACACAGAAGGAACGGACTTATCACTCTCTACAATATACGGAAACTCATCTATCGCGACAACAGCATCTTTCTCTGCCAGAAACTTAAGTACAGGCTCCCAACCCTTTCTAACACCGGAAACCTCCGGATAAACCTCTGAAACAGAGTCAATAAAATCATCTAACTGAATCTCCGGAGTAGACTCCGTAGCCTGAAAATAGACGCTCTCACGGCCTGAAAAAGCCTGCTTCACCAACTCGCTTTTACCAATCCTGCGCCTACCATACAGCACAACCAGCTCAGAACCCTCAGACTCCAAAACACTCTCCAAACGATCAAGCTCCGAAACCCTATCAACAAATTCCATACACACTCATTACTAATCCAAACAATAAAAAACTGTCGATAACAAAAAACAGATTATCCTAATCTAGATTATCCTAATCCAGATTACCTTAGTAAACAGCAGTGGAAAAAGGCCTTACAACAACTCAAAAAAATTAAAGAAAAAATGTGAGAGGCCTTCTTAAGGCCCTCAAAGGTGGAGAACTTATTGTACAACTTCTCCAGTACTGGATCATGTTCTGATCCCTGGAAACCTCGCTGTCGAGCTGGATAACCATATCGCCTACATCAACCTCTCTCTTAATCTCTGACCCTTCTCTGTAAACATACAGCAAGTCGCTGTTACTGTCGTAATCAACCTTTGTATCTGTCATCCTCTGTTTATCACAGGTATCCTTCAGGAAGAAATATCCTCAGGTTCCCTGGGCGTATCGCCGGGACTTCTCTCTACAGAGGTATCCTCAACTATATCAGGAAACTCCTGGACAACAGCATCCTCCAATCTCCGATATCTCTCTAGAACTGTTCCAGGCGCTCTATCCGATCCTTCAGATTCCCCCATTCGATAACCGCCTCCCAGGCCGGATGCTCATCAATACTGCCTGACTCAACTTTCTCCTCAAGCTTCTCCAGAGAATCAACTTCGTACTTCTCCTTCAACTCCTTGATACGGGCCCGACACTGCCTTATCTCACTGGAAACATAAGACTCAAGGCCTCTACGCATAACCTCTTCCTCGGACTCGCCGGTTACACGCGCCACCGCCTCAACATCAACATCAGACATAAACACGGTATAGAATCCAGATCTTAAACAGTTAACGGAGTTTCGGCCTCTAGGCAACTCGACCCGTCATTCCGTAGTGTTATCAGTTATTCACCGCGATTTTTCCAGTGCTCTATTGAATAGACTGTCGGATATCCAGAAACCTTTAGCTCTAAGACTTGTTAAGGCCTTTTCTATATCTAATTTTTCATTTTTGGAGGCCGGATTATGTTAATTCTTCCAGCTGGTAGAGGAACTTGGTGTAGGGTATGAACTCTACCTGTGTGTTTTCTATCTCCACTGTTTCTTCAAGTGAGAGGTTGACTACTACTGCTTTTTCTGGACTGTATTTTTTGATGAAGCTCCGCATTGATTTCGTAACTTTTGGTTCGCTTAGTTCTTTGTACTTTGCTTCTACAGGTAGTTCAACCTTGTTTCCTGCAGACAGAATGAAGTCGACCTCTGCTTGTGACTTTGTTCTCCAGTAATTCACGTTGAGGCCTGTGTGCTGTGTCTCTTGCTTCAGGAAGTTATGGATGAAGCCTTCGAACAGTTCTCCGAACTCGGAAGGTGTATTCAAGTGTCCGAACCTCTGGATACTGTAGTTCCTGAGTCCTAGGTCTGAGAAGTAAACTATAGGCGATTTAGTGATTTCTTTCTTCTTATTGGTGTAGAAAGGATTGGTCTGTTCTACGATGAAAGTCTTGTCAAGATAGTCCAGGTAGTTTCTGACGGTGGTGGATTTAACGCCTACATCCCTTGCCAGTTTTGAATTACTGATCGGATCGCCCATCTGGTCGGCAAGAACAGAGACTAGTTTGGAGTAAGCGTCCACTTTTCGGACATTCAGGAAGCTGGAAACATCTCTTTCCAGGTAACTGGAGAATATTTCGTCGATTATTCTGCGTTTTTCGCTTTCCTTCTGTTCTGTGACTACACGAGGGTACCCGCCGTAGTTCAAGTACTTTTCCAGTAAGCGATCTGCCTCGTTCTTGTTAACTTCGAAGTATTTCTCAAGTCTTTCCTCGTACTCGTAGCCTGTCTCGTAGTTCACAAACTCTTTGAAGGATACTGGCGCTAGTTCGAAGACTCTTTTTCGTCCTGCCAGTGTTTCGTGGATGTTTTCCTTCAGTTCCAGGCTACCTGAACCTGAAACCACAAACTTGTATGGCAGGTCTCTGTCGTAAATCCCTTTCAGGAACAGTCCTGCGTTTTCTTTTCTCTGGATCTCATCAAGAAAAACGTATCCCTTCTCTTCTCCGAACTCCAGTTCAACTCTTTCGATCAAGTCCTGCTGAGATTCAAAATGTGTCCTGTCCTCCTGTATATCCATACTGAGATAGAGCGTGTTCTCACCGCTTTCCTCCAGTTCCGACTTTAGTTGCTGCATCAGGGTGGTTTTACCTACCTGTCTCGCACCTACAATCAGCGAGATTTCATCCTTTTCCAGATGGTCTTCAACCTTCTCCAGCATCTCCCTTTTGATATAATCGGTCATAACAGGTATTCAGCAGAGAAGACTTAAACACTTAACGGCAAATTAGTAGGGTAAAAAGCACACCTTACTGGTGATTTAGTAGGGTAAAAAGAATCTGAAAAAAAGAGGAGAGGCCCTGAAATTGAAGGCCTTCTCCAGATATGTGGGGAGAACTTTTACTGTACTAGTTCTCCGGTGTTGGTGTTGACCTGTGCGGTCGTCTTGCCTTCAAGAGCTGTATCCTGCTCTCCGTAACTGGCCAGGTAGTCCGCTGCAGCGCTCGTGTCTTCAGCATTCCAGCCAGCGACAACCAGTGCATGATGGTTGTTGAACGCATCATTCA
>JBDGSL010000072.1:0-6759 GCA_042217555.1 Candidatus Nanohalobium sp. | reverse complement strand
CCTGGTCGCCGTAGATGCGTTTGAGTGCCTGTGCGAAGACGTGGGCTGCGGAGTGCCTGAGAACATCGATGTATTCATCGCTCTGCGGAGTTACAATTTCTATTTCGTCGCCGTCGCTGACTTCTGCTTCTTTGGCGACGAGTTCGCCGTTGATTTTTCCTGCGACTGTGTCGTCGCCGAGGCCTGTGCCTATTTCGTAGGCCACGTCTTGTACTGTTGAGTTTTCGTCTACTTCTAAACTTGATCCGTCTGGTAGTTGTACTTCAATACTCATAGAGGATCTCCTGGAAAGTTTCTAATTTGATAGAAAAGATTTTGACAGCTAAAGTTAAAGCTGGAATGGTTGAGAAAATGCATCGCTTGGTGAGGCCTTTCTAGACCTACCGGTAAAACGTCCACCTTTCATTGGTAAAAATAATTTCTGCTCCGAATCTTAAATATTTCCTGATTATGTCTTCGGGAGATCTCCCAAGTTTCTCACATCGTAGTTGAGAGAGCTCATCGCAAAGTAACCAACGACGATGTTTACCCAGTAAGTGGATACTCGGTAAAGGATTGCTGCTGTAAGTGCTGTTGCAAAGTTCACGTTCACGAATAACAGTATCAGGCCTGCCATCGCTGCCTCGAAAGTTCCGGCTCCTCCAGGTGTTGGCGAGAAGTTTGCCACGCTGGCTAAAGGTATCAGCAGCATTACCTGGAAAACGTTCATCTCAAGGCCTAGAGAAAGAAGGACTCCGTAAAATGCAGTCATCTTGAGCAGGAAGGCTGTATGTGTTATCGCAAGAGATCTTATCACTGCTTTAGGGTTCTGTCCCACGTTTCTGAAAGTTTCCTCAACGTTTTCCAGCCTATCTTCAAGTTCATCTACGAAGCCTGAGCCCCGCCCTATGAAATCTGTTACTGCTTCTGCTGCTTTCAGAAGCGTGTTTTCAAGACTTCCGGGCCGATACCAGCCCAGGTAGCTCATCACGATTCCGAACAGTAGGAGTGAGGAAGCTATCAGAGACATTTTCGTTAATTCGCCTGAGACTGTACCTGTGATTGCTATGTAAGAGTATCCAAGTATCACAAAGGTTGAAAGCGGGATTATTGCCAGTACATCAGCTGACATCACTGTTGCCAGCGATTTTTCGTATGAAGTGTCTGAATGCTTCGAGATAAGATATGCCATGAACGGCTGCCCTCCGAACTGCCCCAGGGAAGTTACAGAGTTCAAAAACTGCCCTGAAGCGAATAACTGGAAGGTTCTCGGAAAGCTGCAGTTTATACTGGAAACTTTGAAGAAGTTGAACCAGTTAAGCGTCCATGCAAAGATTATTGAGAGGCCTGCAGCTAATGATAAAATCAAGTAAATAGGTTCTGCTTCTCTTAGAGCTGTTAACAGTTTGTTTACATCTGCAATCCAGATGAGCACTGCAAAGATGAGAGTGGCTACTCCGAACCAGAAAATATTCTTAATTCTCTCTGAATCAAGGCCTTCAAACATCTCTATGAATCATTTAGGGTGCCGGTATTTTTAATCAGATAGTTTTTGGCAGCAAGAGGTTTTTATGTAGAGGTGTGGTAGTAAGTTCTGTGGAAGGAAATAAGATACTAATAGCTATCCTGGCAATAGTTTTAGCTCCTGTTGTCATGTTTGCGACGGCATTTGTTGGCGGAGGAGTTTTCGCGATTATAGATGACGGAGGTTGTACTCAGTCTACCTCAGGTTTTGCAGCTGATGGTGTCAGAATCAGCGATTTTGGAATCACAGAGGAAGGTCTTGCTCTAGAGGTCCGGAACGCTGAAAGCGGTGTTGTTAAAATCAACTCTGTAACGCTCAACGGGACGACGGAGAGTTACAGTGAGGTCACGTTAAGCGTAGGAGGATCTAGAGCTGTAACTGTTCAGGGTTTCACTAAATCCGGTAACTGCAGTACTCTCGATTTACAGATAAACTACTCAAAAGAAGGTTCTATCGGTCAGGCCCAAGGCACTCTGCAGGCCAAGATAAAGGCTGAAAAGGAGTAATAAGCTTTCCTATGCCAGTTGTTTTCTATGATCAAAGTCCTCAGGCTCGGCCACCGTAGAGGGAGAGATGACAGGATTTCCACTCATGTAGGCCTTACTGCACGTCAGTGGGGCGCTGACAAGATTGTTTACAGCGGTGAGAAAGATGAAAACATGCTTGAGAGCCAGAGGGATATAACCGAGAGATGGGGTGGAAACACCGAGATCGAATACAGAGATGACTGGAAGAAAGTCATCAAAGACTTTGAAGGCCTTTCCGTTCATTTAACGATGTATGGTCTCAAGATAAATGATGAGATTGAAGGCCTCAGAGAGGAGTGGTCTGAGGAAGAGGATTTGCTTGTTGTTGTAGGCGCTGAGAAGGTTCCGCGTTGGGTTTACACTCGTGTTGATTACAATATTTCTGTCGGTAATCAGCCTCACAGCGAGATCGCGGCTTTGGCGGTTTTTCTTGACAGGATCCAGGAGGATGGCATCAAGGAGGATTTTGAGGGAGCTGAGATAGAGGTTGAACCGTCCGAAGACCGGAAGATTACCCGTGAGAAGTAAGGCCTTTTCTGACGTAGCTTTTATGAAGCAGTATTCAAACTAGGATTATATGGCGCTTGACAGCTACCTTGAGAAGAAAGATTATCTTGTTATAGGCGGAGGTATCTTGCTTTCGCTGATTATTGCCTTTATATCTCCAAGACTTTTCCAGAATCCAGTGGGTTTTGAGGCCTACAGTAGACTAGTTGTCGGCGCTGTTATTCTGTGGGGGGTGTGTTTGCAATTCATATGGCTATCCAGTCTTGGGCTGGAGAGCTTGCACGTTACCTCCAGCTGATAGGTACGGGCCTTGTAATTTTGATGCTTGCCTGGATTCCTCATATTGGCTGGCATCTTCGGGGCAGTCCAGCTTGGTTTGGGTTTCAGCCAGCGTTCTGGATTGCGTTATTCCACTCTCTAACAGTACTTTCCTTCGCTTTAGCCAGTTATGGGTTCCACCTGTTCTGGAAGAAGGCCTGATTGGATAAGAGACTAAAAAGCAGGTTACAGAGTAGTAATTATGTCTAACAGCGATGAGGGTAGTGAAGAAGGTGAGAGGCAAGAGTATTATCTTAGCACTATCCAGGACATAGTAGATGAACAGAAGGATTTTCTAGGGGAGCAGGTTGCATTGAAGCAAGCTAGAAGAGCTCCTTTAAATATCAATGAAGAAGGTGAGGTTGAAGATTTCTATGGATCTGGTGAAGATGCTCTTGAGACTTTAAGAGAGTTCACTGAACATCAAGAGTTTTACTTAAATGCTATACAGTCGATTATAGATCAGTTCTCTGAGATGCTTGGAGAAGATGTGGCATATAGGTATGCAAGAAAAGCTCCTCTGGAAATTATGCCGAGGGGCGAGGTTCAGGCTTATTACGGTAAAGGACGGGGTGCTCTGGAAACCCTTGTGGAACAGTACGAGGGAGTTTGGGGTGAAGAAGTTGCTCATAGGAAAGTAAGAAATGCAATGGAAAGCTCAGTACCGGAGGAAAAGTACGAGTTGCTGCCTGAACACATGACTCCTTCAGATAGCGACAATGGATTAATAGGGCAAATTTTGAGTCAACTGAGAGGATAGGTGCCGCATAAACCTTTTATGTTCGAAAACTATATCATGTAAATAGGTGATAAATCTTTGAATTTGAATAACCAAGATTATGGAGTGATCCTTGGAGGCGTGCTCCTATCATTTCTGGGAGCCTTTGCAGCCGAAGCAGGTATCCTGAGTTCATCTCTGGTTGGTACAATCACAGGCCTTTTACCTAAGCTCACTATCATAGTGATCCTTGTAGGCATGGCGTTCGTATACCTGGCCAGAGATCTGCTTGGCGGAGAGGTAGTTGATAACCTCGATGTCATTGCATCAGGATTCCTGATTTACGCATTAATCTGGTGGCCGCACAAGATGGTCTACCACGCAGCTGCATTCGGAGGCAAAGGAGCAAGCCTCTTCGGAATTTTCACTTCTACAACGTGGAACGTTTTCTTCCACACACTGACAGGAGTGCTATTCGCTATCTCAGCGTTCGGATTCTACAGGTTCTGGCAGATGAGCCAGGAGGTGAACGCCTAAATGAGAAGGAACGACAAACTGTTCGTAGCAGGCGCACTAGTAATGACTGTGCTCCTAGGACTCTGGTCTCAACTCATGGCCTTACCTGATGGAGCATCAGCATTCGCTGACTTCATCACGTTCGCAGCAGTAGCAGGAGGCCTTGTCTTCATCTACAAGGCAAGAGACCAGCTAGGCGGAGAAACAGCAAGAAGCCTGGAAGTACTCGGCTTAGGCCTACTTATCTACGTCCTAGCTTACTGGCCATCCTACAAATGGTCGGTAGCAGGAAGTCCGGCATGGTTAGGCCTCTCCACAGAATTCTGGAGCATACTATTCGCTCTAGGAAACTTTGTAGGTCTAGGCATCGTAGCCTACGGATTCTACACCTTCTGGGAGATGGGCCAGTAAGGCCTCAGCATTTTTCTTTTTCCTCTTTTTTCTGTACGTCTTGAGATTTTCCGAAGTAAACAAAAAGGCCAGTATAGAATCATTGTATATGCCTGATGAGGGAGAGTCTGAAGAAGATAGACAGGAATACTATACCGAGTCTATCCAGGATATAATCGACAAACAGAAAGAACAACTCGGTGAAGAAACAGCGATTAAATGGGCGCGCAGGGCACCTATAAAGATCAGTCCGGACGGAGAAGTCCAGGGATTCTACGGAAAAGGAGAAGACGCACTGGAAACACTTCGTGACTACACAGAACACGAAGAATTCTACCTTGAAGCCATACAGTCGATAATAGATACAGTTTCAAGTTTCATGGGCGACGATGTAGGCCTTAAATTTGCTAGAAAAGCACCGCTCCAGATAATGCCTAACGGGGAGGTCCAGGCCTACTTCGGTACAGGAAGGAAGGCCCTAACCATTCTGATAGAAAACTACGAGGATTATATGGGCAAGTCTGTCGCCGACCAGAAGATCAAATCTGCATTATCTGATATAGATGAGGATAAACGTGACCTGGTTCCTGAAAGAGTAAGGCCTGAGAAAAAGAGTGAAAGTGATTCTTCAGGAGGCCTTATCAGTAAGATTTTCGGTTCCGGAGCGAGTGTTTTATATGCGAGTTAGAATAATGTTTCATTAGATATTTATGGCCGAACATACACAGAGAGATTGGATTATCGGCGCCGGAGGCTTCCTCCTGGTTCTTGTCCTGGCCGTTCTGTCACATGTCATGCAGTGGCCAAGGATTGTAGAGATTCTGGGAGATATTTTGACAGGCATATTTGGACTTGTAGGAGCTTACTTCATCTACAAGGCTTCTGATATGCTTGGAGGAGACCTAGCAAGATACATTTCGATTATGGGTGTAGGCATCGCGTACTACTCGATTACGTTAGTACCGCACGTCTACGGTCACCTGTCAGGTGTAAAATCTGTTGGACCTATCAAGATGCTGACACTTTTCATGTGGCAGCACGTCGTAAGTATCTGGGTCTTCGTCCTGATAGCATATGGACTATACCTGTTCTGGAAGGGTGGTAAGCAGTGATAGATAATCTCGAGCAGAAGGACTGGTACATTATAGCAACAGGAGTAGTTCTGGGAATCGTTACAGCAATCCTGGGACAGATAGGAATTATTGGTCTGCCTGCAGAGATTATCCTGACTTACCTGATGGTTGTACCAATTGTTCCAGCCCTGTACTTCCTCTACAGAGCAAGAGATCTCTGGGGAGGAGATATCGCCAGATACCTGGATTTCATAGGAGTTGGGTTGTTAGTCAACCTGCTTCTGTTCCCGGTACACATGTTCTGGCACTTCAGTGCGATAGGGCCTGAAGCAGGACTGGCGGCATGGTTGGGACTAAGCACCAACTTCTGGTACATCTTCTTCCATGGTTTAACAGGTTACTCGTTCGCAATGCTTGCGTACGGATTCTACCTGTTCTACGAGCCAGGCGCCGAATAAAAAACTCAACTACATTTTTCTCTTCTTATTTTTTCAAAAATTTCTGAAGAACTATTCTTCGCTTTCAGGCCTGTGAGGACTTAACTCAAATTTTTCACCATCAACGGCAAGCTCTGTGTTTTCAAATACTTCCCGAGCCTCCTCCAGAAGCTCATCTTCACGTCCCTGATAACGACGGGAAATATGAGTCAGTACAAGTTTCCCGACACCGGCTTCTTTCGCGATCTCACCGGCTTGGCGTGCAGAAGTATGGCCGTCTCTTTCCTCGATAATCTCGTGCATACACGTCGCTTCATGGATCAAAAGATCAGCATCTTCAGCATTCCTGATCATGCTCTCACATTTCGAGGTATCACCGGAATAGACAATTTTCCGGCCTGGAACCTCTCTCACCACATCTTCAGGCCTGACAGTTTTACCATCTAACTCGACAGTTTTACCCTCTTTCAGTTCTCCGATCTTAGGAGAAGCACCA
This sequence comes from Candidatus Nanohalobium sp., assembly GCA_042217555.1. Taxonomy (GTDB): domain Archaea; phylum Nanohalarchaeota; class Nanosalinia; order Nanosalinales; family Nanosalinaceae; genus Nanohalobium. Next base: position 273 of record JBDGSL010000072.1, on the reverse strand, counting down.
AGGCCTAACTCCTCCATCTTATCTTTATCGGCTTTCACCTTTTTGTCTTCCTCAAATACGAAGCCGAAGGCATTTATGTTGTGTTCGACCTCGAAAGGCCTTACCTCGTAACCCTCACCGACTACAACATCTCCCTCGACCAGATCTTCGACGAAAATATCATAGCTTCGGGAAAAGTATCCTGTATCAAGTATCCTATCAGTAAATTCCTTGGTTCTTGGAGGCCCGTAGATGTAGAGGGGTTTTTCCCGTCCTTCCATTTCCAGTGTCTGG
>JBDGSL010000071.1:0-2950 GCA_042217555.1 Candidatus Nanohalobium sp. | reverse complement strand
AGGCTGTAAATAGAGTTAGCGAAAGCATTTTCGTACCTGACTCCTGACTCAGCCATCCCATCCATGAACGGAGTGATATTTCTTTCATTACCGTAGCATCCGAAGCTCTGGGCTGTAGCAGTATCCAAAAGAAAAACCATGATATTTGGCTTGTCGCTCATATCAGTCATCTCTTCAGCACTTCATAAAAATCTGTTATTTTAGGGGTTTTATCCGGAAAAATCTCTTTATTAGAGCTGTAAAATGCATTCTCATTATGTGAAGTTTTTGAGGGAAGGCCGTGGTCCGACATGAAAATAACAGTATCATATCCTTTATCTAAGGCCTTTTCCTTGATCTCCTTAGCGAACCTGTCCAGCATCTGATAGAGCTCCTCGAGTCTATCTTCATCAAAGCTTATTTCCTTTTCACCATAGAAGTGATGATCCATATCAGGCCTGTGGAAATGACACATCAAGAAACTCCTGGCAGGAATTATGTCAGACTCAAGTTCATGTAGAAGCTTTTCCTTACGGTAATTGAACTCTCTTTCCTCATAGAATTCTATATGTTCATCAATTGAGTAACCTTGCTTAACCGCCCTAAAGTCTCCTCCAATAACCCAGAAAATACTAGGATTGTAAGAAGGAACAAACATAGGACGAGAATTATCTAGCTCCTCAAAGATCGTATCGCCTTCCCAGTCCTCCTTCCTGTACTTACGTGGTTCAGCATCAACAAAACTTAACTCTTTATACAGGGCCTCTCTTATACCGCTAAACTTGTCAAAGAACCTGTTGCCTTTTACCCTCTTCTCGAAAGAATCTATAAAATCGTTTTCACGTGTCGTGAGGCTAGTCACTCCATGATACTCATGATTTTGGCCAGTGAGGAATGAGGCAAAAAGCTCCGAGGTGAATGTCTCTGTCATCCCTGTCTGATTATCTATACTACCATACTCCTCTTGAACTATATGTTTTAGGTCAAATTGATCTACTAGTTCTTTATCCATCCCATCAAAGGCCACAACCAGGGTTTTGCTACTCATGATTATCTAATTCGTCAAAGAACTCATTAAGTCTTTCCATCTCTTTCTCATAAGAGAAGTTCTCTGCAAGAGCTCTCATCTCTTTGGAAATCTCCTGCTTCTCCTCTTCCTCCATTTCAAAAACAGTCTTGATATCCTCTGCCAAGGCCTCATGATCGCCCTGAGGATGCTTGAATCTTTCAAAATTCTGATTATGGACAGGAACATCACTTACACAGATAGGGAACCCCGCAGCAGCAGCCTCATAAATCGCGAGGCCCTGAGTCTCAAACTTTGAAGTATGGATGAATGCCTCACAGTTCGACATTATATCAAACATCCTTTCCCTCTCAACGAACCCATGAACAGTAACATGACTCTCTACATCTAGATTTTCTATAAGGTCTTCAATCTTCTCCCTGTAACCTTCATCAGCCCAGCCTCCAATAATATTGAGATGAACATTGCAATCCTCTTCAACCAGGCTTTTGACAGCTCTAATCTGAGTTTCTATATCCTTGAATCTGCGAGCGTTCGCAAGAGAAAAAACTTCTTTGGAACCTCTCGATGGCACAACATCCGAAAAAGAATCATAATTAATACCTAGAGGACAGTAAAACAACCGGTCCTCTGAAACACCTAACTCCTTATACCTCTCATACTCCCACCTACTGATACATCTAAGAGCCTCAAAATCTCCAATTTTCAAAACCAACTGAATAAATCTATTCTTCCAAGATTTCTGGAGCCGATGAAATCCTCCTGATTGCGGAGCATATACTAGTTTTATCTCATAAAAATTGGATAGAATAGGCGTCAGGTTTGAAGGATAATATGAGTTATAGGCGTATAAGAAATCATACCCTGATAGTAAAATAGGAAGCGTTTCTGAGTACTCTGCACAACTTCCGAGAGCTTCTTCCACTTTACGCAAGTGAGCAACACCTTCCGAAGATTTATTTCCTAGTAGTAGAACTCTCATCTCTACCCCTCATACTGTTCTATTATTTGTTCACTTATTTCCTCATATTCTTGGAGATAGGACTCTCGCCCTCCCCACTTTAACCTTTCGTAACGCTTTAGCTCTTCAATAAGAGGGTAAAACGCATCAAGGAAAGATAGTATAAACCCTCTTGCACCATCCTTAAACCCTTTTGCGTAAATAAAGTTCCTAAAAAACTCTCGAAGTGGAGCCAAAACCAATCTAAAAACACTAAAACCGGGGTTCTGTTTGGTTTCAATTGTAGTGTATCGATTAATTCTCTCCAGCCTATCTTCAATATCTGTATAGGAAAAGTGTTCGATCGCGGCATTCTTATCAGGAGATATCGCATGAACTGATTTTCCGGGCTTAACGTCCTCAAAATTATGTATTTGATCTGACAAGTCGACTGCTTCAGGTCTATACATCGCTTTCACATAATCAGGCCATGCAGACTCTCTTGGCGTCCCCATAAAGTAATTTCTTCTTGGAACTTCTATAACATCGTAATTTGATTCAGAAAGAGATTCAAGCTTTCTAGAAAGTTTTTTAGGCACTCTTTCATCAGCATCAATCTTAAGTATCCAGTCCCCAGAAGCCTTATCAACTGCAAATTGTCTCAACGGCTCAGAAAAGTTTTCACCCTCAACCTCTTTTTGATAGACCTCATCAGCATATTCTTGAGCTATTTCAACCGTACTATCCTCACTATAACTATCAACCACTATGATCTCATCACACCACTCAAGGGTCTTCAGACAGGCCTCTATATTTTTTTCCTCATTTAGTGTGAGGATTGTTGCAGATATTTTAGCCATTTTTGATCTTTCTCCAGATGTTTGAGGCCGGCGTTCTTATCATGATATCTTCTAAGACACCTTTGTAGGTTTTCTGTAGCTTCCAGTCCTCTCCGTTCCATTTCCATTTGAGAGGGAATAGCCTTAGTGTTGTCTGACATATTC
>JBDGSL010000070.1:0-2669 GCA_042217555.1 Candidatus Nanohalobium sp. | reverse complement strand
AAAACCTGGACTGGGAAAAAGTCGCGGATAAATACCTTGAGGCCTACAAGGAGGTCAGGTAGGATGAAGATAGTCACAGTCATACCGAACCTCTACGCACCGGGAGGAGCTGAGAAGATATGTGAGTACCTGATGAGCGAACTCAGCTCGAGAGGCCACGAAGTCACGATACTGACCACGAAGGACAGGGAAGACAGAGGCCTCGAGAGGGAGAACTTCGAGGTGAAGCACTGCATAGAGAGACCGTGGCTCCTCAGCGACGCTTTCTACAAAGTTCCGAACCAGATCAGGAAGATAGATCCCGATGTAGTTCATGCCTTCCACGTCTACCCGACCGCGATATGGCTCCGCTCGGTAACGAAGACTCCCACAGTCTGCTCTGCGATGGGAGACGATATACAGAAGAACGACGAGTACGACTTCGGCATAAGGCAGAGCTGGATAAAGGACAGGATGATCAAGGCCACGATAAACAACATGGATATCGTTACCGTCCTCGGAGACTACATGGTAGAGGACGCGGTCGACGCAGGCGCGAAAAGAGAGAAAGTGATATCACTGAAGAACGCGGTGGACAGGCCTGAACTATCGGACGAATACCTTGAAGAGGTCAGGGAGAAGTACGGTATAGATCCTGATAAAAAGAACATCCTCTACCTCGGCAGGTTCAACGAAAAGAAAAGAGTGATAGACCTGCTGGAGGCCTTCAGAGAGCTCGGACCGGAGTACAGGCTGGACATAGTCGGGAAAGGGAACGAAGAACAGAAACTCAGAAATTACGTGGAAGAGAATGAAATGGATAATGTAGAATTTCTTGGCACTATATTCGGTGACGAAAAATTCGCGGTCTACGAACTATCGGATGTGTTCGTCCTCCCCTCCTTCCTCGAAGGCACGCCGACTGTCCTGGTGGAGGCAGCGCTCTCAGACACGAAGATCGTCGCAAGCGACATACCAGGAAACAAGGTGGTCACCGACGCATACAACAAGGCGACCACCTTCCCGCAGGGAGACATAGAACAGCTCAGAGAATCCATCGAACAGATGGCAGAGAAAGAGTTCACAGAAACAGAACTCGAAGAAGGATTCAAGATGACAGAAATGGCCGATGACGTGGAAGAAATTTACGAAGACCTGACAAACACTGATTAGCTCTTACTGTAGATATCGTTGGCCTTCTCGTAGACAGCAGAGTTGAAAGACAGGAGAAGCAACATCAAGGCCTTCGGGTCAGGATAGAATTTCAGCGACTTCAGCCAGAGCTTTCGAGCCTTCCAGGCCTTCCCCTCATCCTGATAGAGGCCTTTCCCCTTCCTCCTGTAAAGGTTGGAAAATATATTTCTTCTCTGAACCCATGAAAACTCAAAATTATCTAAATGATCTCTGTAAATACTTTCCACCTCCCTTAAAGTCTTAAGATGGTTCTTACTGGTGTTGTTTTGATGTATTCTTTTCTTTGTTAGTTTTTCATCGATATAAAGTACCTTAAAATCGCTGAATGTTTCCATCCATAATTTTAGGTCGGAAGCTATTTCGTAATCTTTGTTCAGCTGTAGATTGGATAGGATGTTTCTTTTAATGACTAGAGACTCAAATTCTGGATAAACTCCCTTTGTGAAAAGTTTTTTAGCTATCCTTTTTTCGGGGAAAGACCCTCTGACATGCTTTTCTTCTCCTAACTCATCTATGATTTGGACTTTGCTAAAAATAAGATCTCCATTTTCTTTTTCTAGGATATCGACTTGCTTTTCTATTTTTGATTCCTTCCATAAATCGTCCTGACCTATTGGGGCTATGTACTTACCTTCTGATTTGTCTATGCAGTTGTTAGCTGCTCCAGTAAAACCTTGATTTTCTTGGTAATAGGTCCTTACGTTCTCGCGTTTAAGTTTATCTCCGTCTACATAGTGTTTCAATCTATTACTCGAACCATCATTTACTATTACTAGTTCAATTCTATCGTAGGTCTGATTTAACACACTTTCAATAGTATCATTTAGCCATTCGGTATTTGGTTCATAGACTGGCAGAATTACAGAAACTAGTGGGGAGGTCTTATCATTTTCACTCTTCATAGTTTTCAATTATCATTTTTTCTAGGCCTTCTTCAAAATCTACTTCTGGTTCCCATCCAAGTTTTCTGATTTTCGAGCTATCTACAGCGTACCTTTGATCATGGCCTTTCCTGTCTTCAACAAAGTCTATAAGATCTTCTTCTGCTCCAACCAGCTCAAGGATTTTTTTCGTGACTTCGATGTTCTGTTTGAACTGATTGGCTCCGACATTGTATATTTCACCAACCTTTCCTTCTCTCAAAAGTAGGTCTATTGCTCGGCAGTTATCTTTGACATAAAGCCAATCTCTCACGTTGGTACCGTCGCCATAGACAGGAAGGTTCTTTCCTTCCTTTGCTCTGGAAATGAACTTAGGTATTAGTTTTTCTGGATGCTGATTAGGACCGAAGTTGTTGGTAGGCCTTACTATAAGCACAGGAAGGTTATGTGTAACTTTGAAGCTGTTTGCAACCATGTCGGCGGAGGCCTTGGATGCGGAATAAGGCGAGCTTGGGTCTAAAGGATCTTCTTCTTTGAATTTGCCTTCTTCACGGCTTCCGTATACTTCATCTGTGGATATCTGAATGAACTTCTCTAACTCATGCTCTTTTGCAA
>JBDGSL010000007.1:0-7163 GCA_042217555.1 Candidatus Nanohalobium sp. | reverse complement strand
TAATAAAACTCTAAACTCCGCATTTGAACTCGCAAAACAGGTAAAAGAAGACATAGACGAATTAGACCTTGAAGAACACTATGTCGGAGTAGAAGCCTATACAGAAACCACAGAATCTGGGACAGAGGTAGAATACCATTTAGAAGCTTCAGACGCATATCAAGAACTGGAAAATACTCCTAAACCAGCATACTTCGAAGACTCCTATACGATAGCTCCCAAGAACGGAGTAACAGCAGGCAGCCATATAGTGGAAGAAGCTCTAGAGGACAACCTTGATTCAGCTCTAAAAGTAGATGGGAGAGTTGTTAAAGAGCTAGACTCAGAAGATTATAGCTTCTTCTAGAAATATTATTTTAAAACACGTTTATTTTTCTCCTATCATCCCTCCTAAGTCCTAAATACCTGCACTTTATCGTAACGAATGGTTTATATAGAGTTGCTAAAATAGAGGATATGAGCGAAGCCAATAGGAGAGAAGATGTATTAAAGAATCTTGGAGGCAGCGAGCCACAGCCTAGAGTATTCGAAGCAGTAGACTCTCTGGAAAAAGAGTTGTCAGACAGCAAAGCCGATATAGGCCATATAGACCTACATCTGACCTACCTAGAATATGAAGGAGACAGCGACCATATTATGCTAGGCTACGAGGCCGAAACAACAGACATGATCAAAGATGAATTAGGTCTAGATGAAAGCTTCTCCGGGAACTATGTTCTATCAACTGAGAATCAGGACGCACAAGATCTATACTCAGAATGGCAGGAGATGTTCAGCGACCTAGATGCACGAACAGTAACATACGACACATATAGCTAAATTATTCTCTCGTAAGAAACCTATCCTTCTAAATTCACTATTGAGGCCAATTCTCTACTAAAGAGATTTCCTACCCGTTAGCCCTCAGTAAAAGCTAAGACTTATGCATGATGCGCATTTAATCTCTAAGATCAAGGTAAAAAACCCTCTCTCATAACTAGAACATGGCGATTTCAGGGCTAATTTGGGTCTAAGTTTGGAATACCTGTTTTAAACAGAAAACTGTATTCTACACTAGGCGATGTTAAAAATGAGCTTCAAACAACTAGATAAAAAGACCTCCGTAGCTGCGCTTGCATTCGCAGGCTTAATTGTAGTTGCGGCACCTTTGATGCTTACCCATCTAACTAAAAACTCAAAGAACTCTATATCAACAAAAAATAGCCCTAAGCAAACCGGCTCTAGGAGCTCACAGCGAAAACAGAGAAACGATAAAAACAGTAGCCATAGAGTAAAGCTGTCTCAGACCAAATACGCTCCCTATAGCTACAAGATATCAGATAGCTCTGTAGACCAAGAGGAGAAACGTGCACTGGCAGGTTTCCAAGTGTCAAAAACGACAGATAACGGAGATAGAGTTATCCAGCTGAACGCCCAGAGAAAGGAGTACCATGATCAGAAGTATAGACTGAAAGATGGCGAACAGCTATACTTCATAGAAACTTCAATGGGAGATGACTCTCATGGTCACGAGTACGCAATGGAAGACGACACAGCAGTGGTGGTAGACTCAAATGGGTATATTGTCAGAAGTTAGAGAGAGAATAGATCAGGAGCCTGCCGAGCTGCTGACAGCAGTAGGGCTCGGAACCGTATTCATAGTCTTCGGGGCATGGGAGCTGTCTAACCCGGTTTACTGGCAAGGATATGTACCAGAGATCTTAGCCAGCTTTCAACCTCTACTGCTAGTAAAGGCTCATGGCCTAGTGATGCTTTTGGCAGGTATCGGCATTAATATGCCTCGAGCCAGAAGAGAATTCTCGATTGTATCAGTACTACTAATGCTAGAGATAGTAGCTTCACTTAGCATAGAATCAGGCTTTAGCGACATACTGGTCAGGGACATCGGTCTGCTTTTCATGGCTCTAGCAGCCATGACAAAAGCTTTCAGTACTAGTTCCGGATGACTCAGAGTCTAATTGATTTAAGCCCATCTTCAAGACCAGAAAGAGAAGATTCTAAATGAAGCAGTCATGGACCCTCAGCAGCTAGACCCCACCGTCCGCTGCACATCCATGTAACAGAGGAACGGAAGAGAACCAAAGACAGGTTATAGAAGACTCGCAGTACACTATAACCTCCGTGTATTGCTCTTTCTCGGTACAATTGAGGATCGAGAAAAAATGCAGTTCACGGAACTACCGGAAAACTACACGCTTAACACTCTAAAACCAGCGGTAAAACATAACCGCTTAATGAAAACCCTCCGCAACTTCTACCCGGGTGAAAGCCTATGGAGCTAAAGACTGTCAGGAAATATAACGAGAGACTGGCAGAAACCGACAACCTGTCAGACCACAACAAACAGGTGATTAACGATTTCCTGAGACACATGGAGACCAAAGGAATATCACAGGCAGACATCAACAGCCTCTCATCCCGGCTATCCACACTCAGCAGAGCCATAGACTTCAAAATGGACGAAGCAGAAAAAGACGACATCAAGAAAGTGGTAGCCGCCCTAAACACAGACGAACTACAGAAACTAGATGGCGGAGCATACAGCGATTTCAGCAAAGAAAGCTTCTGGAAGACAATAACCCGATTCTACAGAGGATTCATTAAATCAGAAGGCAAGGGATACAACGAAGAAATAGATGGACCAGACCTAACCAAGGACCTAGAAGTCAAGACCAATATCGAGGCAAGAGTAGATCCACGTACCAAACCTTCTCCCGAACAAATCAAGAAACTGGTTGACGCAGCCAAAAGCCTGAGAGATAAAGCCCTGATAATGTTCTGCTGGGCCTCCGGCTGCAGAGTTGGCGAAGTATTCAGAACACCGGACGACCAAGAACCATTAAGATGGAAACATGTCCGTTTTGAAGAAGACTTACTCTGGGCTAAAATCAGCGAATCAGGTACACACAGCAGAGGAAAAACCGGAGAACGGAAAATCCCGCTTAAAGTAGGCATGCCTCTAATGAGAAAACTCTGGGAGAAAAGCGACAAGAACCTCGAAGACCCTGTTTTTCTCAAAAATAACTCTCCAAACTACTGTCCTGATTGTGGATCTAAAGCCAAACCTGCGAACATGAATCATTACAGCAGAAGAACATATGCTTGTTCCAGTTGTAGTTGGTCAGGAGAACAAACCGACACAGTCCAAGAAAAGGAACCCTTGACCGCAAACGCAGTAAGGCGTACCCTAGACAGGTGCTTCAACCGGACCGACATACCACAGCACATCGACAGAAACCCTCACGCGGTCTTCAGAAAGAGCCGGGCAATCTACAAAGCATACATCGGCTGGACAGAATACCAACTCCGAGCCTTCTTTGGTTGGAGTCCGGATTCAGATGCTCCAAAACACTACATAGAAATCGTCAAAGAAGGACTAGAAAAAGCATTAATGGAAGAATTCGGAGAAGAATACGAACCAGAAATAGAAGAAGACGCACTCAAACCACTAGAATGCCCAAAATGCGAAACAGTCAACAGCCCAGCCTGGAGCTACTGTCAAAAATGTAATGCTGTCCTATCAGATCAAGAACAACCAGCAAGAGCTTATGGACGACTCCACTGGAAACCTCGGGGGAGCCATAGGAGACGCAGTAGGCTGGCTAACAAAGACTCTCAACAACCTTCTGCCCTCCGGAATTCCAAATCTCCAGAACAACGTGGTGGCGGTACTCGTAGGAATAATCCTGCTGCTAGTCCTCTACATCGCCTAAACAGAGAGGTATAGGAATGAAAAATAGAAAACTGGGCTGCCTCTCCCTCCTTTTCATTTTACTATTATCTCTAGGAGCAGCCCAGAACTCAACAAACACCGAACCAAGTAACGAGACTTCTGTAATAGCAATAGATTCATCCACGAAAATTGTCAGTGCGGACTGGTCAAGTGACGGCGTAACCCTTGTTTTCCAATCAGATCTTCCACGGATCGCAACAATAACTGACGTAAACTCAATGCCTATGTCCGGCGCTGGAAAAGTCAACTTCAAACAGGTACAGCTTGCATCTGGAAAAACCACAATTCAGATGCAGACTACTAGCAGACAAGGATCAATGACGGTAACTATCGGAGTTGGAAACTCTCTTATAGCAGTCTCCAATCCTGGTAAGCCTTTACTTCAAGATGTCAACACGTCTAACGTCTATATCGGGATAATAAGCGGAGCAATCTGGCTCCTAATCAACCTAGTCAGCCAACACAAGTATCAGATACGGAAAATCCGGAAACACCCAAGAAAAATACTCTAAAAGAAATTATGTCAGAACAACCTTTCCAACCTCACCAAAGCAGACTAGAAACTATCCTAGATTTCATAGCCCGAATGAAATGGGTATTAATAACAGGAGCCGCAGCCATAACAGTCGCATTAATCACCGGCTACCTACAAGGACCAGACTTCAAGTTCCAAGGCAACCAAGCAATAATAGCACTCTCATTCCTACTAGTCAATACCTTGTTCTACATCCCTGTTAAATGGGTTCTAAACTGGATCTCCACAGTCGAATACGAGTACATAGCCGAAATAGACGCAACCGACGCAGAACCAATCCAAATCTACGCGACCTTGAAAGGAAAAATGAAAAAGGAAGTAGAAATGACTCAAGGACAGCTCTACACCTTCCAAACAGATGGTGGACATATTCTGCACATAGTAAGAGAGATAGACTGGGAAGAAAAAGAGGCTAAAGGAGTATGGCTAGGAGAAGTAACAGACCTCGAACTTCTCAAGAATTTGAATAACATAGAGGCACAGAGATTTAGAAACCGGAAATTCACCAAAGCATTCCTACAGCTACTCGGCAAATTCTCCGCCAAGGCAGAAGACATAGAAGCAGAATACTTCTCGAAACTAGATCTCAGAAAAATAGAATACAGCCAAATCGACAGCACTTCAATAACAGAAGAAATACAGGAAATCCTAGAAGAAATAGACCTAGAAACACTAGAAGAATAATGGATCGGCAACAGATCAAAAGCTGGCTAGGAGGACAGACCAGAGAACTCTCCAAAACCGACCAGAAAACACAATTAGAAGTATTCGAAGAAGCAGGGATACTAGATGCAGAACAAAGCCAGTTTCTGCAAGGAATACAGAGATACAACGCCGATGCCGGAGAAAAACAACAATACAGACGAATATTGAAGAAGAACAGTTCTACAAATTTGAGAAACGCAATCAAGAACTCTAACTTAACTCTTCTCAGCCATTTCACAGGAATTCAGGACAACTCGGTTAATATGTCTCAAGTTGAGAAGTACGAGCGGTTGAGAAACTGGATCGACAGGACAGCCGGTATAACCTACATAGCCGGGCACATGGGAACAGGAAAAACAGACTTCGCCATTTTACTAAGTCAGATCTGGAAACAAATCCAAACCGATGGAGAAGTAGCTTCCAATATTTCAAGTCATAGAGCCAGTAAAACCATAACCAGCCAGGCAGACTTACTCGAATGGATCCAGAAAGATGGAGAAAAACTATTCGTATTCGATGAAGCCTCTAGCCACGCATCAGGCTACATTAAAGACAAGATGAAAGTAGAGAAATACTTCTCCAGCCTAGTCAAATTCATTCGTAAAAACCAAGGAAAACTGATTATTATAGGACACACAGGCAAAGATATTCATCCCGACATTAGAAGACTTTCTAACTATATCCAGAAGGAATCAAAGAAGGAAGCTAAAGTCTATGAATCTGTAGAAAATGGTGAGGGAGAAACAAAGAAGTTTAAGTTGGAGAATATACCTGCTTGTTCTGAAGAATTTGATACCAGAGAAGAAAGTAGCTGGAAATGGGATAAGTATGAGAAGCCGGATACTTTGCCTTGGGCGTGCTACATCTATAACAATACAGAAATGAGTCAACAAGAAGTAGAAATACTATTTGACGTATCAAGAACTAAGATAAGCCAAAACCAACACAAATACCAGACGATAGAAGACCTACCAGCGTAGAACCTTTCTAGGCTCAGTTTAGACCGGACTGTGCGGTTTCTCCCGAACAGTTTTTTACTATAAACAATGTTTATAGTAAAAAATTAACAGCTCGACAATACTAGGCAGGAGAAACCACTTAATGGCTTATAGCCAAGTTAAAACTATGGATACGGAGCTGGTTAATAACTCATGGATGCCAGTCGCCTAATTTCGCTAACTCAAGATTGGTTTCTGCAAACTATGAGTTCTTTGATGAGTCAAGACATTTTGACAAGTGCAATGACTTCGTTAGCTGCGGGCTTAGTAACAGTCACAATAGCGGTTGCAATATTTCTTGGTGAAAATGGAGAGCTATTTGATTTCGACCGTAAGGTTATATTAGCGGAAGTTGTCAAGAGCAAATCTTTTCTAAGAAATCTTCTTTTCTTATTCTTGCCTCTTTTTGTGTGGAGCATATCGCCAAATATAGTTCGGGTATTATTGTTTATTTTGTACGCCCTGGGAGTTTACGGTTTTCTAGCTTTTCTTTATCGTTCTCATAAGTGGATAGAGGAGATTGAAATGGAAGAAGAGGATAAGAAAGGAGATTATAGACAGGAGAAGCGTCGAGAATATATTGAAAATATACAGCCAAGTCAGAACAACTTGAAGAAAATCTGGGAATCCGTATGGAAAATAGACCATATTTCTGTGTCAGTGGAAGAGGACTATGTTGAGAAATTTGTGGACAAAATATCCTCTTTATTGAATGAAGGCAACAATGAAAGGTCAGAAGAGTATTTGAGGTCTTTAGTCCAATCTATTGATAGCATAAGTCTAGAATACATGGGTATATTTCGAAAGCTTTGGGAAGCTTCACTCAACTGGCATAAAACCATCTTTGAAAGATACAAACAGGACGATACTGGAAGCGAATATCTAGGGCTTAGGAATGTTTCCCAAAGACTAATCAGGAATCTTGTAGGGAATGGAATATCTTTCAGCCACTCACACATAATTTTTGATGTCCTAGAGACTACCGTTGAAAATAATCTTGAATCTGAAGAAGGAAAGAACTATTTAAATGAATTAGTGGGTATTATTGCACCAGAAATATTCATTAATGTAGATTCACCAGAAGGTAGAGTAATATGGTCAAGTTATTTCCCTTCAGACTGGAAGGTCACTCTAAACCATATTCGAGACGAGAATAACTATATGGCAAGTCTGTGGTTGAAACATTTCATGC
>JBDGSL010000069.1:0-13652 GCA_042217555.1 Candidatus Nanohalobium sp. | reverse complement strand
AAGAAGATTAAGGAGATGCAGGAAGAGTAGAGATTCGGACCTCCTAATTTCTTCTCCTTTAAGTTTTATTCTGGATAGGTTTTTAGTTCCTGAAGGAGTACGTAAGTAGACGCTGCAGAAGTGATAATCAGAGCTGAGGGAATAAGTAGATGCCTTGGACGTGGACACGTCCACAAGTACTTCTTCCTGGAAGGGGAAAGAGAATGAAGAGGAGGGAAGAGGTCTATTTCTCCTCTTCTTTTTCTTCTTCGTCTTTGCTTTCTGCTTCTTTCTCTGCTTTTTGCTGGAGGTTGGGGATCATTTCTTCTGTGTCTGCGGCTTTGGCGACGCTGGTTGTGTCCATGTCTGGAGCCATTTTCTCTGCTTCTTCTGCCTTTTCTTCCTTCATCTTCTGGTAGTTCTTGGATACTTTCTTGACGAACTCTTTGGTTTCGTTCTTCAGTTCGTAGATTTCCTTGTCTTCAACGGATTCCATGTCTTTGTCCTTGACCTTTTCCACGACTTCCTCCCATCGGTTGAACATCTCCACGTGTTCATCGTCTACATCAAGGTTTTCCGCAACTACCTCTGGAAGATCGTCTTTGTCTTCCGGAGGTTCTACATCCTGTGCTTTCAGGGCGGCGACATTGGCCTTCAAGAACTTCTTGTAGTCGTTGACAATGCCTTTCACCTTTTTTCTTGCTCCCATCTGGGAGACCAGCTTGTGCATCCTTCGGACGAAGTCGTCAGTCTTCTGCATCATCTCCTCAAGTTCCTCGCCCTTAACCTCATCAGGGTTCTTCTCTCCTCTGTCCCCGAAGTCGTATATCTCCTGAGCTTTCTCAACGAACTCTTCCTCAAGCATGTCTTTTTCAACGAACATCTCCTCAAGCTTCTCAGGAACCTTCTCCTTCGGAGGAGGATTCGCCCCGGAAAGCATGATAGGTGCCTGACCGGCGTTCGCCATCGCCTGCTCAAGCTTGTGAGGAAGTGAGGACCGCATAGTCTTCTCCGCCTTCTTGTAGCCGGCGGCTCCAAGCTTCAAACGCTTCTTCACTGATTCCTGTGTCCCGGAGATTTTTCCTCTCTCTAGAAGCCTCTTCGCCGGCATGAAGATCCCGGTATCGTACACTGCTTCTCCATTTCTTACAGCTTCAATGGCAAGAGGTTCGCCCTTTCTCAGTGAGTCCCAGAACTCCGTTAGGAAAGGAAAGTACTGTATAGTGATCCTGTCGTCCGTCTCCTTCGCCAGGTTGGTAACCTTTCTCCTTATCTTTTTCTTCGCATCATCAGGAACATCCTTCTGTAACTTAGTATCATCTAAAACAACAAGGGTGTCGATATCAGAGTCGTGGCCATGCTCTCCTTTCGCCACGCTACCCCACACAGCAACAACCTTCACTTTATCCCCCAGTTTATCAAGAAGCTTGTCAGAGAACTCCTGAGCGCTCTCCATCCTCCTTTCCTGAGATTTCTCCCGCATCTCCTTCATCTTATCCTTAGAACTCATGGTACCACATGATCTTAGTTTAAAACCGCAGCCTTAAAAACCTTACTAAATATTTGTTACTTTGAGGTAGAAAAACTTTTACTGTTGGTTTTTGTTGATGTAGAATTAACTACCGGTACTCCTCTGAATTCCATTCCTGCGGCCGGTTGTCGTTCTCTACTGCAGCTCTTCCTGAGTAGCTGTAGTCAAACTCTTCAGCTTCCAGCAAGCCTTTCAGTGGGTCGAATGCGTGTTCTTCTATCTTGGCCCATTCACGGTTGTAGTTTGTTCTGTCGATTCCGTAGAAGCGGGCGATAAGTGCTTCCTCCTCTGAACCTGGTTTGCTGCCCGGGTCGACGCGTGAGGGGTCAAGGTCTTCAGGTTCTACTCCAAGCTGTATAAGATCCATCATAATCCTCATTACGTAGCTGGACTCTCCCTTGTGTTCCGCAAGTTCGAAGAGGATCGTAGCAGGCTCGTCTTCGTTACGCGCAAATCCTTCTTCTACAAAACGGTAAAGCCACGTGTAAAGTTGCCTGTTCCCTCTCTCAATGGCTCCATGGTGTGTTCCTCTCTGAGATTCTACACCAGGATCTATGAGATGTATCTGCCTCATTATCTTGGCAACAGGCTTATCCTCGTCAATATCAAGCTTCCAGTCGGAACCTGCCAACTCTTCCTCCTGCTGCATAAACTCCTCCATCTCATGCATAGGCGGCGCGCCCAAAGTCGCTACATGCTCCATATCGATCGTGAACTTCGCAGGACACCCATCCAACTCCTCATGCATATGATCTAATCCACCTAGCTCACCATCCCTCTCCAGCTTGGTCCTGGCAGTAAGGTTGATGGCATGAGCTGTCACAGAGATATCCTTCGGCCTCCACACCTTGAAACGCATCTGAGGACTGCCCGCCATAGTCTCCAGATTCACGCCAAGACCAAAACGGTTCGTCCACTCGATCCAGGTCCAGCCTTCGCCCTCAACTTCCTGAGCCTCCTCATCACTTAAACCGAAGTCACGGCCCTTCAAATCAAACTGAACCTTCCTCTGCGTATAATGCCCCCACGCATAACAAGCACCGACAGCCGCAGCCACATCCATACGGAACTCCTCACTCTCCTCCAACAGATCAAGGTAGTGATAGGTATCTTCGTCATCGTCGTCAAAGATGCCATTACGAGGAGAAGTTAAATCCAGGTTAACGTCGTCACGATCTTCCCACTTGTCCTCAACGATAGTTTCCCAGATGAACTCTGGTGCTTTCCACCCGTTATGCTTGTCGTTTTGAAGCTTATTGGCCTGACTCATCCAGGCCGGGATAATCTTGTAGAAAAGATTCGACTCCTTCCACATCTCCCTTTCAAAGTTCTGAATCAGGTTCTTCAAAAGCTCCTTATGCTTGTCAAGCTCCAGATCCTCCTCCGGCCCCTCCGTCTCGAAATACTCAGGCTCTCCCATGAAAACTTTCTCAGCATGATGATCTAACGTCTTATCTCCCTCAATACCAACCTCATACGCAATCTCCTGAATCCTTCTCGGTTGAATATCGTGATGATTCTCTAGAGCTGCTATTTTTGCGTCTATGGAAATTATTTCATCGCCGGTCCAAAGCTCGTTAAAACCTGACTTGAGTGAATTATAGAGACTTTCACGTGTTTTATCCATGTCTTCGGCAAATTTCTCGTCTAAAGTATCCCTGGCGCCAAGCCTCAATAAATGGCTGACGTCTACGTCGTTTTCGTCTATGATATCGACTATTATGTTTTCGAACATTTCTTGCGGTATCTGATTCATGTTTTCTACACTGTGAACGGCTTGAGACATTTGCTGGAAGCTTCGGAAGCCTCTTTCTCTTAGGAATTCTGGAGGAACTTCTCGATACTCTGTTTGTATGTCTGTAATTTCTACTTCTGATATTCTTTCTCTAGTATTGCCGGTAGGATCTTCGAATTCCTCCGTTTTGGACTCAGTGACCACAGTATAGAAAGGAAATTGGATTGTCTTATCGTCTAGTATGTCCAACCAGTCGGTTTCTATCCCTCTATCTTGTGCCTGAGCAGTCCTTAGAATCTTGATTTTCTCTTGAACTTCATTGTATAATCTATCAGGTAGTTGTTCGGTTCTGTGTTTGTAGAATTTATTTGTAGCTTCTCTCTGTGCGTCTTCCCATATTTTTTCGAATTTGTTTGAGTATCGGCCGAACATGCTGTAGTATTGGAATGCGAATTCTACTTCTTCTACGAAGAATGTGTAGTATACTCGTTTGAGGAACTCTTTGTTTTCCCAGATGTTTTGCCCTCTGTGGTTTCTGGCTTTCATCGCGTCTTGGTCTCCGTTGCCTATCTCGAATCCGAATGGGTCTACTCCTACGTCGTTGGCCATTCTTTCGTCGAGAGGAGGCATTGGGGAGGTGGATATGTGTGGGTTCATTCGGCCGATGTTGAATAAGGGTTTTTCTCCGCCTTGTTCTTGGACTCTTTTTTTGAAGTATGCGAGTTCTTGTAGGTAGTTTGTGAAGTATTGTTCGACTGTGTCGTAGCCGTATTCTTCTCCTCTGGCGCTTTTTTCTGCTGTGCAGAATCCTGCGTTCATGTCTGGGTGGAGTGTTACGTCGAGGCCGAGCTGGTCGATGGTTCTTATCATGGAGTTGCCTTCCAGTTCGAATGTGGCGGGGTTGGTGATCTGGAGTTCCATCAGTTCTCCGCCTACCATTGATGCCTGTCCTATTCTCTGGTCCATTGGTGTTGGGAACTCTCCCATGTCCATTGCGGATGATTCTCCGATCAGGTAGTTTAGGTCGGGGAAACCGTTTCTTTCTTCGTCTCCTTCTTCGTCTCCAAACTTGTCTTTTAACCGTTTCAGTATGAAGTCCATTGTGTTTCACTTCATTGTGTAAAGTCCGAGGCCTATTTTGAATCCCCAGTAGTAGTCGTATCTGAGGTCTACTTCGTGTTCTATCAGGCCTTGTTCAGGGTTTTCCATGTAGAAGGGGTCGGTTTTCCCTGTGAACTTCAGAAGTTTTTCCTGCAGTCCGCTGACCATTTCATTGTCTCTGTTGTCTTCGTCTTCTGTGAACTCGGTGTCAAGTATGCTGTCTATGGCTTCCAGGTATTTTCCGTTAAGAGTGTTGACAGGTTCCATACCGTCTTCTATCCGTCTTATCTGGGCTGAGAGCTCTACAGGTACGTTTTCTTCCTCTAGTTCTTCCTCTATTTTTTCTCTGAGTTCTCTTACTGACATCTCTTCTTCCTGGCGTTTATCTCTGAGTGTTTTTCCTTCTTTGGAGGGTTTGAATCCTCCGACATAGTCTTCCATAACTTCCTCTACTTTGTTTTCGTGTTCGTTGATTCTTGGCTTGAATATGTTCTCGAACACGTGTTTGCATACGAACGCCGGGAACCATTGGACGATGCCTGCGGAAGGTCCTTCAGCTGGTGACTGTGGCTGTGAAAACCCGGCCAGGTTGGCGTTAACTCCTTTGATGTATACTACTCTGTAATGTGTGGCTTCCTCGCCTTCTGCATACGTCAGTTCTCCGTCTTCCAGCCGCATACCTTTGTACAGTATGTAGTCCAGGCTTCTGATCATCGTAGAGTTTCCACGTATATTGGTTGGGCCTGTCAGATTTGCCTGGTCGTCACCCATCTTGTTTATCATCGATACGTCCCTGACGTACGGCTTAAGCCATTCTTTTGTCTCCTCGATACTTCGTTCCACGTTCCTCAGCTGGCCTTTCAGTTCGTCCAGTTTCCGGGAGACTTCTGAACCGTACAGGTCTTTCCACTGCTGGTACATCCTGTACTTCTTCTTCAACACAGCTTTCTCGTTCGTCGGCAGTTCAGCTAGCGCGCCGTCCCTGAAGTCCTCAGGGTCTTTGTCTTCTGCATCCTCGGCCTTCTGCTTGGCTGTCTTCAGGTCGTCTACAGATTCCATCTCGTTGAAGTCCGCTACGATAGAAGGATAGATGTTCTGGTCGCGGTACGCCTTCAAACTCATCTGGTCGCCTCCCTGACGTGGGCTCTGTCCGGCGCCGTCCACAAGCTCGATAAAGTCGCCTTTAAGCAATGTCTCATCCTTTGACTCTATCGCCTCTACACGGCTCCTCAGTTTTCTGACATCGTGTTCCAGCATGTGCTTCTGCTTTATAAGCTGCTGGTAGCTCTGCATCGTCTGCTTGATATTCTGCTCGGCCTGCTGCTTCCTCTGCATGAACTCGCTGTGAAAATTGCTTTGTGGCGATATATGTATAGACTCGTCTACTTTGTGAGTATTGAAGTCTTTACCTGTATCAAGTTCGTCTACAGCGATAAATACGGCTTTGAAACCGTCTCCCTGGCTTCCTGCAGATACCTTGATGTGTTTCCATTTTCCCAGAAGGTCTATTATGCCTGCGTCTTCTTCTCTCAGGTCGGACAGGGTTTCTATTTCTCCTTTCCTGATCTTTTTCTTCAATCCTTTGTTTCCTCCCTCGGACTCGATTATGTGTCCGAACTTGCAGGTGTCTGGAAGGCTGCCTCCATGGCTCATATTCAAGAAAGTAATTGAAACTGCTTCTACTTAAAAATAGTATACTGTCTAAAAAGTTAAAACCGGCCGGAAACCATTGTTGATGTAGAGATGTCCACACCGATACTTAAGAGACGGCTTAACCCGCTTCTGCTTATCTCCACGGTCGCAGCCCTGTCTCTGCTGGCAGGAGTCTCCGTTGTATACCAGGATAAGCTGTCGGAAGCACACGACATTAAAAGGGAAATAAATCAGAGCTTGCAGGAGAAGTCAAGGGAGGTAGAAAGACTTGAAGCAGTTGTATCGAACAGGACTGCACGTTTAAGCTCTTTGAAAGATAATGTGTCTCGTTTGAAGAAGGTTGTAGAGGATAAAAGTTCTGAACTGGAGAGGGTTAGAGATATGCTTGGTGAGAGGAACAGTACCGTGAAGGATTTGAGAAACCGGCTTGAGGAGGAGAGAGCAGAGCCGAACATGTCAAAAACGGTTGAAAGGCTTAACACTTCTCTTGCAGTTGTATGTACCCGGCTTTCTCCCTCAGATGATGAAAGCGAGTGGTGTACGCGTCACGGCCATGAGGTGAACTCCAGTGAGGGTTGAGAAACTGCTTAAACGGTTGAGAAGAGAGTTTATCAAGTTTAATTTGATTCAGGCAGCTCTTGATTCTTTACTGGTTTTCCTGTCTGTTAACCTGTTGCTTTTTCTTCTTAACTTTACGCTTGTCTCTGAGAGTCTTCACTACCGTGTTCTGACAGGTCTGACCCTGGTTTTTCTCTTGGTGGACTGGGTGAACAGGTCGCGAAAGTACAGTCTGGAGATATATGAGGAGGAGAATCCTCAGCTCCAGGAGATTCTGAGGACTGCAAGGGATAACCTTGATAACCAGAACATCGTCTCCCAGGCAATGTTTGATGACTTGATGGATAGGGCTAGAACTGTGACCTCTGAGAGCATCATTCCCAGTACTGAGATAATTCAGAAGATACTTGTGATAGGTTTCCTGAGCTTTCTGACTGCGCTCTCCGGTATAGTTGACTTCCAGGTTCAGAAGGAAAGCCAGCAGATATTCTCACAGTTAGACCCTGAGCAGTTGCTGGAAGATGAAAAGAAGGTGTTGAAAAACGCTTCCGAGATATACGGTGAGAAAAGAAGTATAGACGCTGTCTCAACAGATCTAAGGATCAACGTGACCGGGAACGCGGAAGGCCAGGGCTCTGTGGAGACTGGTTCGGTAGATGGAAGGGAGTTCGCTTTCCACGCTGCTGACCCGGGTATGCCGGAAGATGTCAGGCTTGCACGGAGGTACAGCCTGGCGATCAGTGAGATGGACTGAAAGGAAGTTTAAATTCATTCAGAAACCAGTCTTTAGGTATGAAGCTGAAACGCACGGATGACGTTGGAAAGTACGAGAAAGCGAACGAGAAACTGGCAAAGGTCAAAGAGGAAGTACGGAAAGTGATGGTGGGACAGGAAGAAGTCATAGAACAGGTACTGGTATCCGTACTGTGTGATGGGAACGTACTGCTTGAGTCTAACCCGGGCATGGGAAAGACCAAGATGGTTTCCACGATCTCAAAGGTTTTAGGCCTTGAATTCTCACGTATACAGAGTACACCGGATCTTATGCCTTCGGATATCACAGGTACGCATATAATCGATGAGTCCAGTGAGACAACGGATTTCGTTTTCCAGAAAGGCCCTATCTTCGCTAACATGGTTCTGGCTGACGAGATAAACAGGGCGACACCGAAGACGCAGTCCGCACTTCTTGAGGCGATGCAGGAGAAACAGGTGACTGTCGGAAACAACTCCTACAGCCTGGATGATCCTTTCTTCCTGATGGCAACCCAGAACCCTATCGAACAGGAGGGAACGTACCCGTTGCCGGAAGCGCAGAGAGATCGTTTCATGATGAAGATAGAACTGGATTACCCGGACATGGAAGATGAGAACCGTATTGTCGACCGTTTCACATCGGAACTGGATTACAGTCCGGAACTGGAAAAAGTGCTTTCCCGCTCCTCCCTGATCAAGCTGCAGGAGTTCACGAGAAAGGTGCCTGTAGCCGATGACATAAGGGAGAAAGCAGTGAGGATAGTCTCCGCCACCCGCAGCAATGATGAACTGGATTACGGTGCTTCTCCACGTGCCTCGATCAACCTTGTACTGGCAGCGAAGGGAAGAGCATTGATAGAGGGAAGAAACCATGTTTCCGAAAGTGATATCGACGCCATGGCAAAACCCGTACTCAGACACAGGATAGGAATCAGCTTCAAGGCAGAGAAGGAAGGCCTGACAGAGGACAAAGTAGTTGAACAGATTGTAGAGGAACAATGAAGAGAGAAAAACTGTTCAGAATAACTCAGAAAGGTGTAAATCAGTGATAGAGATAGATTTCCTGGATGAATTAGATCGGTTTCACCGGGCGCTGAAGAAGAACTCGGCTGAGATACGGCAAGGAGAACAGAAATCAGATTATTCCGGTCAGGGAATGATATTCAAGGATCACAAGGAGTACGTTCCAGGCGACGACATCAGAAAGATGGACTGGAAGGCCTACGCACGTACAGGCGAATACTTCATCAAGAGATTTCAGGAGGAAAAAAACGTCACAGTTCACGTCGTAGTTGACAGAAGCAGCTCCATGGACTATGGAGAAGTCAACAAATACGAGTACGCTGCAAAACTCGGCCTGGCACTTGCATACATGGCCAACAAGACCAACGACAGATTCCGGTACTCTGTCTTCTCAGAGACACTTACAGATCTTACATCAGCCCGCAGACACGGCAACCTTACACAGCTGGTTGAAACCCTGAACGAACTGAGGAAAACACCTGAAAGCCAGGTAGCAGAATGCCTTACAGAATACTCCTCAAGAATAAAAAACAAGTCGGTGGTAGTCATACTATCTGACTTCCTGGTAGACGTGAAGAAGGTAGAAGATGCAGTGAAAAACCTTCAGGAATGCGACGTACTGCTTGTAAACACTCTTTCACAGCAGGAAATATCTCCAGAGATGGAAGGAGACAAGATACTTGAAGACCCGGAATCAAGCTCCAGTATCAGGACATACCTGTCGAAAAAAGTTAAGAACAGGTACAAAGACAGGTTGACACAGCACACAAGAAAACTTGAAGAGACAGCAGCAAAGAACAACGCAAAATACACACGTATATCCACAGGAGAGGAGTTCTTCCAGTCTTTCTTCCAGGTATGGCAGGAGATCAACAGGTAAAAAAGATAGAGTTCTTCTTAACCCCTGTGAAAATCTACGGGTTTGAAACTGTTGACAGAAAACCGGCGCTGTACCACTCCGGAATGAACCTTCTCGTACTATCGGACCTTCACCTAGGCCTAGAAGGAGGAATGACATCGAAAGGAAGTTACGTGCCAGAGTTCCAGCTTGATGAACTACTGGAAGATCTACATGAACTGGAGAAACGGACTGACGCAACAAGGTTGCTTGTCAACGGCGATCTGAAAAACGAGTTCAAAACCAGTCTGTACTCGGAGAAAGAGGAGATAGAAGAGTTCATAGAGGAGGCGGAAGATCTTTTCGAGGAACTGATCCTTATAGAAGGCAACCACGATACATTTATAGAATCAATTATCGAAGAGAAAGGATACGAGCTGAAGAAATACTTTCTGGAAGACAAAGTTCTCTTCACCCACGGCCATATCTCACTGGAAGACCTTGAAGTCGATGAAGACTTTGAGACAGTGGTTATAGGCCATGAACATCCTGCTCTGGAGTTAAAAGACGATGTAGGAGTGAAGGAAAAAGTAGACTGCTTCCTGTACGGCAGGAACGACAACGGAAAGGCTCTGATAGTGATGCCGGCTTTCTCCACTATCTCAAACGGATCCGGTGTGAACAACATGCCTTCAAGCGAGCTTCTCTCACCTATCCTGCGCGAGTTCATAGATAAAAATTCAATGAAGGCCCTGGCCGTATCACGTGAGGCAGGCCTGTTTGACTTTCCGGAACTGTCAAAAATCAACTAATGTGGTTATCAGGATTAAAGCAGTCACACCTGCTGCAGCCATAAAAGAGGCTTTGATACTCCAGATCGAGGCAAGTGTGCCGGCAAGAACAGGCCCAATCGTCTGCCCACTGTGCTTCGCCAGTTCATTGAAACCTGTCATCTCGCCCTCTATATCATCCGGGATCGCAGAGTCAAACTTGGAGTGTACTGCAGGGACAATACCCGAGGTAAAGAGCTGTGCCATAAAGAAGAGGCCTCCGATCAAAAGTTTACTTTCAGTTAAAGACATCGAAAACAGTGTCGGGATAAGAAGGAAAGACATAGCTGCTATGATTCTCTCCTCACCATACTTGTCAGCCATGTCTCCGAACACGAACTGGAAGGCCTTTGGAAGAGCCGCTACCCCGAATACCAGGCCCATCATCGTGTAATCTGCCTTCATCTGGTTAAGGATAAGAGGTATCGCCACCCAGTAAAACGAGAAGATGATCGAGTACAGGAATGTAAGTGAGAGAACCTTCCTCAGATCAATCCAGTGATCCTTCAAGTGATGCCAGTCATCCATGTAGGTCCTTCTTCTCTCCAGGTGATCCAGACCTTCTTTCAGGCCCTCATCCCCTCTCTCAGTACCGATATACGCATAGTACAATGCTATCGATAATAGCCAGGTACCAGCCCAGATAGTAAAAAGCAGGTTAAAACCGTAACCTGCCAAGAGAAACCCTCCGATAATCGGGCCGATGATTACAGAGAGATTAACACCCAGCAGGAAGACTGAAACATTTTCAGACTCAACATCACTGTCAGAGCTCTTCAAGATCAGGCTCCAGCCACCGTTCCAGATGAACGCCTTGCCAACCCCCTCCATAAACTTTCCCAGGAAGAACATTGGAACGATACCTGCGTAAAATAACAGTGGAGGGAAAAGAGCAGAGATAAAACCCATGTAGATCACAACTTTCTCACCAGCCCTCTGAACCAGGTTCCCTACAGGTATATCCAACAAAATCGTGACAAAGCTCGGAACCGAAGTCAGGACACCTACAAGAAACACGGAATCCATGTTATTCTTGAAGAAAACCGGTAGAAAGTTCCATACAGTGTTTCTGCCAAACCAGGCAAAAAGCATTTTCACCTGTTTGGGGTGAGGAGGTTCCGTGTTTTAGCTCGGAGAGGAATCGCCCTGTCTGTTTTTAAGTGTTTAAACCGATATCTGTATTGATTGGGGACCGGGCTATACTCCTGCCGCATTGAATATGTGGTGGTGCTGGTAGTACTGGGGCACTGCTGGCGGTGTCTTGAACAATCCTTGTTGGAAGCATGTTCCCTGTATATCAAAGCGTGTGGTAGGGGGAGTGTAAACCTCTGAAGCTTCGGATGTTCCGAAGTCCGTTGTGTTTGGATGGTTGTTTCCATTATTGGGAACCTCCGTCCTTCAGGGCGGAGAGGACGTCAGTGCCATATACTTCGTTATCTTAGGAACTCTCTCAAAATCCATACAGGGAATTAAAACTTGTAAAAAAGTTTAATAAGTTACGAAACCAGGTTCCTCGTCCTCTTCATCATCAGTTTCTTCTTCCTTCCTCCTCTCCTGTTCCTCATACTCTTTCTTGGCCTTCTCCTTCAACTCGTCATACCTCTCCCTGGCCGGGTCCTTCTCATCAGTACCCGCCTCCTCCTTCTTCAACTTCTCGTACCGGTCACCGGAAGAGTCATCCTCTCGGCCCTGAGCAGCCTCAAGCAGGTCATTCATCCCTATCACGCTCAGGTCCAATGAAAGGCAAAACCCTCATCAACGACATGAAACGTCCGATGTCCTCAGCAGTTCTCTCTATCGACTCCGCAGATCTCTCAGCCGACCGAGCCATCTCATCCAGACGCTTCAAAACGTACAGAGAAACCACAAAGACCACGAGAAACACGGTTTTAACCAGTATACTTAAACCGAGATCAACAGCCTGCCAGTCAACCATAAACATTTACCTGTAACTGAACAGGTTTATAGATTACGGAAACATTAAAAGCTTCTAAACCGGATTCTAAGTTGTGATAACATGGTAGAAGTCCCAAACAATACTGAAGTAGAAGACCTTCCATTCACACACGCAAGAATCAAAAGGATGATAAGAGACAAAGCCTCAGAAGGACAGTACGTAAGAAGCAACGTATACTACGGATTAAACCTTCTTCTAGGTGAGATCGCAGAGGAAATCATCGACAACATGATGGAAACAGACGCAGCATACGTCGAAAAACACCACCTCGATCAGGCCGCACGCAAATACGAAAAAGTGGAAAACATCATCAAGGAAAAGGAGAGAGTTGCCCGGAAACTCGAAGCTTTAAGCGCGGATGTAGAAAAGCTTTCACGTGACGTACAGCAAGCAGACCATTAAAAACCCGTTAATCTCTCTTTTTTCTGCTATTTTCTCTCTTCCAGCTCTCTCACAACAGAACTGAGGTACGTCTCCTCGCTGTAGAACTCTCTGATCATTGAAAGAGCCTGCCACTGATTGCTTTCCGAATCAGGGCCGTACACGGCAGCAATCTCTCTAACACCTTCATCCGTCGTCACGGCCACTGCTTCCCTATCCCCGTACCGGTCCAGGAACTCCTCCATGTTTCCCTCAATGTAAGACCGTGAGTCATCCCTTCTGTCCAGTATACTGCTGCATTCCCTGATCTCATCACTTCCCGGATCTGCCATTGTTCAAACCCGGGATGGCAACGGTTAAAGATTTTTATCACACCGTTATAATCTATGAGGTTTGAGTCAGAGGTAGTGGCCGAGGAACTTCTCCCCGCTGTCAGAAGCATACTGGCAGGGAAGCTGAAGGACGATTACGGATTTAACCAGGAAGAGATAGCAGATATACTTGACGTGACACAGCCCGCTGTCTCACAGTACCTCAACAGTAAAAGAGCAGATCAGTCTATCGTTAGCCGGCTGCAGGAAGACCCGCAGACAGGTATACTTCTCAACGACATGGCTCAGCAGGCAGCGAAGGAAGAAAAATACGTCCAGGAACTTCAGCAACTGGTCACAACAGTAAGAGACAAGGGGATGATGAAGGAAGCCTTCTCTGACGCGGAAAGGATAATCTAGCTGAAACCTTCAAAACTGTAACCGGTCTCCTCCTCAACCTCATCCTCAGCCTCGTTAACAAGCTTTCTAGCCTTGTCCTTCAGCTCCGAAGCATCAGGTAGACTGCCGAGAACCTCCGGAAGCTCATCCGGCATTTTACTTGGTAGATCCTCCGGTAACTTCTCCTGAACCGGTTCAGGCACCTCGATACTCATACCTTCCCTGCTGTAAAACATGTAGCCTCCGGCACCGCCCCCGATAACCAGGACGCCGAACAAGGCCAGTAACAGCATCAATCCCTGCTGCTTGTTCCTGTGAACTTCAAGCCTCTCGGAGTAAACATTTGAGGCCTGACTGAACTTTGAATCAATGTTTTCAAGGTAAGACTTCGCTCTGTAGTATTCTCCGTTTTCAACAGCCTGCTGCATCTTCGAAACTGCCTGCGTGAAGTCTGTGATGTTCTCGTTACTCATCTCCAAGGTGCCGATCCGGGAAACATTCTTCTCCAGCGACTTCTTTCTCTCAACCCATTTCTGAACACTGCTGTTGATCTCATCTTTCTGGCTATCCGTCGCCCTAACGATAACATCAACAGTAACG
>JBDGSL010000068.1:0-8063 GCA_042217555.1 Candidatus Nanohalobium sp. | reverse complement strand
GCTAATGAGAAGCTAAAATACGAAGATGATCAAGGAGGATTTCTACTTCTTGGACCTTATGGATCAGGTAAATCACACGCACTAGTTACCCTCTATCATCTGTTTGACAACCCTCAGGAAGCAGATGAATGGACATCAGACTGGAATATAGATTTTGATGCTCCCGAAAGCTCCAATTCCATAATAATCTCAAGCTTCAACGAAGATCCAGATGAACTCTGGGTTCCAATATTCAAAAAAGCAGGTAGAGAAGACCTTCTAGAAGAAATCGGTAGATACCCAACCTCAGATACGATTGAAGATCTGATTGGAGAAGATCCCTTTGCAATATTCTTCGACGAGATAGAGACCTGGTGGGAATCTTTTGACGAAAACGAAGATAAAGATCTTAAAGAAAAGAATAAGGCCTTCCTACAAAATCTTCTTGAAGTCGCTAAGGATAAGAATAGACAGCTATATGTCTTCATAACGCTCCTAGATAAGAGTGATGAGCTGAAAGAAATCCTAAATAGAACGCAGCCGATTGCGGAGGATGTCAGCACTTCTGGAGATAAGGAGAAAATTGTCAGACATAGATTATTCGACAGGCCTGATGAGAATTTAGACAAAGATAAGGCAAAGGAGATTGTAAAAGATTATATTGAGGGTTATTCCTCTCCTATAGAGCTTGAAAATGAGAAAAGGTTTGAGAAAAAGTTTGTTGATTCCTATCCCTTCCATCCTCAGGCCTTGGAGATCATAGGAAATATCTATGAAGGGTCGAAGGAACGCCAGAATGTCCGTGGAGAGATGAGGGTTCTTGCAGATACTATTGCTGAAAAAGCAGACAAGACAGATGCCATCCTTCTATCTGATATAAGCGAGCAGCCATTCAAAGTAATTGACAGAGATCTAGTTGGTAAATATTCAGACGACGCTGAAAAGCGAGCAGGCGATGTAAGTCATGGATCAGAAATTCTAAGATCAATCTTGTTCTATTCACTGGAAGAAGAAAGTGGTGCAGCAACAGAGGACCATATTTTGAGAGCTACTTTGAAGCCTACAGAGGGAATGACCGTGACAGATCTCTCAATGTCGATAGAAAGCCTAATGGGCCGAGCGCATTACCTTCACAAGGATGACGGGCATTATCAGATCAAGAACGAGTACAACATTGCCGCACTGATCCAGAAAGAAACCAATGAAATAGACGATGAAGAAGCTGAGGAAGAAATAGGCAAGATAGTCCGAAAAGAAATTTTCGACAACCAGGCTCACATCTACAAACAAGGAGAAGAAAATGAGCACATACCAGATGATAACGAAATTACATTTGTCGTATCCTTGAGATCTCTTGGAGATGAGGAGCAGACTAAAGATGAGTTAGATGACTTCTTCCACGGCAGAAACTACCAGAACACTGTAGTCTTCATAGTTCCAAACAACGGCGGTCCTACAAAGGAAGCAGAGATCATTGACAAGACGAAGAGAGTAATTGCCGCGGAGAACCTGAAGAACCGCCTTGAAGAGAAGAAAGGCGATATAGACAACGTACTCCGAGAGGAAAAACAGGAACTCAAATCTGCTATCAATGATAAGTATGGCTACTGGATAAAATGGAGTTCACAGGGAAGCGGACACGAAGTAGACGCAATCAGGAAATCAGTAGATCCTAATATAAGAGAAATTAGGGAAGAAATCAGAACCGATAAGAGCCTGATCAGAAAGAAGATCTGGCAGGAAGTGCAAGACGAACCGGATGGAAAGAAAGTAGGAACAATCCTGAATGACTTCAAAAAGATGAGAAAGTTTCCGCTTATCGACGATGAAAACAGGTTCTACAGTACAATAATGGAGATGACAGGAGAAAAGGTCTTTGTACAGGCAGAACGAGGGAAAACTTACAGGGATAATACTCCGGAGCAAATAAAAGATGACTACACTCTTCAGGATCCTGAGTATGCTCCAAGTCCTGAAATAGAGGAAGAAGACGAAGCAGAAGACATGGAGAACATAGGTATTTCCGATGAGGAGGGAGATGTTCCGACAGCAGAACTTGATGAAGAGAAAGAAATAACTACCCTTCAGAAAGATGCGATTGGTAACTCTCCCAGAGTTATCCAGAATAAGTTCGACTACCAACTCAACAAAAATACAGACACCGTAGAAAAATTAGATCTATATATTGAACTCGGAGAAGTGGACAAAGAAAGGCTCATGGAGATTATTGAAAACCTGCCAGAGATGGAGGCAGAAGAAATCACAGCAAGAATCCAGGGTGAAAGAGTTGAAGATTCCGAATGAAGTAGTTGAAAACCTCATAGAGAAGGACAACCCATTTCCAACCATCTTCCAGTACATGACCCAAGAGATATGGCAGCCGCAAGAAGACTTAGCCACTTACTTCCAGCAAGATAAAAAAGCAAAGGAGTTCGAGAAATTCCTACAAGATACTTACTTCGAGCTTTTCACAGAAGAAATACCTAAGCACGCCTCTGGAGGCCTTGATGTAGATCTGGAAAACGAAAAACTCGTGCTTCTGGACATGCTGAGCATTAGAGAAGCAGTACTGCTGAAAGAACATCTGCAAGACAATGGCTGGAAAGTCGAGCTGGATTACTCATTCTCTGCTCTACCTTCCAAAACAGAGGATTTCAAGCAGAAGATTGATCTGCCCAAGAAAAAGAAAGAGTACAAATTCAGGAAGATAAACGACTCTCAAAACTTTTCGCTAGATGGAGATGAAGAGTTTATCTGGTCCAGCTTCCCGGATTCCTGGCTCGAAGACATTCAGAAAGGTAAGAAGGTCAAGGCAGATGAGAAAGAAGTCTACAAGAATACCGAAGAACATCTAGACGAAATACTGGAACAGCTTGAAGGAGATGAAATCGTAGTAACATCCGATCACGGCTACAATGTCGCTAAACCTGCCTTCCAGTTCAACTTAGCTTCCAAAGACCAGCAGAAGATCAAGGAAGTAATGGGTAACAATCGGGCCGTCAAGGATGAAGACTTAGATGCTGATAAACTCGTAGAGGCGGGTTTCTTGGTAAAATATGACGGATGGCTGATGGCGCAATCCCGGAACATCTGGCCTATTCGCGGAAGTTATTCCGTATACCAACATGGTGGAGTATCACTCCTTGAATGCATGACACCTAAACTCAAAATCAGGAGAGGTGAAAACTGATGGACGAAGGATTCAACATAATAGAGGATACTGAACTTGAGAAAGAAGGTCTAGATAGATGCAAGGAGATCAGTATTATCCAAGTACTGAAGGACATTAGAGAGGATAGAATAGAATCCTACGGAGAGTACTGCGTAAAAGGACTTGAAACACTCAGTATACAAACAGAAAATTACGAACAACTTTCCGACCTTCTGAACAGTCTTCTAGCCGACAATGTAAGCAAACTCACCAGGAGCGGAGCCACGTTCCAGCTGGAAATTGACACAGAAAAAGCAAACATCCAGGAATGGGATAAACCCTGCATAGTACCGAAAAGCGACAATGAAGAAAGATACAGCCTATTCCAGATATTCAACAGAGTGGAAATGGAAAACGATAACCCTAACTGGTACCACAGCCAACTAAACATCAACTCGTGATCAGCGAATGACCGATAAAGCACCGATTGAAGAATACTTTCCTATCGAACAAGTAAACGAAATCGCAGATAAAGAGAGCAAGGCGAAAAGATACTATAGACCTGTATATACGATGCATAAATGGTGGGCAAGAAGACTTGGATGCGTATTCCGTTCAATGCTTCTCTACTCGCTCGCAGATGAAGACATGAAAGTCCTCAAATCAACATCAGAAGATGGAGAAAATAGAAGGCTTGATGCTGACCACTCAGGAGAAAGCAATGATCTACAACTCGTGGACGCAGACTGGGACGGAAACCCGGAAACACTCTGGGACGACTTCTACCTAGAAGATGTATCCTTCGAAGACAAGACAGTTTTAGATCCATTCATGGGTGGAGGAACTACGATAGTCGAAGCTCTGCGTATGAACACAAACGTAGTAGGAAAAGACCTAAACCCAGTAGCCTGGTTCACAGTCAAGAAAGAAACAGAACCGGTAGACCTAGACAAACTTGACGAGGCCTTTGAAAGACTTGAGAAAGAAGTAGCGCCGGAAATCAAGAAGTACTACAAGACAACCTGCCCAGAATGCGAAGAAACAGCCGACGCAATGTACTATTTCTGGGTAAAAGAACTCGACTGCAGAAACTGCGGATCAACTACCCCGCTATTCAAAGACTACAGAGTCGCCAAAAACCGCAGCCTCAGCGTAGAACACAAACATAAAGCCATATGCGAAAACTGCGGAGAAATATACAAACCGGGAGAAAACTGTCCTCACTGCGTAGAAGAATTTGAACACGGCAATTATTATCATGTCCATTGTCCAGAGTGTAGCGAGATATTTGAAACTCCTCACTGGAAGGAAGAAAATACCTGCCCTCATTGTGAAAATAGCTTTAATCCTAAGAAGGATGGCAACGCATCCGGAAAATATTTTACCTGTGAAGAATGTGGCCAGAAGAATGACGTTACTGGAACTATAGAGGAACAAGGTAAGCCTAAGGAAAGCATGCTTGCCGTTGAATACTACTGTCATACTTGCGACATGAAAGGTTACAAGAAATCAGAAGAGAAGGACAAAGAGCTCTATGAACAGGCAGTAGAAAAATACAATGATAATAACGAAGACCTCCCGATTCCTGAACAAGAGATTCCTAATGGCTATAACACCCGACAAGTTCTGAATCAAGGTTATGATGAGTTCAAAGAAATGTTCAATGAGAGGCAGCTCCTAAACTTAGGGAAATTGCTGAAAAGGATTCAAGAATTCGACAAAGAAGTCAGAGAAATGTTGCTTATACCTTTCTCAAAGACTTTAGATACGAACAACAGCCTGTGTCAGTATGATAGAACTAAACATCATATTTACCCACTATTCAAAACTCATGCTTATCACCCCGGGCAAGAGCCTGTAGAAAATAATCTCTGGGGAACTGAATATGGTCGAGGCTCGTTCACTTCTGACTATGAAAGCCTGAGGAAAGCGGTCAAATATTGTCTAAATCCTTACGAGAAGTATATAGAGAATGACGGCAGCAAGAGTAGCAAAGATATGAATATCCCTATTGAACAGAAAGAAAATGATGAGATTCTTTGTGGAGACTCATCATTCCTAGATAGAGAAGATAAGTCTGTTGACGCAGTCATAACAGACCCTCCATACTTCGACAATGTGATGTATTCTGAGCTTTCTGATTTCTTCTATGTTTGGCTAAGACAGATTTTGAAAGATGAATATGATTATTTCCAATCAGAGTATACACCGAAATCAGCTGAGGCTGTTAAGAACTCTACAAGAGATAAGTCTGAAGATGACTTCACGGATGCATTAACGAGGGTTCTCGCTGAGTCAAGAAGAAAGTTGAAAGATGACGGTTTGATGGCCTTTACCTTCCACCATGGAAGTACAGATGCGTGGGGATCAGTTCTCGGATCCGTCTTAGATGCTGGATTCTATATTTCGGCTATTTACCCAATCCAAGCTGAAATGAGTACATCCCTACACATCCAGAAAAAAGGGAACATCGAGTACGACATGATTATTGTATGCAGGAAGAGAGATGATGAGCCTGAAGAAGGTATCTGGAGCGAGATGGAAGATCGAATTTATCTTGAAGCGAAGGAGGAGGTTGAGAAGTTGAGAACTGAGGATCGTGAACTGACTCAGGGCGATATGTTTGTCATCACTATAGGAAAGTGTCTGGAGATTTATTCGAAGCATTATCCTGAAGTTTATCGTGATGGTGAGAAGGTTTCAGTGAGTGATGCTCTAGAGTCTATTCAGGAGATCGTTGACGGCCAGATTATGGGAGGAATGTTTGATGATCTGGCTACAGAACTTGATCTTATCTCCGCCACCTACATCTCCTATATTGCCGGTAGAGGTGGTGAGATAGGTTACAGCTCGTTGAACAAGAACTTGCAGCAGAGGTCTGTTGATATCTCTGACCTAACAGACTCAGGAGTTATAAACCAGGAAGGAGGCAAAGTTGTTGTACCAGATCTTGAGGAAAGAGCTGAGGAAATTGAATCCAAGTCTGAGGATAATTTGATTGCTGTTGACCGGGCACAGTACCTTGCTTATCTCAAGGAAGAGGATAGGCTTGCTTCCGAGATGCATGATTGGGCCACCGAAGGAGCGGTTAAGGCCTTGAGAAAGCTTGGAGATATCGAGAACAACAATGACTACATTGAACTTGCGGATTATGTGGAGGAGAAGACTAAGGACTCGCAGCTGAATTTATAGGCCTCGAGGAGTTAAAGTAATCTGTGAGTTTGGAAGAAGGTTTTGAGGACTGGGAGCTCAGGCATTTGAAGAAGAGGACCAGAGACTTCGGGCTGGAAGATACGAGAAAGGAATTAGAGGCCTTTCTACAAAGTAAGAGTTCGGGTCTTGAGAAACCTTTGAGGAGGCTTTCTCGCATCCCAGGTTTTCAGAAGACCTGTCAAAAACCTGAATGTGAAGTCTGTCAGAGAACAGAGGATTTATTCGATAATTCTCGTGATGAAAGGCCTTGGAAAGTTAATCTAGAATTATGGCGCTGGCAGAAGGAGTGTAAAGATATCTGGCTTTCTAATGGCGGGAGAGGAATTGTAAAAGTTGTTACTGGCGCGGGTAAGACTGTTTTAGCGCTTTCTCTGATTTCCCACATGAAGCAGGAGAATTATCCGGATGGGGGCCTGAAATCAGTTATAGTCGTTCCTAATACTGCTCTTTTGGATCAGTGGTATGAGGAGGTTCAAGATGTGCTTAATTTGGAGGAAGAGGATATCGGTGTTTTCTACGGTGAGGAGAAAGACGATACTCGAGAAAAGGATTTGATGATCTATGTCTTGAACTCAGCTAGAAACGAACTTCAGAAGCACTTGGCAGATGTAGAAGATGATGTCTTCCTGGTGGCCGATGAGTGTCACCGTTTTGCCAGTGAGAAGTCTGCTGAACTGTTTGAATCTACTTTTGACTACACTGTAGGCCTTTCCGCTACTCCTGAAAGAGAGGCTGATTACGGTTTTGAAGAAGTTTTAGAGCCTAATCTTGGAGAAACAATCTATGAGTACAGCTATTCGGATGCTCGAGAAGACGGCATAATTCCGCCTTTCCATTTAAAGCGTATAGAAGTTCCTTTACAGGGAAAAGAGGAGAAAAAATATGAAGAGTTGACAGAGCAGTTAAACGACTTATTCAAGATCATAGTGAACAAGTATCCAGAACTGGAGAATGCTGAAGGTAGCGACTTCTTGAAAACCCTTGGAAAGCTTCAGAACAAACACGATGATGAAAAACTGGAGAGCTACACAGTTCTAGCAAACTTGAGAAAAGAAATTATTCATGAATCGGATTCTAAGAAGTCTGCTATCAGATACATCATCAATAATGAGATATCGAAAGATTCGCGGACACTAATTTTCCATGAAAGAAAGGAAAGCGCCGATGAAATCTACGACTTTCTACTAGATCAAGATTATGAGGCAGGCATCTACCATACCGATGTAAGCGCCTCAGATAGAAGAAAGGCCTTAGAAGATTACCGTGAAGGAGATCTTAACATGCTTGTAACCTGTAAAGCATTGGATGAAGGCCTTGATGTACCGGATACAGATGTCGGGATAATCGTCGCAGCTACAAGCAGTGTGAGGCAGAGAATTCAGAGAATAGGAAGAATACTCAGGAGATCGCCAGGGAAAGACTACGCCCAGATTTATACGATATATATCAAAGATAAGGAAGAAGCGATTTTTGACAAGTCTCAGATGAAAGATTTAGAGAAAACCGCAGATGAAGTGAAAGTTCAGAAATTGAACTTCTAATCATTTACTTGCGGAGACAGTCAAATTTTTTAGAAATTAAATTTCTATCTCAAGTTGTATCTGAGTTCTTCCGGTTCTTTTGTTATTATTTCTGTTTTATCCGTTTCTTTTAGCATTTCTACGGCTTTGCCTATTTTGGAGTTTGCTTCTGGCAGGTCGTTTTCTTTTTCTACGATGAT
>JBDGSL010000067.1:0-39296 GCA_042217555.1 Candidatus Nanohalobium sp. | reverse complement strand
CCCGTATTTTTCCCGAAAACTCCTCCTCTATCTCGTCGACGTATCTCTGTAGCTGGAGGACCGTGTTGTAGTCAGGGTTTCTCTTGACTTCTATTACCACGTAGTTATCCTCTGTGTCGCGGGCGAAGACGTCGATGAATCCTGCAGGAGTTTCTCTTTCCCTCTCCACTACTTTGAGGCCTTCTTCGACTATATCTGGTTCGTCTTCTATTGATTCGTGGATGTCTACTTCGTGGCCGCGGATTTTGAGGTCTGATTTGTCCACTAACTGGTCGACTGTTAACATGTCGATCCTCTCGAAACGTATTTCGACCACTTCATCCGGGTTCGTACGTTTTGCTTTCAGTATAAGTTCTTCCTCATCCGCTTTAACAGTGTATGAGTCTACTTCCGGTTGCCAGTTCTTCGGCTGGTAGTTGTCAGGACCATGCACCAGGATCGCGGAGTCCTGCTTTTTGATCACCATGCGCTCTCCCTTATCCAGCTTGGATTTTGCCCGGCCCTGATAGTTCACCATGCACAATCCGTTGAGCTGGACTGTGAAGTTTCTTTTGAGGTATTCGTCCAGTATTTCCTCTGCCTCGTCGAAATCCGGGTTTTTGAGTATCTTCTTCATGTTGATGTTTTTTCCTGGGGAAGTGTTAAGTCTGGAAGGGGAAATTTTTTGAAGTGTAACCTGTTTTATCTTTGTTTTATGGATTACACTGTCAAGGAACTACCGGAGTCTGAGAGGCCAAGAGAGAAGCTGGAGGAGCGGGGTGTTTCTTCCTTGAGCAATGTGGAGCTGCTTTCGATTATCCTTAGGACAGGGATTCAGGGCAAGAATGTTAAGGAGCTTTCAGGCGAGATACTTGAGAGTGTTTCTCTGGAAGAACTGGCGGATAGAAGCCTGAAAGAGTTGAAGGAGTTTGACGGCGTTTCAAGAGTTAAGGCCGGTCAGTTGCTGGCTGCAGGAGAGCTGGGAAGACGTATGAAGAGGGAGGAAAGAGAGAAGATCGAGTCTTTCTCCGATGTTGAGGCCCAGGTCGGAGACATGAAGTTCATGGAAGCGGAGGCGGCACGTGTCTTTTATCTGAATTCAGGGAACGAGATAGTGGGGGAGAAGGAGTTCGACGGAGGTATCAGCTCGGTTAATGTAGAGGTAAAGGAGATCTTCAGGAAAGGACTTCAGTCGAATGCTTCAGCACTGATTCTTGCGCACAACCATCCTTCTGGCAAAGCTGAGGCTACTGAGGAAGATATCAAGTTCACTGAGGAGTTGATCGAACTGGGCGGCAGACTGGGAGTTGAGGTACTGGATCATGCCGTTGTAGGCAGGTCGGTGTCAAGCATGAGAAAGGAAACAGGCCTCTGGTGATTCAATCGGGCCGATTTATGTATGTTTCGGTACCGGGCCTCACCCTATTTAAAGTTTGCTCAAGTTTTCCTATTTGTAGCTAAAAATGTTCTTTGAGGCTCTCGAGAGTTGATTTCCACCATGGCTATAGACGTACGTGACCACCGGGCAGTTCCTGAACATCGCAAAATGAGTGAAGAAGAAGTTGAAGATGTTCTCCAGAAGTTTGACGCGGAGAAGTCTGATCTTCCGAAGATAGAGCGTACGGACGCGGCCCTGAAGCAGATGGATGTCGAAGCAGGAGATGTTATCGAGATCAACAGAGAGTCTCCAACAGCCGGTAAAACCACATACTACAGAAAGGTAATAGAAAGGTAGACCGGGTTTTCGGTGATTTTTGAATGAAAGAAGAGTTCTTAGAGCAGATGATCGACAGAAACGTTGTAAAACACCAGATAGAGTCCTATAATCGTTTCGTTGATGAAAGGATTCAGGCTATCCTGAACGAGGTTGGGAGTATTGAGCCGGAGCTTCCAGACGGAGAGGATCTTGTGATAAAGATTGTTGATGTAGAGATCGAGAGACCTAAGATTAACGAGGCTGACGGTTCTGTACGGAGGATAACTCCTCGTGAGGCCCGTATGAGAGATCTTACGTATTCTTCTGAGATCAAGGTTGAGATGACTCCGATTTTTGAGGGTGTCAAGCAGGAGCCTGAGACCGTTACTATCGGAGAGATTCCTGTGATGATCGGATCTGACCTGTGCTGGACTTCTGAGTGGGATGAGGAGGAGATGCGTGAGAACGGTGAAGACCCAGAGGATCCTGGCGGGTACTTCATAATCAATGGTTCGGAGAAGACCATAATTGCGATGGAGGAGCTTGCGGACAACAAACCGGTTTACCAGGAGGATGACGGCGAGCAGACCTGTAGGATCAACTCTGAGAACTCGGGCTACGTTCAGAGACATCAGCTGGTGCGTGACAAGGATATCGTGAACATCTCTTTTGCTAACGTGAAGAAGACTCCTGCGATCGCATTGATCAGGGCCCTGGGGTATGAGACTGACAAGGAGATAGTTGAAGCTATCGGAGAGGAGTACTCCTCAGATGTCTACCTGAATCTTTACGAGGTGGATGCATCAAACCAGGAGGAGGCCTACGAGTACATTGGTAGACAGGCAGGTATCACAAGCGATGTTCAGGAACGGGTTGACAAGATACTTGACGAGTACCTGCTTCCACATCTGGGACAGGAGCCGGATGCAAGAGAGGAAAAGGCCGAACTACTGGCAACGATGATAAGAAATGTTATCGCACTTGGAAAGGGAGATATCACGGAAGACGACATTGACCACTACGCAAACAAGAGGTTGAACCTGGCAGGAGAACTCCTTGAGATGCAGTTCAGAAGTGTTTTCCTCGGTAAATGGGGATTAGTTGCACGTATGAAGTACAACTTCCAGAAATCCGCAAAGCGTGGAAGACTTCCGTCCCTGCAGTCAACCGTGGTATCTGATACCTTGAATAAACAGATAATGGGTGCTATGGCGACAGGGAACTGGGTCGGCGGTAGAACCGGCGTATGCCAGAGCCTGGAGAGAAACAACCGGATTAAAACTTTAGCCCACTTGAGAAACATTGTTTCGCCTCTAAGCTCAGACAGGCAGCATTTCGAAGCCAGAGACCTGCATCCTACGCACTGGGGCCGTATCTGCCCAATCAAGACCCCGGAAGGCATGAACATTGGATTAAGAACCCATCTCGCCATGTCTGCAAATGTTTCAACAGGAATGAGTGAGATGAAGAAGAACGCGTTAGAGATGAAGCTTGAAGAGGCAGGTGTAGAAGAATAAGGAGGTTTTTCGTGATGAAAACAGATCATACTATGGAGAATTGCTTTGAAACTGGAAACCTGGATGTAAATACTTCGAAAGAGGTGTTCAGGTAGTGACTGACGTATTCCTGGACGGCCAGATCATCGGAGATATAGAGGACCCGGAGGAAGTCCGGGAGAAAATCATTGAGAAAAGGCGTAACGGAGAGATAGAGAAAGAGGTCTCCGTTCACTACGCTGAGGACAGGGATGAGATCCGTGTGAACACGGATGCCGGAAGGGTTCTCAGACCTGTTATAATTGTTGAAGACGGTGAGCCACAGCTGTCTGAGGATGACGTTGAGGAACTGGCAGAGGGAGAAGTAACTCTTGAGGACTTTGAAGAGGAAGGAAAGATCGAGTACATGGACGCCGAGGAAGAGGAAAACGCCTACGTAGCCATGGACAGAGAAGAAGTCACAGAAGAGCATACACATCTTGAGATCGACCCGGAGATCATCAACGGCCTCTCGGCCTCACTTACTGTCTACCCGGAACACAACCGTGGTGACCGTGTTAACTTCGGTGCAAAGATGGCAGGACAGGGACTTGGAATGCCTTCCAGAGACTTCCACCAGAGGTTCAACACCAGGTCAAACATACTGACTTACGGACAGCAGCCGATCGTCGAAACCAATACATACGACACGATTATCGGCGACCACCCTATCGGGCAGAACATGGTTATCGCACTTGCCTCGTTCGACGGTTACAACATCGAGGACGCAGTGATCATGAATGAGGCAAGCGTCGACAGAGGACTTGGAAGAAGCACCTACATGCGTACCTACAAGACAGAGGCACAGCGTTACTGGGGAGGCCAGAAAGACGAGATCGGCATCCCAGACAAGGACGTGAGAGGGTACAGAAGAGAGGAAGTATATACACACCTGGATGAAGATGGACTGGCCAACCCTGAGACAGAGGTCGACTCTGACGATGTACTTGTCGGAAAGACTTCTCCTCCAAAGTTCCTTGGATCCGGAGGCGGGGAAGAGGTACAGATGGGACTCGCAGACAGAAGAGAAACAAGCCTGACAGTAAGACACGGAGAACAGGGCAAGGTCGACAAGGTAATGGTTTCAGAGACAGGAGACGGAGACAAACTCATCAAGACAAAGATGAGAGAGTATCGTATCCCGGAACTGGGAGACAAGTTCGCAACCAGACACGGACAGAAGGGAACAGTTGGAATGCTTGCACCGGAAGAAAACATGCCTTTCACCAGGCAGGGAATCACACCGGACATGATCCTCTCGACACACGCCATCCCAAGCCGTATGACAGTCTCGCAGATAATCGAACTGATCGGTGGAAAAGTCGGCGCACTGAGAGGTGAACCTGTTGATGGAACAGCATACCACAACGAAGACAAAGACAAGCTGAGAGACCAGCTTGAAGAACTAGGCTTCGAATCCTCCGGAAAAGAGACCATGTACAACGGGATCACCGGAGAGGAAATGGAAGCAGAGATAATGATCGGTCCAGGCTTCTACCTGAAGCTAAGCCACATGGTCGGAGACAAGGTCCACGCAAGAGCTCGTGGCCCGGTCACTCTCCTAACCAAGCAGCCTACCGAGGGAAGAAGCCAGGAAGGAGGCCTCAGACTTGGAGAGATGGAAAAGGATGTCTTCGTGGGGCACGGAGCCAGTCTACTGCTTAAGGAACGGTTCGGAGCCGATTCCACAGAGATTGAGGTCTGTGACAACTGTGGAGAGATAGGAGTCTATGACAGGAAGGAGAACGAACACTACTGTCCGAACTGTGGTTCAGGAGATCTTGAAGAGACAGAGATACCACATGCGTTCCTCCTGCTGATGAACGAGTTGAAATCAATGATGATGGATACAGAGATCGAGCTGGAGGACAACTAGAGGTGGCCGAAAATGAAAATTTCAAGAAATTTTCCTGCAAAAAATTCATTTTCTCAGTTCACCGACACCAGAGGTGTCATTGAACAATGAAGAATATCAAAGAACTTGACTTCGGAGTAATGAACGCAGAAAAACTCCAGAACATCGCCGTTAAGGAGATCGATCAGGCAGAGGTCTACGACGCAGACGGATATCCTGTCGAGGATGGAGTGATGGATCCAGCACTCGGAGTTATCGATCCAGGAATGACATGTCAGACATGTGGAGGGAAGATAAGAGAGTGTAAAGGACACTTCGGCATAATCACCTTGAGCCGGCCTGTTGTACACGTGCTGTATGCGAAAAAAGTTCGTAACCTTCTCAGGTTCACCAATATCCACGACGACGGCAGCGTTTCCTGTCTCTTGAAGGATGAGGAAAAGTCATTGAGAAAGTCCAACAGGATGACAGAGGACCCGGAAACAGGGGAAGAGGTACCGGACATCGACTTTGAGAAACCTTATACTTACTACCGTGACGGTGAGAAACTGAAGCCGCAGGACATACAGGAATGGCTGGAACAGATTCCTGATGAGATAGCAGCCAAACTGGGAGTAGAAGGCTGCCGTCCGGAAGACCTGATTCTTACACATCTGCCTGTTCCACCGGTGACAATGAGACCTTCGATCACGCTGGAGACAGGGGAGAGATCAGAAGACGACATCACACACAAACTTGTTGACGTGATCAGGATCAACAAGAGACTGCAGAACAATATTGAAATTGAAGCTCCTGACTTCATCATCGACGACCTTCACGAACTACTGCAGTACCATGTCGCGACACTGTTCTACAACGACATGAGTAGCGTTCCACCGGCAAGACACCGGTCAGGAAGATCACTGAAATCACTGATTGAACGTGTACAGGGTAAGGAAGGCCGTTTCAGGCAGAACCTTATCGGAAAGCGTGTCAACTTCTCCGCCCGTACAGTAATCAGCCCTGATCCAAACATCGGTATCAACGAGGTTGGCGTTCCCAACGTGATCGCCAAGAAACTGACCGTGCCTGTAGAAGTCACGGAAAGAAACTATGATCAGGCGATGGAATGGATAGAAAACGGGCCTGACACGCATCCAGGCGCAAACTACGTGTTCCAGCCGGATGGAAACAGGAGAAGACTGACTGAGGAAAACCTTGAAGACATCAAAGAGGCGGTTGAACCCGGAGAAGGATGGAAAGTTGAGAGACATATCAGGGACGACGACACAGTACTGTTCAACCGTCAGCCATCCCTGCACAGGATGTCAATCATGGCTCACAAGGTCAGAGTACTACCGCATAGAACCTTCAGGTTGAACCTGAACGTATGTGCACCTTACAACGCAGACTTCGACGGAGACGAGATGAACCTGCATGTTCCACAGACAGAAGAGGCACGTGCAGAGGCAGAGGAGCTTATGCAGGTGCAGGAACACGTTAAATCCCCAAAGATGGGAGGGCCTATCGTGGGAATGCTTCAGGACTACGTATCAGGGCTTTACCTGTTGACTCAGGAAGATAAGACAGTTTCCCGTGAAAAAGCGTTCAATCTTCTTGCTGATGCAGGAGAACATGAGAAAGACCTGCCTGACGGAGAGGAAGTATCCGGAAGAGACCTTGTCTCGATCTTCATCCCGGATGATATCTCCTTGACTATAAACGAGGGAGAGGAAAACGAAGTAGTTATAGAGGACGGACAGTTGAAGAAAGGCGTACTGGATGAGGACGCGCTGGGAGACTACGGTGGAGAGATAATCCAGCAGCTTGACATAGAGTACGGCAGTGATAAGGTCGCAGAGTTCTTGAACCGTGTCTCAAGGGTTGGAGCAATCTTCCTGACGAAGAGAGGTTTCAGTATCGGCCTTGAAGATCTTGAAGTACCTGAAGAGGCAACGGAGAAGATCCAGGACGTCATCGAGGACTCTCTTGATGACACAGAGGAAATTCTCAAAGAGTACGAAGCCGGCAAGATGGAGGCCATCACAGGAAAGACACTGGAAGAGTCCCGGGAGATACGTATCAATAAAGCCTTGAACAGTGCTTTCACAGAGGTCAGCGACATCATAAACGATTACTTCAGTGAGGAAAGCTCGGCTTACGTCATGGCCGACTCAGGAGCACGTGGATCGATGCAGAACGTTACGACAATGGCAGGGCTACTGGGTCAGAACTCTGTACGTGACACGAGGATAGTAAGAGGATACAAGAACCGTACTCTCAGCCATTTCAAGGAAGGAGAGCTTTCCGCGAAGTCACGTGGATTTGTATCCTCCAGCATCCTGGAAGGTCTTGACGCACAGGAGATGTTTTTCCACCAGATGAGTCAGCGGAAGGCGCTGGCCGACAAGTCACTGAACACGAAGACTTCCGGATACATGTATCGCCGGGTTTCAAATGCGTTGCAGGACCTGAAGGTTGAGTACGATCAGACAGTCAGGAATGCACAGGGAGATATCGTCCAGTTCCGTGCAGGAGAAGACGGTATTGATCCGCAGAAGTCTGACAGAGGTAAAATCTCGACAAACATCTCCACATCTCAGAACTAGAGGTGATCAAAAATGACTGATAACGAAGAACTTCACTGGAAGGATAGGACGGAAGAGCTACCTGAGAAGTATCAGGGTCTAGGGCTTGACCAGGAGACAAGAGAAAAACTCCACGAAAGATACGAGGACATGCAGTACGAACCAGGGGAGGCCATCGGTATCGTCGCTGCACAGTCACTTTCCGAACCTGCTACACAGCTGACTATGGAAACATACCACCAGGCTGGAGGCGCACAGGTCGATCTTACAGCAGGTCTTCCACGTCTTATAGAGATCGTGGACGCCCGCAGAGAGCCGAAGACCCCTTCCATGGAAGTATACCTCAACGAGGATTACAACAACGAGGAAGACGCAAAGGATGTAGCAAGGAAACTGAGAGAGATCAAGTTCGAAGACCTTGTAAAGCAGGATACAATCGACATCATGCAGCTGAACGTAGAGTACGTCCTGAACGAAGACCTCCTAGAGGACTACGACGTTGACATGGAAGATGTCAAGCAGAGAGTTAAAGAAGATGTCAGGAAGGCCAAGATCACGATCGACGGAAACAAGATCGTCCTTGAATCATCTGAAGATGACTACGACCTGAGAGACCTGAAAGACCTGAAGAACGATACAGAAGAGGCAAGGATCAAAGGTCTCAAAGGCATCGACCAGGTTGTCATCAACGAAGACGACGGTGACTGGC
The DNA here is from genome assembly GCA_042217555.1 of Candidatus Nanohalobium sp. GTDB lineage: Archaea > Nanohalarchaeota > Nanosalinia > Nanosalinales > Nanosalinaceae > Nanohalobium. The sequence continues at coordinate 30,955 of JBDGSL010000067.1, read as the reverse complement.
AGCTTCAGACCGCAGGAACCGCCTTGAGAAAGACCTTGAAGATGAAGGAAGTAGATGACACCAGGACAACTTCGAACCATCTCTTCGAGATCAAAAGAGTGCTCGGAGTAGAAGCCCTGAGAAGAAAGATAATCGACGAAGTGAATGAAACACTGGAGAAACAGGGAATCGGAGTTGACGACAGGCATATCATGCTTCTCGCTGACATGATGACACGTGAGGGAGAACTTCAGGGAACCACACGTTACGGCCTTGTCGGAGAGAAAGACTCTCTTCTCGCCCGTGCAGTCTTCGAGGAGACGAAGAAACACCTGAGAGAGGGAACGCTTCACGGAGAAACAGATCCTCTGGAAGGCGTAGTCGAAAACATCGTAACAGGCCAACCCGTACCTGTAGGTACCGGGTCCGTGGACCTGAAGCCAAAATTCGGAGGTGAGGAGGAGTGAACCTCCTTCCCATTTATAAAATCAGGGGACTATTTTGTTTTTACGCAGAAAAGACAATTCTCACATTTTAACGTGATTAATTAGATGGCAACAGCAACATACGACACAGACATGATCCGTACCCTCAACATGTTCGAATCCCTTACAGATGTAGAGGCCAGGGACTGCCTAATGAAAGAGGATGAAGCCTACTTCATTGTACCGGAAGGAAAGGCAGGGATGGCTATAGGGAAAGGAGGGAAAGTAGTTCAAAAAGTCCAGAACCAGCTCGGTAAAGACGTGAAGATCTTCGAGTACAACGACAACCTGGGAGCATTCGTCAACAACCTGGTACCTGTCGACATCAGAAGCCTTGACATAGAGGACGATGAAGACGGAAAAAGGGTTGAGATCAATGTCTCCAACGACAACAAGGGCAGACTGGTCGGGAAAGACGGAGAGAACATCGACGCAATCAGGGACATACTCAGGAGAACACACAACGTTGACGAAGTAACCGTCAGATAAGACAATCTTTAATTTCGGCCAGGCAAAAACACTTCTATAGATGAACCACCTGAAAGGAGATATCAAGAAAGTTGAGAGACTTGAAGAAGTAGTCGGTATACTTTTCAGACAACAGCTTGGTTACATAATCGAAAAACTGGACTTGGACAGCCGTTTGCCGATCCATAAAAGGCTTAGAGCAAAAAGGCATTCAAAGCCGGCACCGGAAAGATTGAGAGAGACTTTTGAAGAGTTAGGCACTGTTTTCATCAAGTTCGGACAGATACTTTCTGAGAGACCTGACCTGATACCTGAAGAGTACTGCGATGAACTTTCAAAGCTTCAGAACTCCGTACAGGGATTCCACCCTGATGAAGCCAAAAAGATAGTGGATGAAGAAGTAGGACTGGAGAACTTCGACAGATTCAAGGAGAAACCATTGGCCGCAGCCTCGATAGCACAGGTGCATAAAGCCAGGTTAGAAGACGGTAGAGAGGTAGTCGTAAAGATCAGAAGACCAGGTATCAGGGAAGAAGTCGAGCGAGACCTGGATATACTGCTGTACTTGGCGAAGAAGGCCGACAAACACATCGACCTGGGAGAAAACTTTATCTACAACGAGGTCAAGGAGTTTGCCGAGTGGACGAGAGAGGAACTGGACTTCAAGAACGAGAGAAGGAACATAGAAGAGTTCAGGGAAAACATGAGAGATGAGGAAAACGTAAGGGTGCCAGAACCCTACGGAAAATACTGCACCGACAAAGTCCTGACAATGGAATACGTGGACGCGGTGAAATGTGACAACGTGGAAAATATACAGGCCATGGAGGTCGATGAAGAGGAGGTAGCCAGGACCGGGATAAGATCAGTGCTTAAACAGATACTGAGAGATGGCCTCCTTCACGCCGACCCTCACCCGTCCAACTTCATGGTGGATAACGACGGCAACCTTGTCTTCCTGGACTTCGGCATGATGACACGTATCACAGAGAAGACGCAGAGAGAACTTGGAATGATGATGCTTCAGATATCAAACGAGGATATAGACGGCGTGATGGAAACTATCGAAAGACTTTCCAGAGTAGAAGATGACGCAGACCTTGACACGTTGCAGGAAGAAGTACAGACACAGATCCTGAAGATGAGAAACACCACGATACAGGAGCAAAGCGTCAGCAAAGTAATCATAAAGACCTCAATGAAGGCAGCACAGTGCGGCGTCTACCTCCCTACCAGAATCACGTTAATCGGAAAAGGATTCCTGACAATGGAAGGAATCGGATTAAAGATATACCCGGAGTTCAAACCACAGGAATCCTACAGAGAACAGGTGGAAAAACTCCTGATCGAACAGAACAACCCTCAAACCATGATGAAGAACCTCGCCCTCAACCTGATCCAGAACCAGGACGTGATCACAAAGCTGCCGGAGAAGATAAACCACAACCTTGAAACAGGCATATCAGGCGAACACAGACACGAAGTAAAAGTCGATTCAACAAAGACACCACTGATACCAATACTCCTGATAGGATCGTCCACACTACTCATTACAGGCTCAGTGATCAGCCGCGAACTACTCTACATCGGCCTGGCAGAACTGGCAATAGGCCTGTATTTATACAGACAAAGTAACTAATCAACCCAGTATAAAAAGTTTAACTTCACCGGGTAAGGTATGGGCTTGTACAACGCACGGAAGATGAGAAAGAAACGCCAGCAGTACCGCTGGAGCGACAAGGACTACAAAAGAAGGATGCTTAACCTCAAAGAAAAAGCAGACCCCTTAGAGGGAAGTCCACAGGGTCGTGGAATCGTACTAGAAAAGAGAATAATTGAAGCAAAGCAGCCTAACTCCGCACTACGTAAATGTGTCCGTGTACAGCTCCTTAAAAACGGTAAACAGTTGACAGCGTTTGTTCCCGGAGACGGAGCAATCGACCACATCGACGAACACGACGAAGTAATGATCGAAGGAATCGGAGGAGCAGACGCAGGGCCAAAAGGAGACATCCCAACCGTACGATACAAAGTCATCAAAGTCAACGGTGTCAGCCTGAAAGAACTGGTAAGAGGAAACCAGCAGAAACCAACAAGGTGATAAAATGAGTGTAGCAGAGATCGAGGTAGAGGACAAGGTACTGACCTTCGGAAAATACGACGCAGAAGAAGTAGAGATAAGTGACGACGGACTTGTAAGATACATCAACCTGGAAAACATTCTCGCACCCAGGTCAAAAGGAAGACATACAGAAAGACAGTTCTACAAAGCTGACGTACCAATCACAGAACGCTTGTTGACCCACATGTACGTCGCAGGTCACAGAGGGAACAAACACTACATCACCTCAGGCCACAACGCCGGAGCCAGTGAAAAACTCTGGAACACTATAGAAGAAGTATTCGACAACATCCACGAAGAAACAGGAGAGAACCCGATCCAGGTCCTTGTCGACGCAATCGAAAACTCGGCACCTGTCGAAGAAGTAGTAACATACCAGAGAGGAGGAGCACGAGCAAGGAAAGCAGTCATAATGAGCCCTCAGAGAAGAGTGGACTTCGCACTGCGGCTACTGGTACAGGGCGCGTACGAGAAACGCCTGGCCGAAACAGAAAACGCCGTCGACACACTAACCGAAGAGATAAGAGAGGCAGCCAACGGCAACAACGAAATCAGGGCTGTAAGAGCAAAGGAAAGAAAGGAAAGAGAAGCAGAAGGAGCACGTTAAATGCAAAAAACAACAGCACTTCTGTTCAAAGCCTCCCGGTACGGGTGCACCATCCGTCCCATCTTCTTCATCACTTTAGCCGTTACACTCGCATTCTCCTCAATAAGCTAGCCCGTATCCACAACCTGACTTCTTTTTTTAAAGCTTGTATAAGCATCTCTACCTATAAACTTGGTGGAACTTTAAATGAACAAAAATCACAGATTTTCTGGTTATACAGGAAATCACACACGGTGACTTACGAATGGCAGACGAGCTTGACGCAATTAAAGAGGTAATTAACGATCCTGAGCACATCAGGAATATCGCTATCGCGGCACACATTGACCACGGAAAAACCACTCTTACCGACAACCTTCTAGCCCGGGCAGGCATGATCTCGGACAAACTTGCAGGAGATCAGCGTTTCATGGACTTCGACGAGCAGGAAGCAGAAAGAGGAATCACAATTTACTCTGCAAACATCTCGATGGTCCACGAGTACAACGATGACGACTACCTGATCAACCTTATCGACACTCCGGGCCACGTCGACTTCGGTGGAGACGTAACAAGGGCAATGCGTGCTGTTGACGGAGTGGTTGTGCTTGTCGATGCTGTTGACGGTGTCATGCCTCAGACAGAGACTGTTATGGAACAGGCACTGAATGAAGGTGTCAAGCCGGTGCTGTTCATCAACAAAGTCGACCGTTTGATTGAAGAGATGCAGCTGACACCCGAAGAGATGCAGGAACGATTTACAAAAATCATAAGAGAGGTAAACACTGCGCTGAGAAAATACGCAGATGAGGAAACTGCTGAAGAATGGAAGATGAGCGTGCAGGACGGTACAGTTGCTTTCGGATCCGCACTGAAGAACTGGGCTATCTCCATGCCTTACATGCAGGAAACCGGTATAACGTTCAGCGATTTGATAGACCGTGTAAACGAAGGTGACCACGAAGGACTCAGAGACGATGCACCTATCGAAGAAGTCGTACTCGACATGGTAGTAGATCACCTTGTCAACCCACGTGAGTCAGCTGAATGGAGAATACCAAAAGTATGGCCTGGAGACGTCGACTCTGATGTCGGACAGGACATGATGGAGCACGACCAGGACGGAAAACTGGTAGGAGTTGTCACAAACGTAGAAGACGACGAACACGCAGGAACCATCGCCACAGCCAGATTATTCTCCGGAACCGTTAACGAAGGAGACGAACTCTACGGAATAGGATCCCAGAAGACAGAGAGAGCGCAGCAGGTCGGGATTTACTCCGGGCCGAGAAAGCTGACAGTCGACTCTGTACCGTGTGGAAACATCACGGCGATAACAGGACCGGACTTCTCAACAGGAGAAACATTCATCCTCGAAGGAGAGGAAGAGATCCAGCCGTTCGAACAGATCGAACACGTATTCGAACCTGTTGTTACAAAATCCATCGAACCAAAGCGTACAAGCGACCTTCCAAAACTTATCGAAACACTGAGAAAGCGTGCAAAGGAAGATAACACGATCAAGGTAGACATCGACGAAGATACGGGAGAGACCTTGGTTTCAGGGCTTGGAGAGCTACATATCGAGGCAAAGATCGAGAGACACCTTGAAGAGAAAGGAATCGACATCGATGTATCCGAGCCGATCGTCGTCTTCAGAGAAGGCATAGAGGAGGAGAGCCCACAGGTAACAGGAAAATCACCAAACAGACACAACCAGATCGAGATCTCAATCGAACCTATCGACGAAGAAGTCAGAAAGTTCCTCAAAGAAGAATACGAGGAAATGAAGATGCAGGCAGACGACGAAACAGAAGTCCGGGACGCACTCGTCGAAGCAGGCCTCGACCAGGACGAAGCAGACAACATCATGGAAGCCTACGAGGAAAACCTTTTCATCAACGCATCCAGAGGAATCAAGAACCTGCGTGAAATCGAGGAATACCTTGTCGATGCCTTCCACGAACTATGTGACGAAGGCCCAATGGCAGGAGAACCAGTAATCGGATTGAAGGTCAAACTACACGACGCAAGCCTGCACGAAGACGCAATCCACAGAGGACCATCACAGATGATCCCGGCAACCAAAGACGCCATGACAAGAGCCTTCCTACAGTCAACACCAAGGATGATCGAACCGGTCAGAATAGTAAGGATCGACGTACCGACAAACGTCATGGGAGACGCCATGACAGAAGTCAACAACCGCAGAGGAGATGTCATGAACATGGAAGAAGAAGGAGACTCCACAATCCTCAAATGCAAGATACCGGTAGAAGAAATGTTCGGCTTCGAAGCCGCACTCAAAGGAGCAACCAACGGAAAAGGCTTCTTCTCCGCCAAGGACATGATCTTCGAACCAATGCCAATGAACCTACAGGAAGAAAAGATCATGGAGATCCGGGAAAGAAAAGGCATGAAACAGGAAATGCCAAGCCTAGAGGAATAAGGAACTTTCAAGTTCCATAAAATTCTTCTCTTTTTCTCTACTTTCTACATTCTCTTCTAATTGACAATAATTCCGGATATGACTCAACCATAACTTATTTCAATCAACACACAGTGTGTATGTATGGCGACTAGAAACATTTCTTTGGATGATGAAGCCTATAACAGATTGAAGAAGCTGAAGCGTGACGGGGGAAAGTTTCAGCGAGGTAGTCAAGAGAGTTACAGACGATCGTTCGCTCCTTGAATTAGCGGGCATCTGGGAAGATGATAAAGAGATTGAGAGAGGCGATAAAAGAAGGAAGAAGATCTAAAGAGAGGTCAAACAGGACTGCAGAGAAAATGCGTGATATAGAGTGATACTTGACACATCGTTCATAGTCAGTATCTTGAGAAATAAGGAGAGATTCATTGAGAAGAAAGAGCTTGATGAAAGAGGAGTAAAACAGAAAATATCATCTATGACTATAATGGAGTTTTACACGAAAGAGCTGTTGTATCAGAGAGGCCTGAAAAAGAGAGAAACAGGAGGACAGAAGTACTCGAATCCCAAAACATAGTAGAAATAGATAGAAGAACAATGAAGAAAGCAGGAAAAATATCCGGCAAACTACTCAACAATGGAGAAAGAATAGAAAGAGAAGACTGTATAATAGCAGCAACCGCCCTCCAGAAGGAAGAACCACTTATCACAGAAAACACCAAACACTTCAGAAAAATAGAAAACCTAGAACTTGAACAACTGTAAACGAGGCACAACACACTTGAGCCCAGAATCAGATAACTTGGAAAAACGGTTGAAAGAAGGCTACAAAGCCACAAGAGAGCGAGACCGAAGGATAGCAGAAGAGATGATACATGTCTCAATCGAAGCGAACAGATACATAGACCAAGAATAATTTTTTACTGTTCAGATCTAGACACATTATCCCTCAAGACATCTTCCAACTTCTCGCCAATCTTGCCCTCGATACCTCTTGTACCGAACTCTCTTTCAACCATCTTCAGACGCAGAGCATCACGCAAAAGCTCAGACTTGGAGTTATATCTACCGCGCTCAACCTCTTCCTTAACGAAACGTTCAAGTTCCTCAGGCAAATCGGCACTTACGGCCATAACCAATAACTGTTATTGAAATCTTAAGAAAGTTTCCTTTATGCCAGCAGCACTAACGGATCAATGGAAGAGAAAGCGGATGCCTTGAAGAAAGAGTTTCTTGAACAGCGATCTGAACCCCGTCCTATATAAGGAGTTCTTTCAACCACCACTCCTTTTTAAAGTTTTAGCGGGTTATCGGTTATTATACGCTATAGGTGAAACCTAATAATGGCAGACAAACCACACATTAACCTCGTATTTATCGGACACGTTGACCACGGAAAGTCTACCACAATCGGTAGAATCCTTTGGGATACTGAAAACCTTCCAGAAGAAGAGATGCGTAAGCTTGAAGAAGCTGCTGAAGAAGCAGGTAAAGAATCCTTCAACTTCGCATTCGCAATGGACAGTCTCGAAGAAGAAAGAGAGCGTGGAGTTACAATCGACCTGGCTCACCAGGAGTTCGATTCTGACAACTACCACTTCACAATCATCGACGCACCGGGACACCGTGACTTCATCAAAAACATGATCACAGGAGCTTCCCAGGCAGACGCAGCAGTACTTGTAGTTGCTGCAGACGACGGCATCCAGCCGCAGACCAAGGAACACGCATACCTTGCAAAGACACTGGGAATCGACCAGCTAGCAGTAGCAGTCAACAAGATGGACCTTGAAGACTACGAAGAAGACTCATTCAACGACATCAAGGACGAAGTCTCCGAGATGATCCAGCAGGTAGGATACGACACAAGCGACATCCACTTCGTACCTATCTCAAGCTTCGAAGGAGAGAACGTCTCCGAATCCGAAGAAATGGACTGGTACGACGGCCCAACACTGGTCGAAGCACTTGACGATTTCGAAGAACCAGAGAAAGCGATCGACCTTCCAACAAGAATCCCTGTCCAGGACGTATACACAATCTCCGGAATCGGAGCTGTCAGCGTAGGCAGAGTAGAGACAGGAGAACTTTCACAGGGAGACGACGTAGTCTTCGAACCAGCAGGAACAAGACTCAACAAGTCCGTCGGCGGAGAAGTCAAGACCATCGAAATGCACCACGAAGAAGTAGAATCTGCTTCACCCGGTGACAACATCGGATGGAACACAAGAGGCGTTGGAGAAGACGACATCAAGAAAGGAGACGTCGCAGGACCAGCAGACAACCCGCCAACAGTCGTCGAAAGCTTCAAGGCACAGGTCATCGTCCTCAACCATCCAAACGTCATCAGTGAAGGATACACACCAGTATTCCACGTCAACACAGCACAGGTCAGCTGTACCTTCGAAGACCTGCACGAGACAATGAATCCAAAGACAGGAGAGACACTGGAAGAAGACCCAGACTACATCAAACAGGGTCAAGCAGCAAAGGTCACAATCAGACCACAGCAGCCACTAGTCATCGAAGAAAACGACGACATCCCACAGATGGCAAGATTCGCCATCAGAGACATGGGACAGACAGTAGGCGCAGGACAGTGCCTCGAAGTCAACGAGAAGGAATAAACCGAAACTCGCAAGAGTTTCTGAGAAGCAGAAAACCGCAAGGTTTTCAACTTCCTTCTCTTTCTTGACTTCTCTTTTTCTTTCTCTATAATTTCTTATCATTCAACTTCTGTTTCTCTAATATGCCAGAACCCACCAAAGAAGATTTACAAAGTCTAGAACTTTTCAACAAAAAGGCCAATCGTCTGAAAGAACTAACCTTTATAGAAGAATTATCGGGCGTTCGCTTGAAAGTTACTTTGGAACCAGACGAAAGATATGAGGAATGGATGGAATCTCCGGTGATTGGACGAGCTCTTGAAAACAGATTTATAGCAATTCTCAGAGATTGCCTACAGATCATAGATTATATACACCAAATAAACGCAGAGATATTAGAAGAGTTCCATGACTAAACACCATTTATAATAGTTAACTTCAGTACTGTTTAGTATGCAGAAGGCACGTGTAAAGCTTAGAAGTACGAGTCAGGAGAAGGTTGACAGCCTTGCTGACGAGATCATCGAGATAGGTGAAGAGTACGATGCTGAAATCTCAGGGCCGGTCCCACTACCAACCAAGAACATGGGAATAACAACCAGGAAGGCTCCTGACGGAGAAGGAAGCTCAACGATTGAAAGATACGAGATGCACGTCCACAAAAGACTTCTAGACGTCATGGAAAGTGAGAGAGCATTGAGACAGGTCATGCGTGTACACGTTCCTGAGGGCGTCGACATTGAAGTCGAACTAATTGAATAAAATTTTTCTCTACTTATCTCTCTAGGGTAAGGGACTTTCTCTTGTGTAGTTCACGGTTTTGCAAGTCTCTATGCCGGTGCAACTGAACTGCGGAGGATACGAGTGCATCTCCATCAATGACAGGCCGTGGCATGTGCACGATGCATAAACCCTTTCCATGCTAGAACCGTTGACTTCGATTACTTCAAACTTACTGTACTTAAAGCTCTCGGAATAGTTCAAAGCCAGGAGAGAAGCGGAAAACAGGATAAAAATAAGGAAAACAAACAACCCAGTTTTTCCTCATGAAAACTGTGTTGAGAAATCACTCCAATAAATGTTGGGCTTCCAGAAGATAATATAGTGCCGGGATGACAGAGTCTGGCTAATTGTGCCGGTCTTGAGGCCACCGACTTCTCGAGCATTCAGCGAGAGATGGCGGTTTGAGAAGCACGGTCTCCTAAAGGCGACCGCTCGAGAAAATCTTGGATTTTCAATGCTTCGACGGATGCAGGACAACCGGTGAGGCATACCCGCCTCTCCTGGGTTCAAATCCCAGTCCCGGCGTTTCCACGCTTTTTACCCGTTTTTTTGGTTTATGAGTATGTTTCTGTGGAGGTGTAGTTCTTCTCTGTATATTTTGTTGGTATAGTTGGCTGTGGTGTATGCTGCTAGGAGTAGTGTCAGGCCGATGTAGGAGGCTATTTTTTCTATGAGTTTGATGTCAAGCTGGAAGGTTGCTGCGAAAGATGTTATGAGTGATGCGTACAGAAGGAGTTTTGTGGTCTGTCGGATGATTTGTGTTTTCCGGTATTTGCTGAGTGTTTCTTCGTATCTTTCTCTGTAGTCTTCTTTTTCTCCGTTTTGTTCCAGGTATTTTTCAAGTTCCTGGTGGGTTCGGCCGATCGGGGTGAGTTTTTCCAGTTTTTTCTTCATCAGTGTTGGTTTTGTGGGGCCGGGTTAAAGTAGTTTTTCTAAATACAAAAATGTCGGGTTCACAAGTTGTGTGTATGAGGATTGAGAGCTGGCGTTTTTCGTTGGTGGTTGTGGCTGCTGTTTTCCTGGGTAGCGTTGTCGGATCTTTTTTCATGTATGAGAACTTGGACGGCGAGATTGATTCTATCAGGGATGATTTGTCGGAGGGTCAGACCGAGTTGGTGTATGTGAATGGTTCTGTAGGAAGTCTTGCTCCTTTATATGAGAAGGTGGATGATTCTGTTGTCATTGTTAATGCGGTAGGTAATGATGCTTCTCAGGGTTCGGGTTTCGTCTACAGCAGGAAAGGTTACATAGTAACGAATGAGCACGTGGTGGATGATGCTAACCGGGTTCAGGTCCGTTTTTCAGATGAGAAAACTGTTGAGGCAGAGATCCTGGGGAAGGATCCTTACACGGATCTGGCTGTTCTGAAAGTTGACAGAGCCGGCCTTGATCCTTTGGAACTGGCTAACTCCAGTGAGGTACGTCCGGGTCAGCGTGCGGTTGCGATGGGCGGCCCTTTCGGCCTTGGTAACTCTATGACTGTCGGGTATGTTTCCCAGGTAGGTAGAAGTCTTCCGGTACAGGAGATCGGTTTGGAAGGTTTCAGGATCAGGGATGTTATACAGACGGATGCAGCTATAAACCCTGGTAACTCTGGCGGCCCTCTTCTAAACATTTACGGCGAGGTTATAGGTGTTAACACCGCTATTGAGACCCAGACAGGTACTTTTTCGGGGATAGGTTTCGCTGTCCCGTCGAATACTGTACGTGATGTAGTCCCTGAAATGATAAACAAGGGGGAGGCTATGCATCCATGGATCGGTGTCACAGGCATTGACATGAACGAGGATTTAGCCAGTGAGATGAAGGCCAACATAACACGTGGCTTCCTTGTTATGAACGTGACAGATGATGGCCCGGCTGATAAGGCTGGTTTGAGAGGAGGTAACCGTTCAGTAGAAGTTAAGGACAGGAACTACACTGTAGGCGGTGATATAATAGTGGGTATGGACGGTAAAAGTATGAAAGGTATAAAGGAGATCAAGGAGTTCCTGTCCCGGGATGCGGAAGTAGGTGAGAAAGTTAATATAACGGTCAATAGAAAGGGCAGGAACGTGACTGTTCCGCTTGAACTGGGTAACAGGCCTGAAAGCCTGAGGTAGTCAGGGCCTGTATCTGAGAAGAGCAGCTATACCTCCCAGGTTTTCAAGTCTTTCACCGGCCTCATGGTCTGTGTGTACGACCTGTACTTCTCCTCCCTGCTGCTCTACCTTTTCCACGAGTTCACTGTTTTCTCTTCTCTTCTGTTCTGTTATAAGCAGTTCTTCCACTGCTCCTCTTTCCGCCAGTTCTTTGACAGGTTCTCCGTAAGATGCCTTGCCGTCTTCCCTGATCTCTTCCAGTAACTCTTCTACTGCTGCTGACTCATCTGCTATCCTGGAGCTCTCCACCACTCTGTCCAGCGCCCCTCGCTTAATAGCCTCATTCAAGCCTGTCTTGCCGATTACCGATGTATCCTGTACAAAGACTTTTTTCTGTGTCTCCTGGTCAAGCATGTTTTTCAGTCTGTCCTTTGCGAAACCCGGCCCTCCAATAACAATCTTGTCGACTTTTTCCGCCGTTCTCTCCAGGTAGGAACCGGCCTGGCTGTAGAAGCTTTCACCGCTTTCCTGATCCTCATAGAGCTTGCCCGGGATATTCTGGTCAAGCTTGGAGAGATCCTGTATGCCGGACTCTTCCACAAGATAGAAGTCAGCCTCACCTTTCTGGACAAGGCAGAAAAGGATGGTGTACGACTTCTTCTGCTCTGCTTCAACCAGTTTCTTCCACTCCTGATCCGAGAAATCCTTGTAAAGCTTGAACCTTTTACCCGGTTCCAGGTTGAAGGTATGGTAACCCAGCTCTATATCCTCTGCACCCTCCGTTATCTCTCCTGTCAGCCTCAGCCGGTCCTCCTGATACTCTACCTTCTCCACTTCAAGTGTGAGAGTACATGTCTTCTTCTCTCTGCCGTCGAGCTTGGTTCTCTGCGTCTTCGCCCTAACCCTGTCGCCCTCCTTGATTATTTCCTTCAGGTGCCAGAGGTCGTCTTCGTTCTCTATCTCCACCTGGGCAAATCCTTCCTCCCTGTCCTTGTTCAGTAGTTTCACTTTGAAACTGTTTCAGAGCTTAGAAAATAAAAACGTGGTCGAGAAAAACTGTTTTCATGGAAGAAGCCTTCCCCGTTGTCGCCGTGATCGGACTTGCAATATTCGGAATTTTCTGGATCGGAAGTCAGGCAGACGGAGAGTTCAGCTTCGGCAGCGATCAACCTGAAAGCATGCTTCTCTACTCCGAACAACCCGGCACCATAGGAAGTTCAAACGAGGACTTCCGCACAGTAAACTTCGGAGACTTCACAGTAGGAGAAATCAGAGGAGACATCCAGGTATACACCTCGGAGAAGGAAACAGTATCAAACGGTTTACTCAGCAGTGAAAAGATAACCATAGAATACAACGCCACACAGCCAGGGCAAGGCCAGGTAAGCTTCGAAGTACTTGGAAGAAAGGAAAAAGGCCAGATATACGTCAAAGTCAACGACAGACAGGTATTCAAAGCCGCGACAATATCAGGAGCAACACCCAAAATCAACATAAGCAGGGAAAACCTCCACACAGGGATAAACACCATAGAAATCGGAACAACCCAATCCAGCATACTTGGAAAATCAGTCTATACACTTGAAGACATAGAAGTAACAGTCAAAGACCGCAAGTTCCACGACCACACAACATACTTCCAGATGTACGACCACGAACTCAACCACTTCAGACCCAGCAACCTCACCTTCAACATACCACTGGACCAGTCCATACCACAGGAACCACTCAAGATAACAGTAAACAACAGAGAAGTATTCAAACAGAGAACAGGAAGATCCACACAGGAAACAACCATAACACCACAGAACGCCGACCTGCACACCGGCTACAACACCATAGAATTCGGTACAGACGGCGAATCAAAATACAGAGTAGAAAACGCAGAACTACAGCTCCGGTACTCAGTCAACGTAGAACCCGCACAGAAGACATACAGCTTCAACCTCAACCAAGAAAGACTGGACTACACCAAAAAAAGCAACACAGAAGAAAAACTACAGTTCAACTACCAAACCGGTACAAAACCAGCACCGGTAAAAATCCAGTTAAACAACGCATACTACACAGTAAAACCAGAAAACGGCCTAAAGACAGTAAAAATCGGAGAAGAAGCAATCCAAAAAGAAAACACACTCACCATCAGCAGCAACCAGACATTCACAATGGAAAACCTGCAACTAACATCAGAGAGAACAGGATAAGTCACAATGAGCCTTCGGGACTTAATACAAGAAGAAGTAGCCTACCTGATATACTATGCTGTTCCATATGCCTTAGACCTTGACATCCTGGGAGTACTATACGGCACCTTTGAAATAGAGACCGCAGGCAAGTTTCCCTACGTGGAACCCATCGACTTGCGGCAACTATCACGACCCAAACAGGCGTTGGTCATTGTACTAATGGTCGCACCCTACATAGACCAGGAATTACTGAAGCTCTTAAGGTTAAACAGGATCGGCGCTCTGAACGTGGTCACAAAGAAAGCTGCCAAAGCAGGTGCAAAAATAGAGGAACATGAAGCAGGCAAAACCGCCAAAAAATATGCAAAGAGAAAAGCTGAAGAGTCCAAACAAGAAGCAAGACAAGGAAGGAACAGTGGGAAGCTAGTGGCTGATGGAGAAGAAAATAGAAAATCGGGTAACGGAAGAAGTAATTATGGCAGGCCTGCAAATGAAGGGGGTAGAGGAAGGTACAGTGGAGAGGATAACGGTCAGGACTGGAGAGGTAATGCTGCTTCTAAGTATGATGATATCGAATACAAGCATGAGAATAAGCTTGAGAGGGTTGGTGACCGGTTGTGGTCGGCCGGTTCTTTTGTTGCAGGGCTCGTCCTGAATCCGAAACTTTTGATGGTGTTTTTGATTATCGGCATCCCTGTTTTTCTTCTGGTCGGGACCGGGATTGGAGGCGGTTACGGTGGCTTGGCTGCTGATGTTGTAGGCCCTGTTGTTCCGGATTTCGGCGGGGTCTTCAGCGGTATCGGTGAGTCTCTGAGCCAGGTTGCCGGTACTGTTGCGTGTTTCGGTGATGCGGGGTGTCTGCGTGAGATGGGTTTAAACCAGACTTATCAGCGGCCAGGTTCCGAGGATGTAGGTGAGACGTATGAGTTAAAGGTTAACGGCCCCCGGGTGTTCGGTGATAACACAGTTGACATCTCCAATATGAGAAAGAATAGTGCTGTACCTGTCGAGTTCACCATAAAGAATACTCGTAACGGTATCAAAGGCATAGATGCACGTAACGTTCACTACAAGGTTCTGGTCGGCGATCCTTCTCTTCTGGGAACCAGAAAGGCACGGTGCAAGACCGACTGGATAGAACTGGACAAGTACGGCGGTGCGTCGAGTGGAGATAGAAGTAATGATATACTTCCAGGGGAGTCTGTCTCTCCTTTCAACTACGGAGGAGATAAGAGGCTTACGTTGAAGGAGTGTGGTCTTCTTCAGCCGGGGCCGAGTACCACGGTCACGTTCGTGCTTCAGGTCAAGTACGACTACTCTGCAATGTCTTTCCTGGATCTTCAGGTAATGAGCCAGGAACACAAGAACAGCAACGATATATCCGTTACAGTCAACAAGAGATCCAAAACCCCTGACACCCCGGTTGAAACGTTTATCAAGGCAGATAACCCTGCTACTTTCAGCATAATCAAAGACGGAGAAGGTAATGAACAGAAACGTATACCTAAGCCTATAAGGACTGAAGTAGGTATTTCAACGGATGAAGACAACATATACTACAAGGTGAACGGTGAAGCGTTCCGTTTCCACGACTCAGACCTCACAGATCATATAAGCGGCAACTGTAAGGGTTTAAGCCCTGCAGGAGATAACACCTATAAACTGGCTGAAAACATCAGGAAACAGATCAAGAACCAGAAAGACAAGTTTGGCTGGTTTACGAAGGATACTCAGCCTAAGACGGCGTACTGTAACTTTAATCTGAACAACGTGGATGAGATAAGTCCTACGGGTGAGACCATCACGTTCTCTGCCACTACGAACTACACGGTTCTGCAGGAGGAGAAGCAGAAGAGCTTTACAGTTGATAATACTCTGTGTATGAGTGAGAACTGTCCTATGCTTGAACCTCTCGACGCTTCAGAACTGAACGATAAGACGGCAACTAAAGATATAGACGACATGAGTTTCGACCCTGAGAAAAAGTCTAGCAGAATGGATTACTGGGCGAAGAAGTATGCCTACTGTGGTAGGCCACAGGACGGTCAGGACGGTTGTTCAGTTGTGGATAGCTTCAGTTTGAACGACAGGTTCTCACCGATGGACGTGAAGATAGATGACGGAGAACTTGCCCTGAAGATCACGTCGGACATGTTCAGTAAAGGCAACACACTTTTCACCGGTTACGCCAAGAACAATCTACAGACTCCGAATGTGACCGGTGTGACACAGGACGAACTGGGAGAGGCCTACAGTTCAAGCAGTAAAGCGTTTAACGTAACGGAGAACGGACTGGAAGTCACTGAAGTAGAGAAGTCCGGTTGAACCTTCAGAATACATGGATCAGGTTCCTGGCCGTGAGCGAAAGTCCGAGGACGATAACAGCCTTGAAAAGGAACTCTCTCTCAGATTCCTCTACACTGTAATAGACATAGATGAGAGGTAGTCCGACGAAGAAAGCCTTGGACAGAAGCATCACCGGGAGAACCCCATAACTGGTTAACGGCTTCAGTACAGGGTTAGCCTCTCTCAACCCTTGGCCAAGCGCCAGGTACGTGGTGAAAGCGTCGGAGAGATGTGTGGCGAATGCTGCAGAAGCAGCAGGATCTGTGAACCGGAAGGGAAAGATCAGTGCCGAGATCACCAGGAAAGCAGCGAAACCTTCGAAACCGGTTAAAAGAACTGACAGAAAAAGATTTAAAACTGTTAAGAGCTTTATCTCCCGGAGAAAGCTGTAGACAGCAACTTCACCCAATACAAGAAAGGCTGCGGACGTGAACTGGATTAAAGGTTCGAAGGGAACCACTACTGATACTGATGCGGTGACAAGTGAAAGTGCTGTAAGATGTTTCCAACCGGTGTGCTGTGTAAAACTTTTAACGAGGCGCCACATACTGTATGTATGGTCAACAGGAAAGTAATACCTTTACTGTTGCTGGCCGTGGTGGCGTCAGGATGCACTCAGTCCCAGGGTACCGGCATCAAGGTGACAGAACTGGATATAAGCCCTAACCCAAACGAAGGTATCAGAGCAGGGAACACTGTCTCCATAAGCCTTGAAGCAGTTAACGCAGGTCTTCTGAACGGCACAGTAAAGGCCGGAAGCAACGGCAAACAGGTACTTACCAACTACTGCAGCGACATATTCAAGATAGAAAGTTTCAAAGCCTCTTCTTCACATACTTCAGAAACCAGAGAAAGCTACATGGTAGGTGAAAACGAGAGAGTAAGATTTTTCTGGCGCCTGAAACAGGATAAAACCGGTAAAATCCCGTTATCAGGTTACAGCTGCCCGATGAGATTTGAGCTTCCTTTTGACTACAGTGTCCGGGCCTACAAACAGGTCCAGGTCAAGAAAAGCAGGGAAGTCAGCGGAAGCACGAAGCTTGCAACAGATATATCACCGGGGCCGTTGACCATGGATATGGAGATAGTAGGCAGCACCGCAGACCAAAGCAACACCATACTTAAACAGGATAACCCCAAGCTCTACCTAACCGCTTACAACCTGGACAGTAAGGAAAGCCCGTATCAGGGCCTGATAGAGATAAAGGATATATCTATCAAGAGCAGCGGGGTTATCGAACTGGGAAGTGAATGCGGTAAGAAAAGCTCTGTAACGTTGATGTCAGGAGACCAGAAGATATTCAGGTGTGATATCGACACGGGAAGTCTCAGTTCACCGGCAGAACGTGGAGAGATAGAGGCCAGTATAGACTACACCTTCGTCAAGGATATAGGAGAGAGAACAGTAAAGGTGAAGTACAGTGGACAGTAAGACGATAATTGCCTTAACGGCAGTTATACTGGCTTCCGGCTGCGCCAGCAGCTCAAGCAACGGGACAGGCGTAAAAGTAGAGAAGTTCTCCATATCGGATTCAACCCTGACACCTGGCCAGCAGGCACAGATAGAGGCCGAGATAGTTAACTACCACAGGTCTCCGTCAGAGGTGAAGTCGGAATGGGTTTCCCTCTTCAACACCGGGCAGATAGAGGTAATGGAAAAAAGCTGTACGCCCGGCAGCATAGGCAAGGCAGATGACGGCTTCAACCCAAAGATGATGTGTACATGGACGGTCCAGGCCCCTAGAGAAAGCTACGTGAAAGGTTTCAGTTCAAAACCGGTATCGGTCAAGCTCAGAATGAAATACTCTGCCAGCCTTGAAAACAGGAAACCTTTAAAGATCAGTTTCAAACCTGTAAACGATATAGAGCAGAGCAGCACAGTGAAGAAAACCGTTACAAACGGAGATGTCGAAGTAAACGTGAAGACGGAGAACCCTGTAGCCCTTAACAATCCTCAGACAGTGACGGTTACAGCCAGGAATATAGGGCCAGGAAACCTTGTCGAGGACTACAGTATAGAGTTCGATCCTTCTAACGTGGTGGAGAACTGCAACAGTCCGGAAGTTATACAGGAAGAACTCAGTAAGACCTGTGAACTGAACGCAGGTACAGAAGGCGTCAGAAACATGTTCATATCCACATCTTATAAATACGAGAAAAGTCCAAACCTTGACATTGAGGTCGTAAATCCAGATGCCAGATGAATCCAGACGAACACTGGTACTTTTAGCAGTCGTGGTCCTAGCATCCGGCTGCGCAAGCTCAGGTGGAAATCAGAACACAGAAAGCTCAATAATATCAGTGAACACATTTGATGCACCACAGGGAACCGTTCCTGCAGGACAGACCATCAACCTGAACATGGAACTGGAGAACACAGGTGACTCCGAAGTCAGAAACGTTGCTGCACGTATATTCGGCCCTGCATGGCTTAACACTAAATACAGCAAGTCAGAGAGAACGAAAAGCTTCGGCACCCTCTACCCGGAAACCGATTCCAGACCAGGCATGCCGAAGATGGAGACCTGGAGTCTCAACGCACCAGACATAGGTGAGAACCGGGAAGTAGACTATACGATCTTCTCAAAGATCTTCTACAGTTACAGCGCCAGCACCACCACAGACTTCAAACTGGTGTCAAGCGAAAGATTCAGAGACCAGGGATACACACGGACAGACGCATCACTTGAAACCATGTCCGGCCCTATCCAGCTGGACATCAGAGGGACCACACCGAAGATCTACTACAAAGAAGACAGCAATACAATAGAATCAGAGATATGCATCGTGGCCACAAACTCCGGAAGCGGAACCGCCTTCACAAGCGGAGAAATGAATGGAAGAGAGTACGAACTCAGTCAGGCAAACAAAGACACCATCAGGCTAAGCATAGACGCAAGAGGCGGAGTGAACTTTGAGGCAACAGGAGATAAGAGCGGTAACACAGTCAACGTACCTCTTGTAAGCGGTGAAGAAGGCTACCAGTGCTTCACAATGTCTACAGGCAGCCTTAATAACGATGAGACCAACGTGAATGTACAGGTAACAGCCGAATACAACTACGTCAAGGAAGATCAGACAACCACCACAGTAGAGGGCAGGGCAATCAACTGAAAACACTTCTTTCCCCTCTCCCCCTGATTTTCCCTTCCCCTTCTACATTTCTCTAACCTTTCCTGATCATTCACAGAAAAACATTTCTCGGTCTAGCCAGTTCCAGCAGTGAACCACCTTAGCTTTCCCGCAACAAAAAACATGGCTAAACGCTTCAAAAAAATATGTAGAGAATAAAAAACCTGTCTGAAGATGTAGTTTCAGTTTACAGTAGCCAGACCTGTTTCCCCACCATAGCCATCCTCATATCAAGATGAGGGGTTGTGGACTCCCTCCTCTCTGGGGAGGAAGAGATTGTGGCAGGTTCAAATACCTGTGATATAGAAAATGAGGAGAAGATAGGAAGGAGTTGGGTGATGTTGTTAGCTTCTGAGCAGGATGACTGCTGTCGTGACTGCGGCAAGTATCACTGCTATTGCTGTCTTGGCTGCGGTTCCTGAGCTCTGCAGGTCTGCCAGGGACTGTGTTATCTGGTTGAGTACTCCTCCTCCGAACTTGTTGGAGCCGTCTTTGATTGCTTCTTCGATTTTCTTTCCTATAACCAGTTCTACTGTCTGGCTGTCTGTTGTGTTGGTTCCTACTGCTGTTGCTGTGATCTGTACGTTTCCTTCTTTCTTGAATGGGATTCCTGCGTACATGTAGCTTGTTCCTGTTTTTCCTGGCTGGACTGTTACTTCCCGGGGTTTGATACTGATCCATTCTGGTCCTTCGTAGGCCAGTTCGTAGGTGTTCTGCTTTGTCCCTGTGTTTTCCAGGTTGATCTTGTAGATGACTGACCTGTTTTCTCCTGCGCTTGCTACTTCCGGTACGACGTTCATGGACAGGTCGTAGCAGTTGTTTACCGTCATCTGTGCTGTCGAGGACTTCTGTGGTTCTCCGTAGGATGCTGCAGTAGCTGTTGTCCTGACGTCGTAGGTTTTACCCGGTTCCAGTTTCCTTGCGTCTACAGATGTCACTGCAGAAGCTGTCTCTCCTGCTTCTATCTCCAGCTGCTGCCTAGTTAGTTCTCCTCTGGATGTTTCCAGGTTGAATGTTTCGTCTGTTTCTCCTGTGTTTTCTATGTTGGTGGTGATGTTGGCTTTCTCTGTTTCACAGACTGATACCTGTTCCTGGTTGAAGCTGACTTCCATGTCGTTGCCGTTGTAGACGTTAAGTGTGACCTGTGTGGTTGAGTTGCTTCTTCCCTTTGAACTTATCGTGACTGTCTGTTCACCAAGTTTTTCAGGCGTGACTTCGAATGTGACTGTCTCTGTCTCTCCGCCCGGTACTTCTACAGGGTTTTCAGAGAAACTTCCCTTGTCAGCGACCAGTGTGAACGTATCCTTCTTTGTTCCCTTGTTCTGTACTGCCACCTCGATTTCCGTAGTTGTTCCACCAGCCACCTCTTCCTGTGTTGAAGTAGTGGAGATGTCTGAGGCGTAGCATGTCTCTGCATTGAACTGCACGTTCTGTATGTCCTGTGCGTAGCTAGTTGTGGATGCCGCCCTGATGTTGAAGTTCTCAGTCGCTTCACTGTCTGAAGATGCTGTAAGCGTAACTGTCTTGGTTTCTCCATCTTCCAGCGTTACCTTATTCTGTGAAAGCGTTCCGTAGTCTGTGGAAAGCTGGAACTCTTCCTTTTGTATCCCATTGTTGGTTACTTCTACTTCGTAGGTTGCTTTTTCTCCACGGCACACTGTCTGTGATGTTTTCTGTGCCTGTACTTTAACATCATGTTCTCTGATAACTGAGGCTATGATCTCTGAAGAGAAACTGTCTCCTGTAGCTCTTGACTCAGCTGTTACAGAAAAGCTGTATGTTCCTTCTTCCCTGTCCGGTGAAGGATTATACCATACGTTAACCGTCTCTTCTTCCCCTGCTTCCAGCGTGATTTTTCTGGGAGCGATATCTATCTCCTGGGCGCTGGAGCTTGTGAAAGTATAAGTGTCTTCTACAGGGCCTACGTTCTCAATGTTGAGTTCGTAGGAAGTGAACGAGTCTATCCTTGTACTGGATTCCTCAGGGAAAACTGTCATCTCTGCGGGCGATGCCGCAACTGTTGCAGTTGTTGCAAGTAGTATAACCGCGATCAAGGAAGTTTTTACAAATCTCATTTGTGTAATTGTCACCATGTAATAACACTATCGTTAATTTTTATATATTCTCCGATGGTGACACTCCTCCTTGATCGAAGAGTGGCAAAAAATGAGAGTTTTTTCAGAAGCCGAATAAATCTACCAGGGCGTTGATTAACGAGTTTCTCCGTGGTTCCTTCTGGCCTCCGGTCTCCAGATCTACCTTTTGTCGATACACCTGCTGGTTGTCAGCACTGACCACTATCTCAGGGTCATAGTCGCCTTCTTCTCTCGGAGTCAGGTAGAAGTAAACTGTCTTTCTCTCTCCCGGCTGAAGGACCACCTGTTTCCTGCTCTGTGACAGCCATGTGCTTGGAAGTCCTTCAAGCTGGAGTTCATACCGTTTCTCCTCACGGTGAGTGTTGTACAGTTCGACCTTTACCATGCCGCTTCCGGACTCCACCGATGCTATCTGATCCGGGTAGCTTCTTGCCTCCACATCAGTTTCCATAACTTCGACCGTGGTCGAAGAGGAGCTTCCTTCTCCATATGTAAGGGCTCTTACCTCAAAGCTGTGCATGCCTGTTTCCGAGGCCGTTACATCGAAGCAGACGTCTCCGTCAGCGTTAGTAGAGTTAAGTATCTGTCCGTCACGGAGAAGCAGAACCCTGGGATCTACCTGTGAAGTTACTTCGGAACAGACCTGGAAGTTCTCTCCCTGGAAGACTTTTCTCGGTGCGTCCACCATTCCGACGCGGGCAGTAGGCACTACCTCTATCTCTCTTGAAGCTGATTTACCTCCTGAACTGGCTCTTACCGTCTTGGTTCCTATGGAGTCAACAGTGATGTATGTCTGGTAGTAGCCGTCGGGCTGTGTCGATACCTTTGCCTTCTGCTCGCCGTTAACATCTATCTCTACCTGTGTACGACGGTTAACACCGTCCACGAAGCCTGTTACCTTGACCGTGTCTCCGACAACGGCCCTGTCAGGCGGTACAGGGTAGGAAAGTTTCATCGATACAGCTGTTGGATCAGAAGGTCTTTCCACCGGCTGACAGTCTTTGACCTCTACATCTCTGTATGCTTCGTCGCTGGTACCGTTCCTGGCCTGGATTCTGAACTCTTCCGCGCCTGAACCTTCTACGTTGGTGAACCTTACAGTCCTGGTCTTTCTCTCTCCTTCATCCAGGAGGAAGGGATCTATAACGTTTATCGACCCGAGGCCCTTACCTGTGATCGTAACGTACTCTGTCTGTTCTGCGTTGTTCTTAACGGTTACGTCTACGGAAAGTGTTGAACCTTTGCAGACGGAGGATCTGTAACCGGTGTCAGTTATCTCCAGCCCCTCCTTCTTTTGAAGAAGGGTTACGGATCTGAACGTGGTCTCACCTTCCTCTACTTCTGCCTCTTCGTGAACAGTGTAGTTGTAGTCCGGGTGCGTCACCTCTATACTGTAGTTGCCTTCCTCAAGTGAGAAAACTGCGTATCCATCTCTGTCTGTATACTCT
Organism: Candidatus Nanohalobium sp.; assembly: GCA_042217555.1. Lineage (GTDB taxonomy): Archaea > Nanohalarchaeota > Nanosalinia > Nanosalinales > Nanosalinaceae > Nanohalobium. The sequence goes on along the minus strand of JBDGSL010000067.1, from coordinate 8,206 downwards.
ACCTCTGTATCGCCTTTATCCACCCTTACACGGGCATCCTCCACACCATCCCCGTCCTCATCTTCTACCTTTACGCGTAGAGTGCCTTCACCCCTCTCATCCCTGTCCAGGTAGAAGTCCAGGCTTTCATTATCTCCCGACTTAAGATTGACAGACCCTTCCTCTGAACGGTACTCGGGATGGCTTACATCCACATCGTAGCTTCCCGGTTCAAGACTGAACCCTGCATCACCGTAACTGTCCGTGTACCTGACCCTGTCCTCAGGGCCATCAACCTCTACACGGGCGTTCCTGACGTATCCCTTGTCAGAGTCAACGTTCACATCCAGAGATGCCTCCCCACCTCCCTCTTCAAGGACTATAAGCTCCTTCACCCTGCTGTCGAAATCCTTGTATCCACATGGCCCCCCGGTAGTAGAGAACTCGGCTTTGACAAGCGAATCTTCCTCCGGACTGACCTCCTCACTCACCGTCTTCAAACCCTGGGAAGGTACTGTAACAGTTCTCTGAACTACAGTATCCGTTCCTACCTTGAACTTTGCCTCTACATCCTGATCCCGTGTACCGGTATTGTAGATCTGTAGCTTTGCCTCAGTGGACTCGCCTTTCTCAATAACGTAATCATCAAGCGAGAAGTAGAAACTATCCTCCGTTATACCGCAGGCCCCCGGTTCCAGATCCACGTTCACGTACTTCACAGCCGAATCCTGCTCTCCCTGACTTCCTGTAACAGTAAGGCTTACAGGGTAAGTACCTGTCTCACTGTAGGTATGAACCACCTGACTACCGGAACTCGTACCACCATCACCAAAACTCCACTCATAACCAACAACATCACCAGTACTCGAAGAAGCATCAAAACTGACCTGATCACCAACCGACGGAGAAGACGGACTGTACTCAAAACCTGCCTCAGGTCCCTCCCCCACCTCTTCCTGAACATTCACAGTCTTACTCACAGAATCAGTAGAACCTGAAGAACCTTCAACCGTCAAAGTAACACTGTAAGAACCACTTTCATCATACGAATGAACCACCTGACTACCGGAACTCGTACCACCATCACCAAAACTCCACTCATAACCAACAACATCACCAGTACTCGAAGAAGCATCAAAGTTTACGGACTGGCCGACTTCAGGGTTTGAATCAGAGATGCTGAACTCGGCGTCAAGACCGTCCTCGGAACCACAGTAGTCATCACTGCTGTAGAAGTTAAGAGAGACGTTATCAGTTGCATCCTCGCCGCTTCCTACATAGACTGACTTCTGCCTGGAACGGCCTTCACACGACACATCTATACTGTAACTACCGGGTTCAAGACCGGAGAAACCTGCTCTTCCACTGCCCGATGTTCTCCTCGAACTACCGTCCACTTCAACCAATGCGTTCTCCAGCCTGTCACCGCCGTCATCACGGACTATAACATCCAAGGACCCGTCCTGTTTCTCTTCCTGAACCTGGAGGTAAACCCTGTCAGTATCAGTGTTACCGTCTTCATCATAGACCTTAACCTTCACATAACCGGAAAAACTGCTGTAGTAAGTCTTACTGGTCTCTCCATCCCAGTCCGTCCGATCGTAGTCACCGTCACCGTCAAGATCAAACCTGTACTTCGATATACTGCCGTCATCACTGCTCGAAGTAGCATCAAAGGTTACGGACTCATACAGATCAGCAGGATTAGGACTTACATCCAGAACCGCAGAAGGATCCTCACCGCCTGTATCACCACAGTAGTCATCACTGCTGTGAAGATTAGACAGCTTCACCGACACGGTATCACTTCCCGTAGTCACGTAGACATTCCTGGAACGCTGATGGCCCTCACACTCAACTTTCAAGTCATAACTACCTGTAGGAAGACCTGAAAAACTTATTTCCCCGCTACCGGAAGTCCGCCCGCTGCGATACTCACTGCCGTCAACCTCCACAAAAGCATTCTCAAGCAGATCACCGTCAGAATCACGTACCTCAACATCGACACCTCCCTCCTCAGGCTCATCCTCTCCATTACCAACACTGGCAGTCCTGGAAACAGTATCAGAAAGCCCGTCATCATCAGTAACACGCAAAGACACCTCATGACTTCCCGAAGAATCAAAACTGTGTACAGGCTCCTCTCCAGCAGTCTCAAAGTCTCCATCACCGTCCATATCCCACTCATAGCTCAGATCCCAGGAGTCACCATCAGGATCATAGCTTTCACCCGCGTCAAAAACAACCTGCTCGCCTACAACAGGATTCGAAGGATCAAAACTGAAATCAGCCACAGGAGGCTTATTAGAAGGCCCATCACCCTCTCCAACCGTTATCTCATCCTTTACAGTATCCAGGGTTTCACCCGAATCAGTCTTCGCCTTCAAAACAACAGTATAACTTCCTTCACTCCCGTAACTAGTGTGAACAGTCTCACCCCCCCAGTAAAAACCACTCTCCTTCAAATCCCACACATAACTGTCAACATCTCCTTCATCACCGCTTGTAACTTCCGCAGTAAACTCCACCTGCTCATCAACCCCAGGACCCTGAGGACTCCAACTAAAATCAACTTCAACATCCGGCTCACTCGGTTCTACAATATTTACGTTTCTGGTGGCAAAACCTTCTTCAGTTCCTGCCTCAGCTTTAATCCTGTATGTTTTTACCCCTGTCTCACTTACAGAACCGGTCCACGTAATGCTACAGCTACTACCAGCACAGTCCTTCTCTTTTCTAGTCTCCCATAAATCGTTGTACTCTTTCAAGTAAATTTTATCGAGCGACCTTCCTTCTGCACTTCCGCTTATCTCTATCGGCTGGTCAACAGGATGGCTTTCCGGAAGCTGTATATTAACATCATCAACAGAGTTCAAGGCTGAAACAGATGAAACACTGAGGCCTATAAACATTACGAGCAAAAGTGACTTGGATATCGTTGTAGACTTCATTTTTGTTCTTCACCGTATACAAGCCCTATATTTTCAAAACTGCCTTTTACAACTTCTCCTTCCTCTCCTTCAGCGTAGACCCTCAGATCGAAAAGCGGTTCTCTCTCTGTGTTCTCCGCATAATCCTCATCGAACTCATACTCAGCATTTTCCGGACTCGTACCGTGTTCCGAAAGCCACTGTTCAAGTTTATCCTCTCTTTCCTCATCAAGATAACCTCTTGCAACATCCCAACCAACCCTCTCATTCTCAGGTACTTTATCCCACGGCTCCTTATCAGGTTTAGGATCCTTATCTGAAGGCTCCTGACTACCTCTGCCAGAAAGGAATTCCCTAATCTGTTCAGCGCCAAGAACTCCTACACCAGCACCAAGAACTCCTACACCTATCGTAAGAGTGCCCATTCCTTTAACTATATCTCTTCTACTTATTGGATAATCATCACTCATCTGTCATCACCCCCATAGTTCAGAGCATCTCCAATCTTTATGGGTATGAGAGCTATTTTCTCCATTATTCCTAAGTCATAACTTTCAGAACCCAGGCCATCAGACTCATCATTATATTCACTTTCAGAACTCAGGTCATCAGACTCATCAGTACCTCCGATTTCCTCACGTATGAGCTCCCTCGTTTTGGAATGTTCATCTGCTACACCTTCTTGAGTGGCATAATCATCCGGAATCTTGCGTTCAAGGATGTTCTCTATTCTCCGGTAATCTGTCTGATCCTCTATATCTACTACATCTACTTCAAGGCTTCTGTCCAGAATATGCTCTATTCTGTCGTAATCAACTGCTTCTAAATCCGCATCTTCAAACGCCGCCTCTAAAGTATTTTTATCAACGTTTACGTTGCCATTGAACCTTGTCTCTACAGTTACGTATTCACCTATTTTCTGTTCATCTAAATAATCTGCTATTAATTCTTCATTAACCTCTAAAGATGAGGCAATCTTGGATTCATTTACCTCAAGATCAGCAGCTACCAAGGCTGCAAATTCCTCTGAACCTATTTCTTCTCCAAGTTTCTCATAATTCAGGTTCTGTTCCAACTGCTGTGCAACATCACCATAATTTAGCTCTACATCTACAGGAAACCCATCATAATCTTCAAAAGCTGCTTCAACCTCATTCTCTACTATATTACGAAGTTCATCAACTACATCATAGTGTCCCTCAACCTGTGATAACAGTTTGTTCGAGTATTCAAGTGCGTCACGAGTATTCTTAGCTAATTCATGTATCCGATTACGTTGGGCAGACTCATCTAAACTTCTTATCTTGTCCGTATCATATCCATTAAGAAGTTCGAATTCGTTAAGTACTTCTTCTGTATCATCATGGATTCGCCTTACCTCCTCTCTTGTATCTTCATCCACCCATTCTGTGTCCTCGAAGAGATCAAAGATGTTTTCGGTAAGTTCAACAGTCCACCGGTTCTCCACTATAGCAGCGATTACACTCTTCTCTCTTAACTTCTCGTTGTGCTCCTCTTCGGAAATATCGGCCATTTTTGCAAAACACCTGTTGTTACTTTTAGGTAAAACTATTAAATATCTGTGGGGTGAGAGGGCCTTTCCAGGAAGCACCCAGAGAACACGTCTAATTCCACAATGTTGTCACCTCAAGGACAGAAATATAAGATTAAAGGTTACAGTAAACATATGGTGAAATAAAACTATGGCAGAACCAGGAGACGGAGCAGAGGACATACTAGATCAACAGGTCGAAGAAGATGGAGACAACAATCAAAATCCAAGAGAAGACATAGACGTGGACGAAACTCTTAAATCTAACAGAGATGAGAGAGGAGACTTTAGAAATGAATTTGAGCAGGCATCCGAAGATGTTGTAGATAATATAGAAACAGGTGTAGGGGACGAGGCCAACTCGATGGTCTCTATGGTCAAGGACGCACTCGGATTAGGTAAGGAAATGAAAGATGACCAAGATCAAATTGAGGCTTCGGCAGATAAATTAAGGGAAATGGCAGGAGCAAGAAAGGCTCATTATGAAACAGAGTTTGGAGGTAGAGAAGAGGAAGTCTCCATTGATGGAGAGAGAGTTGAAGAAGATTACAGTAGTTTTAGATCAGAGTTCAGCCTAGCGCTAGATGAAACACTGCCTATGGCATGGGAAAGAGATCAACTGGTTACTCAAGACAAAAACAGGTCTAGAGTGAAATCCGCGAAAGGAGCTCAAGATGATCCCACCGTCCACGACGAGATGGAAGAAACTGGAGACCTATGGCTTTTCGGGGAAGAACAGGCAGAACTAGCAAAGGACAGAGCAGACAACTCAATTGAAGATGTTCTTGACGAGGTAAATATAGAAGGCCAAGCACTAGAGCTTCAAGACAGAAAAGAAACCTATGAAGAGGTAGATTCTATTGTAGAGACAGCTATTGAAAATGTTCAGGAAGCAGACGATGAGATTTCAATTGACGACATGGAAGAAGCACTGGAAGAAGCAGCAGAAGAGTACGACTTAGACATAGAAACGAATCTTGATGAGGAGCAAGCTAAAAAGTTGCAGGAAGCAGGTGCAGATTACATAGATGAAGTAGCAGAGATAACAGGAACAGAAGACCAAATTGTATCTTCTGTAACAACTAACATCAGAGAATTTTACGATGAAGAAGATGTTGATCCAATTGAGGCAGCACAACATCTAAGAGCAACAGTAGCCGATGCATTTGAAAGACAGGCAGAGAGGTTTAGCACAGCTGTAAATGCTGTAGAAGAGATTGAAGGAGATCTACAAGACACTCTGGAAAGCTATGACACATTCACAACAAAGGCAGAAGATCTGACGAATGTAGATGGAGTTGGAGAATCAGTAGCAGATCAACTGAGCGATGCTGATGTGGATACAGTATTTGATCTAGCAACAGCAAGTCAGAGAAGACTTCAGAGAATGACAGATTCTAGAAACACAAGAGGCGACAATGCTGAGAATCTCAGAGATGCAGCACAGACTTACATCGAAACGGAACTTGCCCATGAGCTAGGCCTTGAAGAACTCACTGAACAGATGGAGGATACGGTTCAAGCAGGCGATATGACAAGTATTCAATATGCAATTAGAGAACAGGCTGAAGCAGCCTATGATTCTGTAGATACAGTTCAGAGATATGTCAACAGCCTGATGGAGAATACACTTCCAGAATCAACAGATGTTGAGTTCGAAGATGGAAATTATTCAGCTGAAGAAGCTTTAAAACTAGCTTCAGGAGAAAGAGAAGAGGCTTATGAAGAACTTGGCTTGAATCCAACCGATTTAGATGAGATAGAATTTATTGAGGACACACAGGACGTAATTTACGAGGAATAATATCCCTCATTTTTTCTTCATTTCTATACAATATCTATTCTCGGAAGGAGACCTAACACCAGATTTACTAACTGATAAGACTTTGAAATCTGAATGCCATTCCTCCTTTAACTGAGACTTGCTTTCGCTAAATGAATATAGATAGATAACCCCCGAGTCCTTAATCTTCAGTTCAGCTAATTCCATAAACTCCTCCGCCTTCTCCGGCAGCGGCATGATAATCCTGTCAAACTCTTCATCCAGTTCTGGAACCACCTCTCTGACATCTCCTTCATAACCTTCTACTACATCTCCAACATCGTTCAGTTCTATATTCTCCTTCAAATAATCGGCTGCTACAGGATTCTTTTCTACCGCGACGACTTTCTCAGGATTCGCCAGTTTGGCCGCCATTATGGCGAAAGGGCCTACGCCGGCGAACATTACCAAGACTTTCTCTCCGTCCTCTATCTGGTCGACTACCCGCTTCCTCTCTGTTGAAAACCTTTCGGAGTAGTAGACCTTGGTCGGATCTACTTTGAACCTGCATCCGTACTCTGTGTGGATTGTTTCGGTTTCTTCTCCGTACAGTTTCCTGTACTCTCCGACGCGGAATTCTCCCTGGAGAGGCTCCTCCTTCAGCAGTATCGTCTTGACGCTTGGATGATGCTCCAGAATTCCCTCTACTGCTTCGTCTTTGTCGACAGTTAATTCGTTGATGACTGCTATTTCTCCGATTAGTTCGTATGAGGGGAGGTCGTAATCCTTCTCCTCTCTTTCTTCCCGGATGATTGAGACCTGGTTGTCTATTTTATCATCTATGTCTTCCAGTTGCTCGTCGACGAACACTTTCTCGCCTTCCGAGACCGAGTCCTGGACTTCTTTCGCAGAGTATTCCTCTGAGGAGAATACTTTCAATTCCAGTTCCTGGCCGTCTTTTTCCGCTTCCAGGGAGTTGTCGTTTTTCTCTACGTTGAAGCCCTGTCTTTCGAACAGTTCGGTGACTTTTTCCTCGAGTTTTTCCTGTTTCATATTTATTCAGGTTTGGCAGCAATTTTTATGACAGCGATCCGGAGTTTTCTGTCATTGGATGAACGGGTTTTCTGCTTCTATGTCGAGGTCTTTGAAGTCCTGTGTGTTTTCCGTGATTATCTTCTCAACTTCGTTTTGCTTGGCGACGGATGCTATGATGCAGTCCCAGTAGTCCTTCCCACCGTTTTCCATCATTTCGGCTGCTTCCAGGACTTGCTCCGGCCCTGTTTCCAGCAGTTTGAAGTTCGGGACTTCTGCGATAGTCTGGATGTACTCTCTCGCTCTCTGGTAGGATACCGGTTCCTGGATCGCGGATGTGACAACTGTGATGAACTCTTCAAGGCTCTGAAGCGCTACGTAGTAGGTATTTTCGCCCCTGAATCCTTTCGCCATTATCTCCTTGGATTCATTTCTCTTCCTTTCCTCGGCTGCGGAGTTTATGGAGTAGACCAGGACGTTCGTGTCAATCAGTGTTCTTGCTCCATCTGTCATGAAGTTCACTCCTCTCTTCGTACTGGATTTCACCCATGTCATAGCCTTCCTCCACCATCTCAAGACCCTTCTTCCTGGCCTCTTCCTCCTCGTCCTTTTCGATCCAGTTTTCAACGGCTTCGGAGATAGCCCTGCCCAGCGAACCTTTATCACCGCTGATCTTCTCTCTCAGTCGTTCCTCGACCTCGTCATCGATCGAAACAGTAACGATACCCATACACTCTAATTACAGACTCGGTTTATTTAAATATTTGGGAAGTCTAAATACAGTTCGAACTAAAAAACAAGTGCAACAAACCTACACCATGATACACCTGATCGGCCTAGGGCTAGACGATGGAGAAGTAACGGAGAAAGGGATTGACGCGATTCGGTCCGCGGACAAAGTCTTCGCCGAGTTCTACACCAACACAGAAACTATTGACCTGGAAGAGCTGG
>JBDGSL010000066.1:0-4997 GCA_042217555.1 Candidatus Nanohalobium sp. | reverse complement strand
AGCCACCGCCGACATGTGCAAAGAATGCGGAAACCCTCTCACCGACCAGGGAGAAGAACTCACCAGAGACGAAGGAACACAGAAATTCGAGAAAGGCATCGGAGAAATAGCAGAACAACAGGACATGAGCGAAGAAGAACTCCAGGAACTCTTCAACATGCAATTCGATGAAGCCGTCAAAAAACTATTCGGAGGCGCCTGACTCCTCATTCTCTTCTTCTACTTCTTCCCATGCGTTATGATAAGCTGTTAAGGCCGTGCTGATGTTATGACTGAGGCTCTGAGGCTGGTTTATGAACTCGAGAATAGCGTACATCTTTTCCAGCCATTCAGGTACTTCATCTTCAGGAAGATCTACATCGACACCTGACAGGATATCCTGTTCATCCTTCAAGGTGATAACTCTGTCTAAATCCTTGAAGAAGTCCTCTATCAGCATTTTTCTGATATTTGAGGTTTCCTGGTTACTGCAATAGCTCTGAACATAGAAACTGAGAAACAGCTTCAGCTTTTCCTGAGGAATAACTATTTCCTCCACTAATTCTTCCAGGACTTGATATTCGAGAGTCTCTTCCTGTACTTTAGATTCCCACTGAGCCAGAAAAATATTCACAAGACCCTCCTGATCAAGAACATAATACTGAGCTCTGGTTCTCTTTCCTTTCTGTATCAAATCCACTTCTTTAAGGACTTTAATTATCTCAGAGACATTCTGCTGATTTGACTCAATCTGCTGGCCTATTTCAGTTGCATAAGAGCCTTCTTCGCCAGCCTTTACTATCTCCGAGAACACCTGATATGGTCTTTCTGAAGTCAGGATATTTTGCTTATCGTATGGCATTATGTACCTACACAATGAACTAATCGGATAGACGATACCTTTAAAAGAAATGGAACATTATTACTTACATAATAGAATAGGTGAACTGGTTTATGTCAAAACAACTCAACATCACACTTCCAGAGCAAATAAGTGAAAAGCTGGAGAGAACTTCGGAGGAGACAGGCCTAACTAAATCAGAAATTGGCCGTAGAGGAATAGTTGATCAAATGGATGAACTAGAGGCCGATAACTGATGCAAAAAGAAGACGCAATTCAGCTTTTCCGCGAAGAATGTCTTGAAAATCAAAAGGAAAAGGGCCACGCTGGAGACGTGGCACCGCAAACTGGCAGGGATTCCAAAAATGTACCAGTTAGGAAGTAGTAGTGGGAAGAATCTTTTTAAAGATTCTGGTACAAGCAAACAGGAAAAAACCGCCCACAACGTATATCTAGCGGAATCTCACTGGTCTGCTCTCGACAGAGAAGCAGAGAAGAGAGGAATATCTCGTAACGCGGTTCTGCGGAATATATTGGACTCGGTTCTTGGAGGGCAGTAATCATGAGAGACAGAATCTTAGATATCTATGAGCTGATAAAGCAAGGCCCTAAAACTGTAGATCAGATATCTGACGAAGCAGAGCTATCTTACAGCGTTGCATGGAAGAAGACCTACGCTTTATCTGAGCTGGGAAAGATTGACCTTTTTGAGGCCAAGAGAAAAGACGTACATATCGCCCACCACGGTTCCCAAGCCAGAGAAGACGCAGAGCTCAAGGCCCTGGAGCCGGAGGAGATGCAGAAATGACAGCAGCAAAAACCCAGGGCCGAGAAAGCCTCCTGGAAGATTTTCGGAATACTGTTCCCTACAGGCCCGAATGCGGAAACTGTGGCGAGAAATTCTTCAGAAAAGAGATAGAAAATGCCCTGGAAGAGGCCGGAGCTTTCGAGCAAGTCAAGAAGGCCTCGGAGCTGGCGTTTACTGAATGTCCGGAATGCGGAGCCATTCAGGATTTCGGAGGTGTTCAACAGTGACTATTTTCGATGAAATAAGCCAAGCTCTCAGCTTCCAGGATGTAGCAAAGAAAGCAGAGGATAGAGAAAACAAGTATTACTGCGGTATTCATGGGGACCAGGATACTCCAGATCTACAGGTTTACGAGGATGGAAACTGGAAATGCCACAGCTGTGGAGCTTCTGGAGGAGATTTAGTAAGCTACAAGGCACAGCTTGAGGAAGTATCACAGGGAAAGGCAGCAAAGAGACTGATCCAGGAACACGGGCTTGACATAGAGTTCGGCGACCTCTCAGAAGAAGAGAAGAAAAGACGAAACAAATTAAGGCGGGTTCGTAACTGCCAGGAAGACGTAGTAGAAAAAGCGAGAAAGAACCTTTCTACAGCGAAAAGGGAGAACCTGAAAGACTGGAGGAACTGGAGCAGCGAAACAATCCGGGACTTGAAGATAGGCTGGATGGACGAAGGCCTCTTTAATGATTTACAGGAGCGCTGGGGTGATCTCCTGGAGAAAGCAGGAATCCATTACGGCATGACAGGAAACAAGGAAGGAACATACATGATCCCTCATTTGAAGAAGAACGGTCAGCCGTACCTCGTGACGTGTAGAGATCCCGAACCTGACAAAGAGCACGAGAAATACCAGCAAAGTAAATCCACTGATTTTGTAGAGAACGATATATTCTATGCTACAGGACGCGACTCAGAAACACTCGTGATAACTGAGGGATACCCTGACGCTATTTCTGCTTATGAGGAAGGATTTGATGCTGTAGCTGCTGGATGCGGAAGCTTCGAAGGAAACAAAGGCAGAATAGCAAGCTTTTCAGAAAAGAACTACAGTAGTGTTTTCGTAGTAAGTGATAACGATGAGACAGGTATCGAGAACCTCCAGGAGATAGCACAGTACCTGACAGAGAAAACAGATCTTTCAGTGAAGATTCATCAGTGGAAAGAAGACAAAACTGAAGGATATGACTTGGATGACTGGACTAGTGACAATCCTGGAGAACTAGAAGGTCTTGTAGAAGACGCTGAAAGCTACCTTGATGTATTCAAGAACTATAATCCTTCCAGTATAGATGCAGGCCTCGTGAAAACAAGAATCACGGCACGAGGGAACATAAAGGGGCAGAAACAGGGAGATGCTCTTCCTTTAGAGGTGAAGGCTTGGTGTAAAGATTGTGGGGCTTCAGGTTACGGACTCAACCTGAAAAGTGATTTAACCACATTCATAACCTCAAGGAAGAACCAACACAACCTGATACAGTCCAAGCTTTCAGATAAAACATGTAGCGAATGTGGAGGTACTACATGGGGTTTCAAAACCACAGAGTACGTAGACAAGTCATGGATTCAGCTTCAGGACTTGATAGAAGACAGTGAAGAGTTCTCAATCACTCAGAACAACAAAATCCCTGTTTACATAGTGGATGACAAGCTTCCAAGCTCAAAGACAGTGAAAGTACGGGGAACAGTCCATGTGAACAGTCAGAACGATGAAATCTTTATCCTGGCAGATGAGATAGAACCTGAAGAAGAAAGCTTCTCACAGATTGAGCTTACACCTGAAGACCATCAAGAATACCGGGAAAAGTGGAGTAAAGAAGAAGCTGAGAAAATGGTGGCGACTGACATGGTTGGAAGACCGAAAGCCAGGACCGCACTACAGCTTACAGCTCACAGCCCTACAAGAATACCTACAATAACAGGCGAAGTGGTACGAGGAAGTTTGAGAACAGGATTTTTTGGAGATGGAGGAACCTACAAATCCAAACAGGTTAAAGACCTGACAAAAGACCATTACAGGCTTGGAGGGTTCGTGAACGCTGAAAACAGCGGAAGAACAGGCCTTACATATACAATCGACAACGATAAGAAAGTGATTGAGTGGGGTGCCTTAGTTCTTAACGACAAAGGACTCGTGGGGATTGACGGGTTGAACGAGCTCCACGGGGACGAACTTACACAGATCCGCGAGGTCCTGGAAGATCAACAGGTAGAAGTTAATAGAAGCGTCCAGGGTTCAGCTCCAGCCCGTACACGAGTAATAGGATGCTGGAACCCTCCTAAACAGCTTTTCAACTACAGCAACCCAGCCGAAGCACTTCAAGAGATGGAGATGTTTTCTGGCCCTGATTACCGGAGATGGGATCTTCTCGTTCCATTCAAGGACGATGACGTGAGTAAACAGGATATTCACTACAGAGATGACGGTGAAAAACCTTACAGCGAGGACTTCTACAAGAAACATGTCAAGTGGGCCTGGAATTTAACTCCTGAAGACATAAAGTTCGGAAACCAGTTTGAAAGCGAGTTAAAGACTCAAAGCTACAATATAGCGAATAGTTATGAGTTCTCTAACCTGCCTATAGTTTCAGGGGCTTTCAGAGAAAAACTGACAAGATTGGTGGTTTCCTGGGCTGTGCTCAAACATAGTGTTACTGAAGATGGAAAGGTAAAGGTGACAGCTGAACACGTCAAGGAGACTAAAGAATTCTTTGAAGACTTGATGAAGGATCTCGGTATAGATGATGCTGTAGCCGACTTCCAGGAGAAGAACACACTTGATGAAGAAGAGTTTGAAGAACTCTTGGATAAGTACGATGATGATCAAGTAGAGCTTCTCGAGGTTGTACATGACAACCATCCGATTAGTTCCTCTGAGATTGGTGCAGAGCTTGATCTTAGTGATAGATCTGTGAAGGAGAAGTGGAGTGATTTGAAGAGCGATGATCTCTTGAGGGTTAAGTCAGGGAAAGGTGCTACCACTACACCGAGAACCATACAATTCATCGAACTACTTCACGAAGTTCACGGTTTCACGAATGGTTCGAGTAAGGGGGAGGGGGGTAATTCCAGTGAAAGTGACGAAAATTCGGAAGATTCACGGGAAAAAGACAGCACCCACCCCCCCACGGGTAAGCAAACCATTCGTGAAAACGTGAAGAACGTGAACCAAAAAGTAGACAAGGATTACCTAGTCGATCTTCTGAAAGCCAATGACGGTAAGCTGTACTTCAGCGAACTGGAAGAGATGAAAGTCCTGGAAGAAGCTGTAGAGGTATGCCACGAGCACGAGGAATTTGAGGAAGCATTTGGTACTCGGGAAGAAACCTCGGAACTGGAAAACGCGATAGTTCTGAAAGAAGAGGTGAAAGC
>JBDGSL010000065.1:0-11594 GCA_042217555.1 Candidatus Nanohalobium sp. | reverse complement strand
TCTATCCATTTTTCTCCACCCTACGCAGCTTCTTTCTCGGATGTGGAGGCCTCTGATCCTTCTTCCTCTATGGCTTCCTTTATCTTTCCTGGCTGGAAACCGATTATCTCTTGGTCGCCGACAAAGGTTTGGGGAACTCCTCTCTGTCCCGTTCTCATTATCATTCTGCGGGCCTCTTCCTGGTCTTCGGCTACATTGATTTCGGTGTATTCGTAGTTGTTTTCTTCAAGCCACTGTTTGACTTTCGCACAGTACGGACATGTAGGTGTTGTGAATACTTCGATCTCAGTCATAATCTGTGTAATAATGTTGAACTTTTATACACTCTTGGGTTAGAGCTGGTTTAGAACCTTGAACTTGTCCTCCTCCCAGTTGTCCATTCTCTCTTTTATCTTCCTCTTCATATCCTCTTTGTCGGGCACACGGTAAACGTAGTAACGCCCTCTCTTACCTGTCTCAACGACGCTTTCGCGCTCAACGAGCCCGGTACTCCGGAGTTTCGAAAGATATCTCTGGACTGTGGATCGATCCTTGCCGAAGAAATCAGCAAGTTCTGAGGCCCTGGCCTCTTCCTCACAGAGATAGTAGATAACCTGCGACTCTGCTCCAGAAAGATTGTAGAGGACATTCAACAACTCCTTTATCTCGCCAGGACACTTCACAAACACTTGTTTGTGCAATTAAATGTAAAAATCATGCACATTTCTCTAGGAGTTGTCGAGGCCTTTCTGTACGTAATCACTGTACCGGGTCGGATGCTCGTACTTATCTCTCATATCTTCATGCATTCCCTCTAGCCCACGAGGAAGCCCTCTCGAAGCATCTACCTTGTTGAGGCCAAGGTAAAGATCTCTTACCAGCATCTGCCGTAGCGAGGAATTCTCCTCTGCTCTAAAGTAAGACTTCATGTATCCCTTGAGAAAGCTATCAATATTTACAGGTGTATCCAGTTCTTCGACTTCATCCTCCCAGTACACGTAGAATCTGTCAATCAGTGCATCGAAATCAACGCTGTACTCCTGAGGATCCGAGTCCTGGACAACGTCAAGAAGGCCTTCTTCTGAAGCCTTGAGAATTATCTGTTCTGCCTTTTCCTCGTCCAATCCATGTTTTAACTCCATCTGCACGCTGTAGCTTTCCTCATCTAGAAAAGTGTAGCGGAAAACCTGGTACGCTAGAGCTGAGTTATCCAGATCCATGTACTATTCTTTCTCTACGGTGGTTAATAATCTTTCATCCCGGCAGGGCTTATTAATGGTTGCTACTTAAACAGTTTTTTATGGAAGTACTGGTCGCCGGTAAAGGGTTTATAGGAAGGCAGATAGGGGATAGACTTTCAGAGGAGGGCCACAGCGTCGAATACCTTGATCGAAGCAACGGCGACTATCACATCGATATCACGAAAGATTTCTACATTCCGAAAAAGTTTGACGTCGTGTACCACACCATCGGATTAGCTCCAGGCTTCTACACTGCCAGCGATTATCAGAAACTGCATGTTCAAGGCACAAAAAATCTTCTTGAAGGAGTAGAAACCGAGAAAATCGTGTACCTAAGCGCTTTAGGCGTAGACAGAGTGGATCACAGCTACTTCAACACAAAGAAGGAGGCCGAGAAAATTATCCAGAGCTCCGGTCTCGAATATACTATTGTAAGGCCTTCAATCGTTCTTGGAGAGGGAAACAGACTTCTGGATTCAATCAGAAACATTGCTTTCACCAGGGTCTTCCCCGATATACCGTCTAGAACACAGCCTATAGAGTCAGACAGACTTGTAGAAATACTTCAGAAAGTCGCCGACGGCTTTGAAGACGAGGTTCTGGAAGTAGCTGGCGATGAAAAAATCTCTCTGGGCGAACTCGGCAAACAGATATACGAGGAAGAAGGATACAGCTGCAAACTGGTTCCTTTCCCTGTATTCATGACAGAACTAGGGCTTGTAGGCCTGAGATTTCTGCCGCCGCCGTTCCTACCTGAGAACAGGATTCTCCTGAAGATGGATAACACAGTGGAAGAGAACGATACCGAAAAAGTACTGAACTAGCCCTCAGGATTGATTCCTTTCTCCATTCCCACTGCTTTCATAACCTCTTCCATCCTGTCTTCAAGGTAGCCAACACGGTTCTCAACGTCACCGATACCGAACCTGACGAACTCCTTCACACATTCCTTGCAGTAAACGTTATCGTTGAATCTTATGGCCTCGTCACCAAGCTTGATCTCGTCCTCGTCTCTGGCATCGTACTTTGAAGGCTCGCTGCCTCCCCAGTTAATCACTTCACCACAGTTATCGCATTTAACTTCCCATACCATAACAGTTAATCACTCTTCAACCGATTTAAAAACACCTAGTTAAGGCGGATAGCGTCAAGGTTCTGAGGTGCGGAGGTGTCAATATTCAGGATTTTATGTAGAGCACTTGCAAGGGAGAAGCATTTCGAGGCCTCGCCGTGGTTCGTCAGTATCTTGTTAGGAGTGCTTCTCAGGTTCTTGGAGAAGTTAATAATCTGCTGTCGATCGCTGTGAGCTGAGAAACCTGACACTGTGTAAGTATCCAGGTTGACATCGACTTTTTCACCGTTGATCTCTACCTGATCCGCGCCTTCCTGAATCTCTCTTCCTAGGCTTCCCTCAAACTGGTAACCGACAAAGATCAGCGTGTTGTCAGGGTCTTGAGCCTCTTCCTGGAGATATGACATTACAGGGCCTCCCGTGATGCTTCCCGAGGTTGTCAGAATTATCGATGCGTCGTCCTCGTAGACCTGTTTCCTCTCCTCATGGCTTCCAATAGTCTCGATATTGTCCATGAGGAAAGGAGAGTTCTCATCGTTCACCTTGCTCTGAACCTTCTTCGAAAGGAACTCAGGGTAGGCTGTATGCAGAGCGTTCACATCATTAATCATTCCATCAATGTAGACATTGTAGTCAAAGTAGTCTCTCTGCATCTCATCCGCCAGGAGGCCTAAAACTTCCTGTGAACGACCAACCGCGAAGACAGGAACAATAACTTTACCGCCCTTGTTCAAGGTCTGCTTGACCCTTGAAAGAAACTTCTTGTTCGCCTCCTCTCTCGGAGTCTGCTCATCATCTCTTCCACCGTACGTTGACTCTGTAATCATAGTCTCCACACGCTGGAAATTAGTATCCGCAGGCCTCAGCATCTCTGTAGAGTCGTAATTGTAGTCTCCCGTATACAGAAGGTTGTGGAGGCCTTCCCCTACATGGATATGTACCAGGCTTGAACCGATTATATGGCCTGCGTTCTTCAAAGTCAGTCTCATATCTGGCGTGATATCAGTTACTTCCCCGTACTCCGGCGTGATCGTTCTCTTCACAGCCTTCTTGATATCAGATGAGTCATAAGGAGCCTTCGCGTTCTCGCTGTGCGCCAGGCCTATGTAGTCCAGTGTCAGCATAATCATCAGATCTCTAGTTGGTTTAGTAGTGTACAGAGGACCGTCGTAACCCATCTTGTATAGATATGGAATCATACCGACGTGATCCATGTGAGCGTGGCTGAGGACCACTGCGTCCAGATCCCTGAGATCCAGTTCAGGAGCATTCAGGAAAGGATAGTTGTCCTTACTGCCGGATTCCGCAGAGGGATCTATCCCGGCGTCAAGCAGAACATTTGATTCCTCGGTCTGCAGAAGCACTGAGCTTCTTCCAACCTGTCTAAAGCCTCCAAGCGCAGAGACCCTAATCCATTCATCTCCTACAGATTTATCAAGTCGGATCTTCTTCCCGACATCATGCAGAAAGTCCTTACGGAACTCAGGATCCTCTACCGTTAGCTCACGGGCCCTGTCCACTACTTTAGAACTGATAGAAGGTACTCTTTCAACTTGAGGCGCCCATAGAGTCTTCTTCTTTATCTCATCAAGGCCTGAACCATTTTTACCTATAATCGAACCTGGCTCAGAGGTTCTAATTATCATTTTGCCTAGAGAAGGCTGGAAAATAACATTGTCAATCTCAGCATCCTTTCTTTCCCCAACTATATCATTCAAAATTTTCTCAGCGTTTTCAGGCTTTTTAAAGAGTTTTGAAGAAGGCCTTACCTCTACTCTCTTCTTCAGCTCCGATACTATCTCCTGGATAATGTCTGAGTGGTCGAGGAAAAAGTCTTTGCTGTTTGTATACACTACTATATCTGATGCTTCAAATTTAATGTCGTCGACATTTGCTTCCGGTGGAAGCATGTCCTTT
Source organism: Candidatus Nanohalobium sp. (assembly GCA_042217555.1). GTDB lineage: Archaea > Nanohalarchaeota > Nanosalinia > Nanosalinales > Nanosalinaceae > Nanohalobium. Next base: position 7,385 of record JBDGSL010000065.1, on the reverse strand, counting down.
ACGTCTTCTAGTTCTTCCATTGTGAAATCAAATCCATTGAATAGCTGTAAATTGCTTTAAAGTAAAAGTTAAGGTATAAGAAGGCCTTTACTGCAGAACACTCTCAACTTCTTTCTCGTCGAGAACATTGTAGCCTTCTTCTGTAATCTCTGCAACCATGATCCCGTTTCCTGATGCCGTGTCTCTCTCCATTGCGGCCTGAATTGCCTTGGTTGCCATCTCTCTTCCCTTTTCATGGTCGAGGCCGTCTTCGTAGTCGTTCTCCAGTACTCCGTAAGCCATCTGGCTTCCTGATCCTGTGGCCGTGAACTTCTCGTGCTTCATCAGGCCTCCTGCAGGATCCAGGTCGTAGAGTACTCCTTCGCCGTCTTCAATTCCGCCCATGATGAACTGGTTGAAGAACGGCATGGCCTTGTGTCCATGTAGTATGTTAGACAGTAATGTTCCTGCTCCTTTAACGGATAGCTCCTTTGTTTCAAGCCTGTGCAGGTTCAATTGACTTCTCATGGTTCTGATAATTTTCTGTGCATCGCCTACGCTGCCAGCGATGGTAAGGCCTATCTTGTCATCCAGCTTGTACACCTTCTTGGCGTACTTCGAAGCCGTGAGCCGTCCCATTGAGGCTCTCCGGTCAGCTGCCAGAATAACTCCTCTTTCGGTTGTTAGGCCTACTGTAGTCGTGCCTGTTTTGAATTCGTCCATGTCCTGTTTCGTCTGAACCTGGTTATTTTCCATTATAAATCATCCCCGAGAAAAACTTTCACGGATTAAAACTTACTAAGCAAAGATTCCTCTCTTATCTTTAAATAGGTATGTGGAACTCCTCCACAGTGGCCTGTTAAGCAGAATTTTTATAAAAAGTAATCACTTAACTGCAGGTATGTCCAAGGCAATCACGGGTGGACGCTTTATTGAAGGCCAGCTCAAGAAGGGTGGCCGCGTTCTGCAGCTTTCCACAGGAGGAAAGACTGCTCAAGCAGAAACCAACGGATTCTGCGTTCTGGAGTACATCCAGCAGTAGTCCTAGCCTTGGTTCTCGAATATTTAATTCTGTTTCAGATCTTGATCAGCTAGCACCTGGTATTTCTATTATCCTGCTGATTATCCTGATTCTGTAGAGCTAAAGACCTCTACAGTCTCATTCTCCTTTTTGAGGTGAAATTCAATGACACTACAACACACCATTACAACACGACGCAACGCACAAACAGGCAAAAATCAGCAAGAAAACAGCAGCTATAGGTGGCCTACTTGGAGCAAGAACAGAAATCAGTAGATTACAAAGTAAGACCTGCCCGAGAACAGGAGCTCGATGCTGAAGGTATAGCAGGAGCTTACAACGCAGTCTACGAAGACTATCCTTTTGTGGCCTTCACAGACCCTGAAATGGTTGAAGAAGAGGTGATTCCCGGAGAAGGCAGTGACAACTTTGTAGTGGAAGTAGCTGGAGGTCAGGAAGTCGATGGCGAAGAAGTACCGGAGGATACTGTTGTCGGTACTGGCTCCGTAAAGTATCACCGTGATGGCCATGAGGCCGAGTTCGGAGGGATTGTTCTGGACCCAGAGTTTCAGGAAATGGAAGGCGCACCTTTCTACCAGGATCTGGTAGATCAGAGGGTTGAAACAGCTAGACAGTCGGACGCCGACAGGTATGTTACACATCCTGTCTCCTCTGTTCATGCGAAGACTCAGCACGGCCACGAAAAGAAGGGAGCAGTACCTGAAGGTGTCAGCCTGAACAAGTACCCTGAGGTATTCGCTGGAGAAGGCCGTGAAACAGTGGTTCCTATGGTTTATCCCGACGGCAACTTCCAGCATACAGAAGGAAATCCTCGTGATGTGTATGTCACCGATGATACCGTAGGTCTTGTGGACAATGTTCTCTCCGGTGTCAACAGCGAGAGGGATGAAAACCTTGATAGAAATCTGCATGTAGGTCCAGAAGATGTAGATGATACAGGCTACCGTGTAGAACAGAAGGTCTACGATGACGAAGTCGGCAAGATGGCTAGTTTCCAGGTGCTTCCGGACGGAGATCAGTCCATGGACGAGGCGATGACAGCGATAGATGAAGCTGTCGAAGATGAAGATGTGCGCTGGGTTGGAGTAGAGTTCGACGCCAACCACGAATCTGCATGGGATGTTTCCAGTAAGCTATCGGCGGAAGGTTTCACCCCTGAGAGATACAGCCCGGAGGCCATTAACTACGGTGATGATGTCAGCGATGCAATGAGCTATCAGTTCTTCAAGGACGGTACCAACGAGATACAGTTAATTGATTCAGCAGTAGAATCACTTGAAGCCACCGGCACTGAATACAGCGATCATGGACAGGGACCGGTAGAAGGGGTGAGAAATGTTTCAGTTAGTTGATTCGAAGGCCATGAGGCCTTTCAGCTCTCCTTCTTCAACCATGTAACCTGCATCATCAACTTCTCCTTCTCTTATTCTTGCAGCCATCAATCCTTCTCCATTTTCCAAGGCCTTTCTGACATATCCTTCGCTGGCCTCGATACCTCTGAAAAGAGGAAATTCTTGGCCATTCGCAGCTCCGGCCTCGAGAATCATGCCAATATCCTCGGAGGAAATTACATTGATACCTTCATCAATACCGTCATATTCGAAAACCACATACCGATCCTCAAGATCACTTAAATCGGAGTAATCGCCATAGAGCGTGTCTGGTGCGGCATCTATAACTCTTTCAAAAGTATTTTTGGCTTCTTTTTGAGAACTCATGAAGAATAATGAAGGAATGAGAAATTTATCTTTTATGCAAGGTGGTCGGGCCGATCGTAGATTTCTATCTCGGACTGATCTCTGTGGACTGCGATCTTGTAATCTCCTTCACCGGTTTCAACCTTGTAACTATTGACAACACCCTCGTCAAGCTCTACATCCTGGACAAAGGTTGTGTCAAAACCTAGTGCTGAAAGAGATCTTCGGACAGAGGCTTCGAACTCACGTCCTTCAAGCTCTCCGTACTCTTCTTCTGCATAGTCAACTGCTTGGTCAAGCCAGTCAAATTCCATACTACACTGTTTGTTCCTGAAGATTTAAGACAATTCTCCGGTAATAACTGGGTATGGCCGATAAACAGGACCAGATACTGGAACTTACCGAAGGACTTGTGAAGTTCAAATCCACAAACGACGACCTGAAGGAGATAAACAGGTGCCTGGACTTTATCGAGGACTACTTCTCCGAACCAGAGTTCGAGATCCACCGGCATGAAAACGAGGGCATCCCTTCCATAGTCATCACTTTCGGCGATAAAAACCCTGATCTGATGCTACACGGCCATATCGACGTAATAGAGGCACCGGATGAAATGTTCCAGCCAGAAAGAGAGGACGGAAAACTGTACGGCAGAGGAACAGGTGATATGAAGGCAGGAGTCGCCGCACTCATGCAGGTAATGAAAGACCTGAAAGATAAGCAACCAAGCGTAGGCCTGATGATAGTCTCCGACGAGGAAAAAGGAGGGTTCAACGGCGCAGGATACCTCTTCGAAGAACATTACTCTCCAGAGTTCGCGGTATCAGCTGAACCGAATAACCAGGAAGGCTATATGGACATAATTACGGATCAGAAAGGGATTCTATGGCTGAAAGTAACTGCAAAAGGCCTCTCGGCACACGGATCACGGCCCTGGAACGGAGAGAACGCAGCGGAAAAGTTCATGGAGAAATGGCCCGATATCAGAGATCTGTTCGCCGACCATGAGGACGGTGAAAAATGGGTTACAACAGTAAATCTGGGAAAGATCGAGTCTGGAGAATCCACAAACAAGGTGCCGGAAAAATGTGAATCATGGATAGATATCCGGACCGCCAGAGAATACCCCAATGAGGAAGTGCTAGAGGATATCCGCAGTATTGAAGGCCTTGAAGTTGAGGAGTCGCTAAACGAGTCAATGCTTTCAACCAATCACGATAACAGACATGTTCAGGCCTTGAAAAGTTCAGCTGAAAAATTTGAGGAGGAATGCAAGATCTCCCGTAAGGAGCCGGGCAGCGACATGAGGTTCCTGACAGAGCACGGCATTCCAGCAGTTGTCTTCGGGCCTGAAGGCTACAATGCTCATGCACCGAACGAGTACGCAGTGATCGACAGCCTCGGCGATTACTACAGAATCATGATGGATTTCGTTGAGAAAAACTACTGCTGAATATTTTTCTCCTCTTTTTCCTATCCGCGTTGAAATAAAAAGACAGAGGGCCAATACTCTGGTATAATACGAGGATTTGATTTAGTTGATGAATTTTTCAGAGCTTAATATTTCAGACAGAACAGTTGAGAAACTGGAGAAGCACGGAATTACAGAACCTACAGAAGTACAGGAAAAAGCTATACCTAAAGTTTTCGAGGGCGAAGACCTCATGGTTGAGTCCGAGACAGGATCCGGTAAGACACTGGCCTTCTCACTGCCTATAATGGAGCAGGTACACGGAAGCGATACACAGGCCTTGATTCTTTCGCCTACAAGAGAACTGGCGAAACAGATTACGAAAGAGATTGATACAGCTGCCGGCAAGCCTGTTGAAACAGTTACTATCTACGGTGGAGTAAGTTACGAGCCTCAGATCGAGGGAGCGAAAAAGGCCAATATAGTTGTTGGTACTCCAGGAAGAGTTCTTGATCTACTGGGTAAAGGCCAGCTTAAAGTCGATAACTTGGATTTCTTTGTTCTGGATGAGGCCGACCGCATGCTTGATATGGGTTTCCAGGACGAGCTAGAAGATATTATCAGCTATCTCCCGGATGAACGTCAGAACCTTCTTTTCGGCGCCACAATTCCGCGTTCACTGAAGAAGATGTGCGACCGGTACGATATTGACCCAGAGACCATCAGGATCGAGAAAAGCAAGCAGACAAGAAATCTTGACGAAAAATACGTTAACGCAAAGTCCGACAAGAAGCTCTCGCTTCTGTACACATTCCTAGAGAAGAAAGATAGAGATCTATCCGTTGTTTTCTGCCAGACAAAGGCCACCACCCGCTGGCTTGCAGACAAGCTGAGGAAAAACGGTATCGATGCCCAGGAGCTTAACGGCGATATGAACCAGAACCAGAGAGAAGACACCCTGGAGAAGTTCGCAAACGGCGAGATCAAAGTCGTAGTCGCAACCGACGTTGCAGCCCGTGGAATCGATGTAGACCGTGTAACCCATGTTTTCAACTACGACGTGCCGGATACTGCAGACACCTACACCCACAGAATCGGCCGTGCAGGACGCCAGGGCCGTGAAGGAGAAGCAATCACCCTGTTAGAACCTAAAGATCACGATAAGTTCCGCCGGATCAAGCAGAAGAAAACTATCCCGAGCATCGATGAGAAACCAGAGTTGAAAGACGCAAAAGTATAGAAAAAGATGGTAAAAATAGGAGGCCTCTTTCTAGCCGAGGACTAGCTCCAGGGCCTCTCCTGCTACAGAGCTGAAGACGTATAGCAGTACTCCGGCGATTATCAGTACTACTCCTACCGCAATCCCTAGTTCGTCGAAGAGGTTAAGGTTGAGGAAGTAGCCTCCTACCGTCACAATAAGGCCAGCTACCACCATTAGACCTGCGATTACAGATATCAGGGTTTCGATGGGCGCAAACTCTGTCAGGATATCCAGTATTTCATCCATATCATCTTTAAAGCTGGCCTGGCTTGTAAAAACCTTTTTATTCGAACTTTTCCGATAGATCTGCTGCGTACTTCAAAATTTTCTCTCTACCTACTTTAACGGCCTCTCCATCCTGGACAACGGGTTCGCCATCGACTATTACCTCGTCAACCTTGCCTGAGAACGAGTACACTATATTCGATATCAGGCCTTTCTTGCCGTGTACAGGAGTCATGTCTGGCGAATCGAGGTCTATTGTTATCAGGTCTGCTTTCTTCCCGAGCTCTATAGAACCTATCTCATCTTCCAGTCCTAGGGCTTTTGCACCGTTGATGGTAGCCATATCGAGTATTTGCTGTTCGTTGATTTTCTCCGGACTGTTTCGTTTGTGGAGTATTGATGCAATTTTCGCCTCTTCGAACAGGTTGAGGTTGTTGTTGGATGCTACGCCATCAGTTCCGAGAGCTACGTTGATCTCTTTCTCCATTATTTCCGGTATGTCTGCGATCCCTGAACCTAGTTTCAGGTTTGCTGCGGGATTGTGGACTACAGTTCCTCCTTTTTCTGCCATGATCTGTTTTTCCTTATCCGTCAGCCAGACTCCATGTGCTGCTATCAAATCATTGTTTACAAGTCCCAGTTCGTCGAGGTATTCTAGTGGCGGTTTCTCGTTTTCATCTATCGAGTCATTTACTTCTTTCTCGGTTTCCGAGACGTGAATATGATATGAGGTGTTGAAGATCTCTGCACAGTCCTTGGCCTCAAGGAGAAGCTGCTCCGAAGCAGTGTAAACACCATTCCCCATTAAGTTTTCTAACAGCCAGATAGCCTTCAGGGCCTTTAATTACGGCCTGAGATTCTCTACGCGTTCTCATTATTAATTCTGTTTTAGATCTTCTTGTATAAAAACCGAAGATTTCTCAAGAGAGAAGAAAGATGAGGTGAAACCACTTTTCTCAGTAGTTCTCTGCGAAAACAGCCCCCTCTGGAAGGTTTTCACCAGAAAAATTACTCCCTCAGTAATTTTTCGCAAAGTAAGCCCATCTCTCGGCTTCTTCGCCGCAGATAGAGCATTTTCCGTCAATTTCCTCATCTTTCTCCTGGATAGTAGCAGGCTTGGAGTCTTCTTCGAATGGCAGTACTACAATCTCGGCGGAGACTTCGTCCTTCACTTCGGCCTCGCATTCTTCGTTGCCGCACCACTTGGTTTTGACATATCCACGGGATTTGCCGATCGTGGCCAGGATCTCATTCTTTGAGTCGGCCTCTCTGATGTTCTCCTGCAGATACTCTTCCAGTTCGCTGTAGAGTGAGTCCTGGATGTCTTCCAGTACTTCTTTGGCTTCCCCTATGAATTCTTCTCTGTCCTGGCCCATGTCTTTCTCGCCGTTGTCCCTGCGGACAGGTGTAACTGCGTTGTCTTGTACTTCGTTAGGCCCGATCTCCACTCTGAGAGGTACTCCTTTCAGCTCCCATTCGTTGAACTTGTACCCTGGAGTCCTGTGATCCCTGTCATCTAATTTGACTCTAAGGCCTTTCTCTTCGAGTTCGCCGGCGACTTCTTCTGCGTAGTCTATGACTTCTTCCTGGTTGTCCTCTTGATAGATAGGTACGACGACCGTTTGTACCGGGGCAACGGAAGGAGGCAATCTAAGGCCATCATCGTCTCCGTGTGCCATGATCAAGGCACCGATCGTCCTCGTGGAGAGGCCCCAAGACGTCGTCCACGCTGTCTGAGTTTCCGAGTCCTCATCCTCGAACTCGATCTCG